>JASMHZ010000001.1:0-47192 GCA_030750465.1 Candidatus Peribacteraceae bacterium
GGCGAACTTGCCGAGGGAAAATACAGCGAAAGAGCCTTAGCCATCATTGATGCTATCACAGCATGTGACTATTTGGAGTATGGGGAGTTTGAAGGAAAACCAACATGTGATGGTGAGGCACTCGTAGTGCTTGCTCTATTGGGCGACAAAGATGCACAGAACGCAGTTGCAAACAAAGTAGAGTCCTTGCGTTACTTTGAGCAGCAACAAAGAGAGCATCAAGCCAGAGAGCAGTCGCTAGATCGGTCAGAGGCTGAGCCACTAAACCCAGAGGAACTCTGTGTTGTCCATGCAACCCAATACAAGCCAGAGAATCAAGGGGATGGAAAGTTTGCAGTGCGTACTACATTTGATGCCACCAAAGGAAATGTACCGAGAAATTCAATCCACACTACCCTCAATCACAAGGTTGAGAGTCACATGTATGGCTCTTGGGAGGGGGCAGGATATGTATTGGTGTCTCCTTTCAATGACATGGTGCAGTCAAACGATGTGCCAGCCGTTCTCAATACAGTTGATACATACTGGACATGCAATCCTGGTGAATCGCTAGAATTTTCAAATGCGGTTCTTATAGCACCAGCAGGTGATACAGGGGAAACACTCTTTCAGAGTAAAGGTGATACTGTGGAATTCAAATCAGAGGGTTTCGGCCTCAGAGATTTGAAGGAAACAAGGGAAATGCTAACTCATGGTCGTGAGGAAGGTGCTCTTGATCGTGATATTGAGAGTACAGTCTTTGATTACTTCCAATTAGACTTTGGTAAAGCCAGAGATGACTTTGATTGTGAAGCTGCGACACAGCATCTCGGAGACTATTTTTATGACGATTCAAATAGGCAGCACACACCTGCGATTTTACTAAAATTGATTGATTGCATAGGTGATGAAAGCTCTGATGATGTGCCTTCTATCAGTGAGGTGTTACAAGACCTCCTCGTTGAGGCTGGAATGAAAGATTGTGTAACAAGTGGCGATCAAGACAGTGCAGTATCAAAAGCTGCAAATGAGCTGGCTGAGGAGGTAGGTGCTAAGTTGGTTGGACATATAAGCCGCATTGCAACCAATCATGCTATTTCAGAAAAGGGGTTTTCGGTCAAATCAGGAGGAATGTGGGCTTGGGGAGATTCGTTTGATGTCACACATCAAACCCACGCATTAGCGAGTAAGTTAGGGATACTAAGCGGTGCTCATACGGGGCAAGTGGACAGTCAGATAACAGATAGCTGGCAGAGAGCTAAGTTTGCTGCCACCGAGGGAGACAAAGAGAATGCTGAGTTTGATTGGAAAAAATTTGATCCAGCTTTGGAGAAACTTATACCAGAGCTTGATGGTGCTTCAAGGAGGATGCTCTATGCGTCAGGACTGCTCAATGCAGCTTCAAGGAGCCATTCAGAGG
Source organism: Candidatus Peribacteraceae bacterium (assembly GCA_030750465.1). Lineage (GTDB taxonomy): Bacteria > Patescibacteriota > Gracilibacteria > Peribacterales > Peribacteraceae > UBA2144. Next base: position 1,400 of record JASMHZ010000001.1, read on the forward strand.
TAAATTGATACGTGGAGACCGTACAATTCCTTTTCCTAGGAGTTTCTGTCCATGAGACACCTCTCCTAAGAATTTAGATACAATTTGGAAGTGCCTTCTACACTTGCCCTCATCAAGAAAGACCAACCGCAGGAAGCGGTGGAGACTGAGCTGCAATACCTGGACCGTGTCCGTCAGGAAGCGTATTGGAAGCTGTACTGAACAACAATCAGGGGAGCTATAAGGAAACCGTTAAGAAGATTGATACGCTTGTAGATCGTCAGCTTAGTGAGACAACAAGGCTGCCTGAGGAGATCTTCACTGAGAAGCTGAAAAAGCTACGAACAGAACAGCAGAGACTCAAAAATCTTGTGGATGACTTTGATGCTTCTGCCAAGCAGTGGACAGATGACATTGTGGATGAACTCAACTTCACACTAAAACTCAAAGAGCGTTTTGCGGAGAGTGGCAGAGACAAGAGGCTGGAAATCCTGCACCGCATCGGTCAGGTTATACAACTGATAGATGGAGAGCTAGATTTCCGCGTCAGAGAGCCATATTCCTCGTTTACTGAGTGCATGAAGGAGACACAGTCCATTCTGGGTGATATACAACTGAGAAAAACCCTCGCAAAACCGCTAAGTGAAGTAGAATCTGACGTTATTCGGAGTGTTGAATCTTGTTGGAGCGGGCGAGCGGAATCGAACCGCCGTCTCTAGGTTGGAAACCTAGGGTAATAACCATTATACGACGCCCGCATAAGGTGGAAGAATTGTACAAATATCCTGTTAATTTGAAAAGCACTTACTTAAAAGATATTACTTGAGTATTTGCTAAACAAACACTAGACTTCACGATCCATGGCAGATGACATAACCAACAAAGTGCTTCTGGAACATATGCAAGGTATGAAAGCTGAGTTACTAGAACTCATACTAGACATTAAATCTGAGCTTAAGGAGGTTAAATTTGAGCTTAATGGAAAAATAGATACCCTAGAAAAGAAAGTGGATCGAGGATTTGAAGATGCCAGAAAACACAGACAAGCTATTCAAGAAGACCTGGATGCTTCAATAGTTATGCTTGGAAAACATCAGGCAAAACTAGAAAAGGTATCGGTCTAGTTTTTATTCACCCCCAAATACCCAAAGATACTCCGATTATCTCCACTACTCCATACAAAAAGATGACGTAGCCAATTATTCCGACAAGCAGAGTTACGAGGGCTGTATTGATAATTTCATTCTTACGTCTTTTGGCTTGATCTAAAGTACATACTCCTTTGTGCCTGAAGTAGATAACAAGGCTCGCAATCAAAGCTAACAATCCAATCGATCTAAATACCCATTTGTAAGTGCCATAAAGAGTATCTGCAAGTGAGCTTGCGAAGCTGACGGTGCTCACTCCGACCAAAACTAAGATTACCGGACTTAAACAGCACAAGGACGCGAAGACTACCGGAGCGCTGATGATTTTGAGGATTGCTTTGGTTTTCATTGGAAGAATGCGGGGTAAACAAATGAAAATGCGGCTGAAGCTGGAAGCTCATTGTTTTCTTCGTACATTCTAACTGATTGAAGCTCATCATCCCATCGCACTGCAACTGTTCGATCTCCTATTTTTTTAACTAAACTTCCCAGCTCCTCAACATCTTTCCATCTTATTCCCAAATGTATTCCAGAAAACTCATTAACTGGAGTTTGGGAATTCTGTTCCCAGTAATAAGAAACAATATCTTTTATTTGGCCCTGAACTTTTTCTGAGTTTCTTACCGGGAATATCAAATCATCATTGGTGTAGTAAGTTCCGTATGGGTATCTGAAGTAATCACGATCATGTCCCGTATCAATTGTCATGACCATTGTGTTTGGATTCTCTTTGACCCAAGAACCGAGAGTAGTTCTGGTTGCAGGATATCGCTTAAGTTCTTCATTAACTTGTTCACCAACTACTCCCATCCCCCACGGCTGGCTCCAAAGAGTATCCGAGGCTCTGTCGTACATTACCAAGCATGATTGGAATAGCTTACCGCTGACTCCGAAGGTAGTTGCCTGACCTTTTAGACTGCGATCATAAACGATTCCCGTATCACAGAGCGGACAATACGTGATGCTAACTGGTATTCCTCCGACTTCGTCGTTAACAATCTCGTGCTAGTTTAAGATTCCATAAGGATAAGCTTTGGCTTCATCATTGATTACAACTCCAAGTATTAATTCGTCGTCTTCGAATGGAGAATCCTTAGCTGACTCGAATTTTGGATCGTCAACCGAAGGTATGCCGTCTTTTGGAGGGCCTCCGGAAAGTAAGTCATCCAAATCTATTCTGGAATTATTTTTTTCAACTGACTTAAGATCTTTATCCAAACTCGGAAGCAGAGGATTGTTTTCTATGGTTCCAAGGCCCCAAATTCTAGTCAGACGTAATTTAATATCATCCCAGTCACGAGCGACTAACACTCCGGGGATAATCAGTATAACCAGCACAATTATGATCGATCGTCTTTCCATGTCCTCAAGATAATACTCTTAAATGCACTTTTCTGTGATCCTTTTCACATCGCTTAGATAATCTTTGACTTAATAATCAATTACCCAATCTCCATAACTTCCCTGACCCCGCTTTCAGTCAGGTGAATTTGCTTGCGATTGATGCGGATCATTCCGGCTTTCTCTAATTCATTTAATTGCTTGGTAACTGTTTCGCGCGTGAGCCCAGTCATATTCCCAAGCTTTTCATGTGTTATCTTAGTTGGACGTTTGAGTACGTCTGGCAGAATGCTTTCGGAGTCTTTCTGATTGACGAGTCTGACTGTTGCAAGGATCCTATCCTTTGCCTGAAGAGTAGAGAGTGCTTTTATTTGCGCTTCATATTGGGACAAGCGTTTGCTTAGAACTTTCAGAGCCCTGAGTGCAACCTCGGGACGCTTTTTTAGAATTTGAAGAAAGTAACTGGATGGAAGCGTACAGATGTATGCCTTCTCTGTAATCTCGGCATAATGTCTGTCTGACCCTTCCGCATCGAATCCAATATTTCCAAAGACTGAACCTGGCTTGAGGATATCTAGAACTACTCTTTTGCCGTCGACCGACTTGTATAGTGTCACCTCTCCTTCTTTGAGTACATAAACATTCTCCACAAGATCCTGGGGAGTGTAGATAAACTCTTTCTTATCCATCTGCTTATCTATAACGCCGGACACCAATTCGTGCATTTCCTCCTCGCTTATTCCAGTGAAGAGTTCAACACTCTTCAGATACCAAAGTGGTGGGCGGGGCACAGTGAAATAATATAAAGAATTACTTGATGTGTCACGCATAATGCAAAGAAAGAGAACAAATATACTGCCATTTTTCCATATCTCCTCTCCCCCTCAGAAGGGGGAGAGGGTAGGGTGAGGGGCTATCACTCAACAATCTACCCACCGATAAATCTGATGCTGTGTATGCGACTTGCATTGCAACTGCAATGATACTGTCTGACTAAATTTGTATCTGTGAGGGAGATTACATAATAAACCCTCATCCTGACCTCACCCCCTAACCCCCTCTCCTCTGCTGAGGAGAGGGGGAACTATGCCAATTGCAAAGCTCCCCTCTCCTGCTCACAGGAGAGGGGCCGGGGGTGAGGTCGAATAAGAACTCAACAAAAATCCAACATACAAAAACATGGGTAGATAGCAAAATAGCCAACCGTGAGGATGGCTACTTTGCTAGTTCTTCCCAAATAAATTGGGGAGGACGAGTCAACAATTCATAAATAAAATAAATTAATTAATCATTGAAGACACCAATATTATAACAAATTTGACCCCATTTCTCAATGCCCTTGGGTCTTTCTGAAACCGGATTTAGGCTCTTACAGGCTCTAGTGTACAAAATTTAGCGTTTTTAATGATTTACAAAAAAGGCCCTTTAAGGTAGCATCCCCCGCCTGAGTTCGCACACTTTTCTAGAAAAACGCCGAAAATTAGATAACGACCTGATCAGTCACTTTATCCAAAAACCTATGTTTGTAATGCACCATCTTTAGGCTATCTACTTTCAAAGTTCCAACTTCAAAGCTCTTTAGCTCCTCGCAAATGTTTCTAAGCTTCTCTCTCCCCTCTTCATCAATCTTATTTACTCTTCCAATAATGCATTTAATGGTTTTCCCGCCAAACTTTAGAGGGCTTACACCCGTGAGCTGACCAATCTTCCCACGAAACCTTTGAAGTTCCGGCGAGTCGGATACATTTAGTGCGACTGCCCCCATCCCAAGTATAGATATTCCCTGAATACTAAGTCCAAATCCCTTGAATTCATTAAATATCTCTATGAGCTCAGGTACTTTTTCCTCCATCGCATGCCAAGACTCCTCTCCACGATATTCGGAAGGTATGACAAGCCCGTAAACAGTCACGTGAAATGCGGAAGCATCTTTCCTCCACTTTATATCGATATCTGACCCGACTTTTTCTTTAAGTTCCTTGAACTTATCCAAAACTGACGCAGGAAACGGGCATCCAATCACAAGCGACACACCGGAGGACTCTTGCATATCCTTCTTTAGGTTCTTCTCTAAGTTTTCACTAAGCTTTTCTATCGGAAAAGCCCAAAATTCATTCGATGAAGGCATTTACTTTACTACGTGAACAGTCCTCGTCGGGAACGCCATCTCGATCCCCTCTTGTGCAAACTCATTCAAAATCGAAATGTTCATCTTTTGTTGTGCATCAACATAATCGATGTATTCCTTGGATTCTATGTAGTAAACAATCTCGTAATTTAAGTTTGAATCTCCAAACTCAACAAAGTGGCAGCGATCAAATTCCGTTTTTCCCGCACTTTTGATGCATTGCTTAATAATATTCGGAATCTTCTCGAGTTTTTCGGTTGGAGTTCCATATTCAACTCCCACAGTGAATACAACCCTTCTTTTTTTGAGCTTTCTATAGTTCTGTACACGCGCAGTTGTAAGTTCCGTATTGGAAATAACAATCTCTTCTCCTTCCAAAGCTTCAAGCCTAGTGGTTTTGATACCAACATGTTTAACCGTTCCTTTGTTATCTCCAACCACGATAAAGTCCCCTTCCTGAAACGGCTTATCAACTGCAATCGATAGTGAACTGAACATATCTCCCAGAACATTTTGAAGCGCAAGCGAAATCGCCAAGCCTCCAATACCTAAGCCTGCGATCAGCGATGTAACATCGAAACCTAAGTTGCTTAATATCAGAAGCGAACCAATTGACCATAATCCAAACTTAATAAAAATTGAAAAGACACCCGATATCTTCGCCTCTTCCGATGCACTCATATCCCTATTCTTAGACTGCATACCCTTTACCAAGGAGTAATGTATCACTCGATCTGCAAGTTTTATTATCTCGGAAACAACAGCAATCAGAAATACTGCTTTGATAATAGTCCCTACTGCAGGCGAAAGAGCAAGAGACTGAACCGAAACAAAAAGAGCGATTGCTATATAAAATAATTGCCCAACTCCTTCCAATACATCCAGAACTACATCATCAGCCTTCATCTGCGTTTTCTTAGCTATTATACGTAAACGTTTAAGCAAAACCTTCCAAAAAATCGTAAGAGCTATGTAAACAACGATAAAAGTGATAATCGCTATCAGCATAGATTGAATGGTGTTTGGACCAATAGATTTGGTCAGGATGTCAGCATAGTTTTCCATATGGCGCTGATTATACAGACCTGTACGTAAAAGCAAACTTGCTTCGTTATACAATTGACAATTGACAATTGACAATTGACAGTATGCTTATGCGACATGTTCTGCTTTGTGATGCTGATGGAAACATCCTAGAGGCCTGTGACAGACAAATTGCTCACGAAGGTGATGGTAAATTACATAGAGCATTCTCTATATTCATATTTAGAGATAATTGGAAGCAATTACTGATACAGAAAAGATCCGATCGGAAACTATTCGGCGGATTGTGGGCAAATACATGTTGTTCTCACTTCCAGGAAAAGGAAGATCTAGAGATCCAAGCTGAAAAAAGGCTTGAGGAAGAATGTGGCTTTACTTGTGATCTAACTGAGTGCTCCTCCTTTGTATATCAGGCAAAAGATCCTAAGGGCAAAGGGGCCGAGTATGAATACGACACAATATTTGTAGGAGAAGTTGATGGGGATATTGAGTTTAAATTGGATCCAGAAGAAGTTGAGGAGGCCAAATGGATAAATATAGATGAACTTATGAAGGATATTGATGAACATAATGAAAATTACAGTCCATGGTTACCCTTAGCCTTAAAACATATACTCGAAACTGATCAATGAATAATGATAATGCAATCCATTTAGGCATTATTCCTGACGGTAATAGGCGCTGGGCAAAATCGCGCAGTCTAAATCCCTGGAAAGGGCATGAGCAGGCTATTGAAAACTTCAAAGCACTAACTGAGTGGTGCAGAAACGACGAGAGAATTTCTGTTCTGACTGTTTGGTGCTTCTCGACCGAGAACTGGAAGCGCGAAAGACAAGAGATTGAAATGCTCATGAAGATGCTCGAGGATTATTTGAGGAAAGAACAAGAAAACTTCATCGAAAACAAGACTAAGTTTTGCCATTCCGGAAGAAAAGATCGAATCCCCTCTTCTTTAGCAGAGCTTATAAAGGAGGCAGAGGAAAAAACTTCTGACCAAACTGATTTCACACTTCATCTTGCAGTTGATTACGGAGGAAAAGATGAAATTGAGAGAGCTGCAAGAAAAATTTCCCCTGAATCTCCACTGAAGGAAAATCTTGATCACCCAGAACTGCCTGACATTGATATTATCATCCGAACTTCCGGCGAAAAACGAACTTCTAACTTCTTCATGTGGCAGGCGGCATACGCAGAGTGGATTTTTGAGGATAAATTGTTCCCTGACTTTTCTATTGACGATCTCCAAGTCGCTGTTGACAATTTTTCTGACCGAAACCGCCGATTTGGAGAATGAAAACTACCGGTTCAGCTCCGGGAAAGATAATTCTTGCTGGCGAGTATGCAGTTGTATTCGGATATCCCGGAATCGCAGTCCCCTCTTTGCCAAGAATGAAGACCGAATTTGAAGAAGATAGAAATTGTGAGGAAATTGAGATTGAGTGGGAAGGCATTAAAGGAGATCGCCATTGGGATGCCTATTTAAGAGATATTCTAAGCCAAATTCAGAAGTTCAAAGGCAAGATTTTGGAGGGACACCTGACAATATCGAACCAAATTCCTCTTGGGAAAGGTATGGGTTCATCGACTTCTCTTGTAATTGCAGTCAGCAGATGCCTACTCGGTGAAGATTGCCGATCCGAAGCTCTCGCAATTGAAAAAGGCTTAAGTCCCCACAACAGCGGAATCGATTTCAATGTAATTTGGGAAGACTCTCCTATCCTTTATAAGAAAGATGAGGGATGTAAACCAATTGAGTTGCCCAATGACATACTTAAGGATGCGATTTTGATTGATACAGGAAAGCCAAATGAAACGACGAGTGAATTGATTGAATTTGTTGATAATCGTCGTTCATCTGAGCCGGATATATACAAAGCGCTGGAAGAAATTGGAGCGTGCACACAAAGACTTATCGACAAAGATGATTTTGAATCAATTATTAAAGATAATTATCAATCACAACTAATTCTTGAAATCGTTCCACCAGAAGTACAGAGTCTGATCGAAGAAATTGAATCATCCGGAGGTGCATCCAAGGTTTTGGGAGCCGGAGGAAGGACCGGAGGAGGAGGAATGGTATTGGCTATCACCAAAAAACCTGAGATTTTTCAAGTAATACTAGACAAACACCAGTTAAAATATATCCAAGTATAAGAAATCATTCTCAATTATCCATTTTCCATTCTCAATTATGATCACAGCATCCTCCTCCCCCAACTCCGCATGGATTAAGTACTGGGGAAACCGAAATGATCCGCTTAGAATTCCAATGGCCGATTCATTCTCTATGAGTTTGGACGGTCCAAATGTAGAGATTGATATTGATCATTCGCCTGAGCTTGTTGTGCATTCCTTTAATCCAGATGGCACAGAAAAGATTCTTGGAGAGAAGCACGTGGCTCGGTTTGGAAAGACTCTGGAAAACGTAAAGACGTATCTGGCCAAGCTTGAAGCACCTGACGCTATTCCTGCATCATGTAATATTACAGTCAGATCAAATATTCCATCTGCCGTAGGTCTTGCTTCTTCATCCGCAGTCTTCAGCTGTCTCGCAAAAGCAATACAAGGTTTGATTGCAGAAACTATCGAACTCACTGACGACCAAGCTAGTGTTATTGGAAGACTTGGATCCGGTTCCGCAGGGCGAAGTGTGCACGGAGGATTTGTTGCACTTGTTGCAGGCGAAGGAGAAGAAATCGACAGTGCATACGGAAAGCAATTTGCAGATGAGAATCATTGGCCCCTGCATGACATTATTGTTGTTCCAACAATGATCGAGAAAAAAATCGGTTCAACAGAAGGCCATCCAACTGCACACAGTAGTCCTCACTACAAAGACCGTGTTGATGCCATCATGAACTGCAGACAAAAGGAGTGCATCGATGCGGTGCTCGCAAAAGATTTCGAAAAACTTACATACGTTTGCGAAGAAGACGTTCTGGACATGCATATGGTGATGCAAACCTCAACTCCTGCGCTTCATTACTTAACTGACGACACTCATCGCATCACAGAAGGGATAATTGAACTTAGAAATGCTGAGCATCTCCCCGTTTTTTACACAATGGATGCAGGACCAACTGTTCAGTTGATTTGTACCGATGAGTCAGTCGACCGAGTTCGTGAGTTTGCCTACGCGCAGGAAGGATGCAAAGTGTTTGAAGCAAAGACCGGTGCGGGAGCAAAGATCATTAAGGAATTAGTTCACACTGAGCGCAGTCGAAGTGCTACCGTTGCTTAAGCTTTTATTCGTTGTATATACCTGCCTGCCGGCAGGCAGGCACTGTATGTACAATGTACATACAATCTATGGACCTTAGAACTCTGCCAACAGGCTTAAATTCCTTCGACCGTTGCGACGAACGACGCAAGACCATAGAAAGAGAGCTAGGAGCGGATTTAGGAGCATTATCTGTTGACCCCAGTAAGCTTGGAAACGCTGAAGAGAAGAACTGTGAGCAAATGTTCGGGCACGTTCCGATTCCGGTCGGTCTTGCAGGACCTCTTAACGTTCAATTCTCTTCAGGCAAGACTGCTGATATCCATCTTCCCCTTGCAACAACTGAAGGTGCACTTGTCGCAAGCGTTAATAGAGGATGTAAAGCCTTGAACTTAGCTGGTGGCGTAAAAACTTCATCGACATATCACGGAATAACTCGCTCTTTGGCTTTCCGAATTGTCAATTGTCAATTGTCAATTGTCAATTCGTTACAAAAACTAGAATCGAAATGGAAACAGATCGGAGAAAGTACCAGTAACCACCTTAAGATAATTAGTTTTTGCATTGATGAAGCTGATGATCATATTTTTCTGACAATTAACTGCGATACAGACGAAGCAATGGGAATGAACATGGTGACAATCGCGGCGCAAGCAATTGGAGAATGGTTGCAGTCTAATATTGAAGGACTTGAGTTCGTAACAGTTGCAGGAAATGTAGACTCGGATAAAAAACCAAGTAAAAGAACACACGACTTGGGTAGAGGTTACGAAGTAATTGCGGAAGCTGAGCTTTCCGAAGATGTCATCAGAGAAGTTTTGAAGTCTGATTCTGAGTCACTCACAAAAACTGCCCATGCCAAACTTGATGTCGGATCAAAGTTAGCCGGAGCACTTGGTTCAAACCTTCACGCCACCAACATCATCTCCGCCTTGTACCTTGCAACCGGTCAAGACTCTGCGCATGTTGTTGAAGGCTCGTTGACTGATACGACAATCGACACGTCCGCCAAGGCGGACTCTCAACAATCAACAATCAACATAAGAGTCCGTTGTCCTGCAATACTTATTGGAGTGCGAGGTGGAGGAACTCAGTTACCTGCTCAAAAACAATGTCTTGATCTTATTCTCAAGTCGATTGTCGATTGTCGATTGTCGAAGGCCAGACAACTGGCCGAGATTGTAGGAGCTGCCGTTCTGGCAGGCGAAATATCACTCTTAGCTGCTCAAGCAACGCATACCTTGGCTAAGGCACATGGAAAGCTTGGAAGGTAAAGTATTATTGACAATCACCAATTTTAAGCTATAATTCTTCAGTCATTCTCGCATTGAGAATGTGATCATTTATACATCGAACAGATAACCGGAAGCGGCAATTTTCTGCATCAATTGTGCCGAGTATTGCCGTTTCCAAGTGAGTCTCAAACCCAGGAGTCCGAGATGAAAAAACTTGCTAGCTACATTGTCGTTCTCGTTGTCACGGCGGCTGCTGCATACCTACTGGGTGCTCAGGACGCCAAGAATGAACGAAACCAGGAGCTCGAGGAGAAGGTCAAACTCTACGCGGGCATGGTCGTGTTCTATCAGCATGAAGACGAACGCGAAGATATCATGGATGATATCGAGAAATGTCTGGTGGAGTGGGATTCTGCCTCGAAACCTCCCGCGGATGAGTCTGAAGGCCTGCGCAACGTGAAGGCACTCACCCTCCTGCTGGACACGAAAATGAATCTGAACAATAGGATCGAAAGCTTCAACGATAGGATAGAAGCGCTCGACCTGACAACCAAGGAAGGAGTGCCTCCGGGAGAAAAACCGCTGGTTGAAATTCCCAGCATCGACTGATCGTCTCCTCCTCACTCCTCTGCTTTGATTTTTTCTCTGTTCGATTGTCACCCCTCCTCCGCCTCACCGGTGGAGGCGAGGCCTTTTTATTATTCTTTTTTGTTTTTATGTGTCTGTTTTCCTATAAAATTATCTCGTGACACACAGTGCAATAATCAGTTTCGGCCAATACATCCCTTCAAAGAGAATTAAAACTGAAGAGATTGCGAAAAGTCATAACCAAGATCCTGCTTCGTACATAAAAGGACTGGGTGTGACGGAAAAAACTGTTCCTGACCACGGGGAAGATGCATTTACGATGGCAGTTGAGGCCGGACGAGTTGCATTGGATACATCCGAATTAAAATCGAGTCAGATCTCCGCAGTTTTTGTAGGATCTGAGAGTCACCCGTACGCAGTTAAACCAACAAGTGGAATGGTTGCCTCTGCTCTTGAGTGCCATTCGTTTTCACATTGTGCTGACCTGGAGTTTGCATGCAAAGCAGGAACAGCCGGAATGCAGATTGTGGACAGCATGGTCAGGTCAGGTCAGATAGAGTACGGACTTGCAATCGGCTCAGACACAGCACAAGGCAAACCCGGTGATGCGCTTGAGTACACAGCGGCCGCAGGTGCCGGTGCAATAATTATCGGTCCTGAGAATGACAAAAATGCCATTTGCAGACTCGAAAAGACTCTGAGCTTTACAACAGACACTCCGGACTTCTGGAGAGCGTCTGATAAGAAGTATCCGGAGCACGCCGGAAGGTTTACAGGCGAACCCGCTTACTTCCGCCACGTTGAAGAAGCACTTAAAGGGATTTTGGAAGTTTCTGAACTTAAGGTTTCTGACATTGATCACGCAATCTTTCACATGCCAAATGCAAAATTCCCATCAAAAGTTGCTAAAAAGTTTAATCTGAACAAAGAACAAATGAAGCACGGTTTTATAGTTCCCGAAATTGGAAACACATATTCAGCTTGCTCCCTTTTGGGACTGATTAATGTCCTTCAGAATGCAAAAAAGAATGAGAAAATACTGCTTGTAAGCTATGGATCAGGAGCAGGATCCGATGCATTTGTGTTTACAATGCTCAAAGACGGAATACCCCTCCCTTCAGATACAAGAAATAATGAATATATTAGTTATGGCGAATATCTGAAATGCACCTCCTAGGAAACAGAAGAACCAGAGGATTAAGAGGAAACAGAAGAGTAAACTGAGTGTGCCTTTATTAACTGATTTATTAACAAATCCTCTGTTTCCTCTGTTTCTTTTGTTTCTTCTGTTTCCTCTATTTTGCTTCTTCTGTTTCCTTTTAGTAGGATACTCACAAATATGAACCAGGATGTGTTTATTGTAGGTACAGGCCAAACGCCTTTTGGCGAGCATTGGGACAAAAGCCTAAAGGACTTGATGGGCGAAGCAGTAACTTCTGCCATCGATAACTCGGATCTGACCGCACTTGATATCGATTTCATCATTGTTTCTAACATGCTTGGCGAAAGAACTAACGATCAAGCTCATTTAGGCGCAATGGCATCCGCATTACTTCCCCATCGTCCTCCTGCACTTAGAACCGAAGCTGCCTGCGCATCAGGATCCGTTGCAGTTCACACCGCAATAAGTCTGCTTGAAAGCGGAAGAGCAGAAAATGTATTGGTAATAGGGGTCGAGAAGATGACCGACGTTTCATCCGAAGAAATTTCTTTAAGCTTAATGGGGGCAGCTGATGCCGAGAAGGATATTCCGACAGGCCTGACCTTTCCTGGAATCTTCGGACTGATCACAAACAGATATATGCATGAATACGGACTAACGAGAGAGAAACTTAATAAGGTTAGTGCCAAACATCACGCAAATGCCGCGAAAAATCCGAATGCACAGTTTAGAAATGCAATTCCTGAGGAAAAAATTTCACAAAGTCCATCAATTGCAGACCCTTTGTGCTTACTGGACTGCTCACCAATTTCTGACGGAGCTTCTGCAGTCATCCTATCTTCAACCAATGAGTCCCCTATCAAGATCAAAGCTTCCCAAGTGAGCACGGATACTCTTAGCATTGCCGAGCGCCCTTCCATTACATCATTCCCCGCAACACGAGACGCTATGGATAGAGCTTTGGATGAGGCCGAAATTACGCGCGACGACATCGCACATCTGGAAACACATGATTGTTTCTCTATCGCAGCTGTAATTAATCTGGAAGATCTTGGATTTGCAGCCCCTGGCAGAGGAATACGCTTATATGAGAGTGATTCAAAACCCTCTGTAAACGCATCTGGAGGATTGAAGGCCTGTGGACATCCTGTTGGAGCAACCGGCATCAAGCAAATTGTTGATCTGATTAAACAACTCAAGTCTTCGAATGAGAAATATGCACTTGCTCATAATTTTGGAGGAGCCGGCGCCACTTGTTGTATTCATATTTTAGAAAATGTCAGTTAATTTCTTAGCTATCCTTGACTGGCCAACACGCTGCGCTGTCGACAATCAACAATCGACACGCGCACTATGTGCGCTTTCAACAAGTAGTCGATTGTTGAGAGCTCAGCCATGCACCAGAGCGAAGCGATCGGTGCATGGCGAACGTGTTGATTGTCGATTGTTAAATCATGCCTGACACACCTTCCACAATCCACCGAGCCCAAAAGAATATCCGCAAAAAAATGCAGGAAGGCACTGTCATATCCTTCACAACCATAGTTCATCCTCCCAAAGGGTTTGGAAAGGAGCCAAGAACTGTTGGAATTATTGAATTAGACGATGGAATGAAAACAATAGGACAACTTACAAGCTCGAAAGTGAGTATCGGACAGAGAGTGACTCCACGCATGAGACTAATGAGAGTAAATGAGCAGGGACTTAGAACTTATGATGTTTGTTTCGAGCCGATGGAAGGTGAGCTAGTCCAGGAAAAAGAATTCACAGGATACATAATTGCATTAACAGGACCATCCGGAGTCGGAAAAACAACTATCAGTAAAATTCTAACCACCAAAGTCGGTGACTACGCTGCAAAAGTACCAATTCTAACAACGCGCGAGCCGTCTGATCAGGATGAAGATGAATATGAATACATCGACCCAAAAAAATTCGAGATTCTAAAGAAGCAAGGCCGTCTTGCATCGTGTTCCCGCATCCCCTCTTCCACTCAAAGCAGATGGTACGGGTATCGAAAATCTGATATTGAGGCCATTTGGGAAGAACACAAAGTCCCTGTTGTAATTACAGAGATGGGACTGCTGCAAGACTTGGTTAGAACCTATAGCCGAAGATCAATTCTGTCTTTCGGACTTCTGCCTCCTGGTAAAAGCAAAAGACTGATGCTCAGTTGCCTTCTCCATAGACTTCGTACCAGAGGTAGGGATACCGATGCTTCGATTGATGAAAGGATGAAGAATGCCGAACGCGATCTGGACTTCTTTGAGCAGAAAAAACATCTGTTTGATGACCTGATAGTGAATGATGACTTGGACTCCGTTGTTGGACTACTGAAAGGTAGAATTATGGCTGAAGTAAGAACTTAAGGATTGCTAACAATTGCGTAAAAAACAGGATATACTTTTTTTATGCCCAAGAAGCCCCGCACTCGTCGCTCCCGCAGCACCACGTTGGGTGCACGGCCTCGCGCTCCAACGCGGGGTAAAAAAACAAAGAAGCGCATACAGTACGGCGGTATTGAATCTATATTTATTGCTGGTATTGCCATAACTATAGTCGCCGCAACGGGCAATCTGGTAAAAGATATGGTTGAATCAGATTATTTTGCGGATAATAGAGAGATGATTCAGAGCACCGGAAATTTGACTGGGCAATTGGCAGAAGAAGAGCAGGAAATTAAAGCTCTAACTGACGATGAACGAAGAAAAAAATCCATTGGTTTTTTTCTAAGAAGAAAAAGCAAGCACAGAGCTCTTCTACTTTACAGGCACGATGAAGAATTACGCCGAATAGAGAAAAAAGATTACTTGAAGGGGTGTAGAAATGATGTACGCAAATCAAATTCGAATATCAGGCTTCCAATAATGCTCAGATGTTACCGAGGAGAACTAACTTTGGACTTGGAAGACATACGAAAGGAACGCGCTTTTTTATATAAACTTCCTGGAACATCAGATGAAGCCAAAGAGAGAATTAATACAAGTATTGTCCCGCTAATGGATTCAATTACTGCAGTTATCGACGGTATTGATGCTGGAGTTTATACGACCGAAGAAGGGCTGGTTGAAACAAAGAAGAATTTGACCGAGCGATATAAAGCTCCTTATTGGCTTTCGGTTTCAGCTCTTAGAGCCGACGGACTCCTGTCATGGACATCGCATTTGATACGACAGATAGATTTGATTATGGTTGGAACGGAAGATTCCGATGAAGATGATCTGAAGAATACAAGGGGCTGCTATGAAGATGCGGAGCTTATGCTTTTGGAAATCCCATTCTTCATTGATCACGCAGTCGCCAGAGAGAAGTTGCAGAGAGGTGTGGAGATGATTGAATCTTGTATTGGTACTGAGTAATTCTTAACATTAAGATACACCCGCCCCCCAGGGGTGGGTTAGTGGCGAGGGTGGGTGGGTGGTAAGTTTATATGGTGATCTTCTAAAACTTGACGTCAATACACTCTCAAAAAAATCTTTTCACGAATCCCACTTTTGATCTATTCAAAGCCCCCAAAGACGTTCCGCCCTCAAGCGGAACAGTTATAATTAAATCAATTCTATATTTGTCAAAGCTCTGACTGTCCGAATCAAAGCATGTTGACAGCCAATGTTATACTACCTCTCTCCATGGCTTCAAAACGAATCCGCCACAGGGTAGAACATACCAGAAACAAGCATTCCCGCGCAGTTTTTCGCGATGGAACCATTGTGATCAGGCTTGCCAAAAACCTGACTCGAATGGAGCAGGAAGAGCACATATCTGACCTTCTAAGACGCATGACCAGGCAGATACTAGAAGATGAACAGATGAAGCTGATTGACCCCTTCAGACCTCTCCTAGAGGGCTCAGAGAGCCTTACAGTAAGAACAGCCACCGGCAAAGCCTATCACTTCACACTTAAAGCAGGGGAAAAGACGCGTGCCAGAAGAAATTTCAGAGGATGGACCGTTACAATCAGCCCTCACGTCAGAAGAAGAGCCCTGCATGCATTCCTTTGGGACCTTTTAAGTAGTGCTGAGGAACGCCGAGTACGAATGCTGGTGCATGAGCTTAATGATTTGCAATATTGCTTTCCTCTAAGGAAAATCAGGCTCAAATTCGCTTCTTCCCAATGGGGCAGTTGCAGTCCAAAAAAAATTATAATGCTAAATTCTGCGCTATTATTTGTTCCGCCCTCGGTGCTCAAATATGTGATAGTTCATGAGCTTGCGCACCTTAAACACTGCAATCATTCAAAGACATATTGGAATACAGTGGGCAAGGGAATGCCAAGATACAAGAGGGCCAGGGAAATTTTGAAAGAATACCGACTTCCCTCAATTTAAAATATTTACTATTCTATATTCATCCATTCCCCCCTTACCCTATGTGGTTCGATGATGACGATGATGATGATAACGATGATACTAAGGATGATCGCATTTTCGAAAGCGGTGACTACGAGGACAAAGGCGACGACTTCACCCTTGTCGGAGATGGGAAAGATCCCGATGCCGAGCCGGTATGAGCGAGCTTGATCTTGATTTGGCTTTGAACTTTGCTTTAATAACAGCAAAGAAAGGTGCAGATCTTGCCGTTGAATATCACAAAAAGGGCATCGATTTAGATATAAAAAATAAGTCTCCCCGCGACTTTGTTACAGAGGCCGATTTTGACGTTCAGAATTTGATCATTGGTGAGATTAAAAAGAATTATCCAGACCATCGAGTTGTAGCCGAGGAGGAAGGAGCTGACAATATTGGAGATCCCGACTCACCATACAGATGGGTAATTGATCCGATTGATGGTACAAAGCCTTTTATGCATGGTCGTGAAGAGTTTGGAGTAATACTTGGATTGATGAAAAATGATGAAATTATTCTGGGTGTCATGATCTTGCCTCTTCAAAATGATGAGTTTAAGTGTATCAAAGGCCAGGGAGTTTTTTATGACAATAAACCTGTGGTACTTCGCAAAACAAAAGATATGAACGAAGCAATGATTTGCACAAATTTCCGCGGAAGAGAAGAAATTATTGATGGTGTTCCTCGCGTTCCCGTTCCCCTCTGTGCAAGCATTGAGAACTACGGCTGCGCCGCCGATGAACTTGGTAAGATTCTAAAGGGCCAAAATGATGGTGCAACTTTTCATGGCCCCCGCATTTGGGACCTTGCTGTCGGCTTTATGATGATAGAAGAAGCAGGCGGAAAAGCAGAATGGCAATTGGATGATCCTGATGATGTTCGCTCAGCTGTCCTTGGTTGTGCTTCAACTGAACCTATTTTTGATGAGCTTAGGGAATTTACATTCGAGAAAATTGCCAAGATCGAGTCCAAGATAGATTGACTTGTATTTTCCGTATGATACTGTCGCCGACAATGCTTAAATATACCAGCAAAGAAGGTATTGTATGGCTTGCAGCAGTCGTTTTGGTACTATCGGGATGCAACCTGACTGCGCAAGTCACACAAGATAATATTTCATTTGATAACGAGGCAATACCGATTCTCTCTCAGGAAGACAAACATTACTTTATTACTGTCGCTCAGACTTCTGTTTCTGACTTTTTTAGTGGGAAAGTAGAGGCGGAGCACACTTGGCCTGCGCGTTATGATGGTGTTAATAACACTGTATTTATCGCTTTTCGTCTTCAGGGCAAAAAGAAGGGATCGTGGTCTGCACGAGAGAATAATCTTGCAAGTAGTATCTACATAGCAACACAGCGTACTCTCAAGGATCAACGATATAATGGATCAATCGAAGAAAAAGATATTCCGAATCTTAAAATCGAAATGTTTATTCTTGGGAAAAACCATCCTTACAATAGTACATATGAGCCCGGTATACATGGGATTAAATTTAAGAAAGGCAACAAAGTAGCTGTATACTATAACGACGTAGCAATTGAGTTGAATCACAATACTGCAAAACTTCTTGAGAGCCTATGCAAGAAGGCAAAGTTACCTGAAGACTGTGCTGGTGATCCGAATGTAGAAAAATACATTTTCCGAACGCTGCATTTTGGAACGACACATCTATCGCCTGAAATCGTTACATTTTACAGGGGTAATACTCCTGCGCTTGAAGTGAACAGTACAAAAGATCGTATTCAGAAGTCTCTTGATTTGGCATTTGTGTGGTTTAAGAGACATATAAAAAAGAACGGAACGTTTGAGTATATATACAATCCATCGAACGAAAAATATTCTGATAAAAATACCATTCCGCGCCAACTAATGGCATCAGTCGTATTAGCAAAGCTCAGCCAGGATAATCCGAACTACCTCGATACACACCGAAAAAACCTAAATTACATCTTCGATAATTGGTATCGTGAAGATGGAGACAAGGGGTACATTTACAACAACAAATGGTCGAGTCTCGGTTCCAACAGTATGGCTATACGCGCACTTAGCTATAGCCCGCTTTTTGATGAGTATAAAGATAAGGCTGATAAACTCGCGAACACGATCATGTCAATGCAGCATGAGGACGGTTCATTTGATGCGTTCTATGCTTATACAGGTACTGTCAATAATGAAAACTGGCATCTGGCTTACTCCTCCGGTGGGGCAATTTTGGGAATGTCAGAACTTTACGAACGCACAAAAGAGCAATCATATCTAGAAACCGCGCACAAAGCACAAGACTTCTACTTAGTCGAATACGTCGACAAGATAGATGAGAACTATTATCCGGGGTATGTTCCTTGGCACACAATGTCTTTGTCGACACTATTCAAGATCACAGGAGATGAGAAATATATTGCTCCCATTTTTACTATAAATGACAAACTGATTGAGATGCAGAATACTGATGGTCGTCCGTATATGGACTATCTAGGAAGTTTCTTTAATCCGAAAATCAAAGGATATCAAATTCCATATTCCACAACTAATGCTGTGATTGTTGAAGGGCTTGCATATGCGTATGAAATTGCACGTGATGCAGGCGATGTTGCTCGTACCGAAAAATATAGAAATTCTGTTCTACTTGGAGCTCACAACCTGATGAATCTTCAATTCGCCGGTCCAAATATGTATTACATGCAAAAACCCGAGCGAGCAGAAGGAGGATTTCACTATAATGCTTACGATAATCGCATTCGAATAGACGCAATACAACATACCATCGATGCCTTTACAAAGATTATTGCTCTCGAGCTCACGGAATAATAAATCCAGAATCCCTGAATAACTTGCTGAGCAAACTGATTGGAAGACCTACTACCCCGCTAAAATCACCCTCAAACTTTTCAATAAGCTTCTGACCATCCCCTTCTATCTGGAATGAACCGGAACGATCCTCCCAGAGCCCCGTCGAAATCCACCAATCAAGATCTTCATCAGTAAGTTTTCTGAAGTGAACAAGTGAAGTTGATATATCTTCATGTTTTTTTGAATCCGGAGTTATCAAACTGATTGCCGAGTGGACTTGAGACGCTCCCCCGCTCTGTTCTCTGAGCATTTCACGAGCATGAGATTCATCAGATGGCTTTTCAAGTAGATTTCCAGCTGACGAAACCACCAAAGTATCGCTCCCAATTACCCAAGCACCTGAATATTGGCGTGAAACATCCTCTGCCTTGAGCCGAGCAAGAAGCTTGGCACGCTCAATTGGATCTTCCAGAATAACTTCCGCCTCATTGATTGAACTGGGTATTATTTCAAACTCAACACCTAACTCCTTCAATAACCGCTGACGCTGAGGACTGGAGGATGCGAGTATAAGCATGTATTGAGATTAGCAATAACTAACGGTAATACCAACATTAACAATCAACTATCAACAGTCAACCATCAACACTAAGTTGATTGTTGAAAGCTCAGCCATGCATCAGAGCGAAGCGATCGGTGCATGGCGAGCGTGTTGATTGTTGATTGTCTTATTTAATATATGGAGTCGGCCTTCCAGGACTCGTATTCTCTTTCCTGTTTGACCTGTCCAGCGCTTGCTTAAGCATCTGCATTCTTAACTTCATTGTTGGAGCAGATGACTTTTTATCACGATTCATCCATTGTCTTGGATTTAGGAGCCCACGGCGCGCTTGGGTTGTGGGATTTTTTGTTACAGACTTACAAAGATTGTAAAAACCAGCCAGACCATAATTAACCAGTGTATCAGGACAATTATTGGCCCGTTGATATCTGCGAAGAAGATGTCTTTCTTTTTCTCCCAACTCCTCAACCTGCAAACTACTTACTCCCTCCTCTCCCGCCGAACCATGTACTTCCTCTTTTGACTGAGCAGGAAGCTGTTTATCTCGTATGTAGAAAAGAATTGACTGGTAATCATTCACATCCGGAGGAACCAAACCTTCTTCCCCGTCTCTAATCCTATACTGATATTTTTTCATAGCATTCCAGTACTCTCTTTGCTGTTTTCTCTGGCTTGCACGACTTTTTATTGCACCGACCCTGTTGGGAATACGGGATTCCATGTTGCTTATGTCACCAACAGTTCCTCCAAATTCCCCATTCCTTTGAATAGTCGCAAGAATATTCATAGCGAGAGGCGCAGACATTATTACTATCAGCGATGCTGCGATGGCTCGCCTTCTGGTATTGAGCTTAATTTTTTTCATGGATTTGTTTGTTATGAATCCGATTATTATAGCAAAATTCTGCCTTTTATTCAATTTCCTACCCTACTTAAATTTAGCGTATTCGAAGAACTTTTTTTGATGCTCCTGCCCTCTTTTGGCAATATCATGCTTGATTGCGCAGGAATACAATTCTGTCATATTTACCGTAGCTTTGGCATATGCAACAACAGCATTCCCATATCCGCAATAAATACATCCCACATGCTGAAACCAATTAAGTTTTTTTAGCTCATCTCTATCTAACACCAAGAACTCTTTGAATGGAATCTTAGGGATGCCAATTATGGAAAAATACACGGCCTGATGAATCCAGGCCGCAAAGTGCATTATGAATAGAAATACACACTCAAGACACATAAATATCATTGCAAAAATTACCAGAGGCCAACATGGCCATTTGACCTTCTTTTTTGTGACAGTAAACATCCCTTTGTCCATAATAAGCATATTATACCATTTTATGCCTTATAGGCCAATAGCAGGCCTAACCCTTTCCATAGTAGATTTGGCAACTTTCTCCGCCCTCTCTTTACCAGACTCAAGCACTTCTTTGACCTTCTTATCAGTCAATTTTTCCCTTTTCTCCCTCATTGGACCAAAGAAATCCATCATATCTTCAAAAAGCCTATTTTTTGCATCTCCATAAGGAATTCCATTCTTATATTCATCTGCTAATTTACCTGCGTCAGAATCGGAAAGAACTAGCTTATGTATCGTAAAAATCACTGACTTTTCCGGATCCTTGGGATCATTCGCTCCGGCTGAATCTGTGACCATTCCCATTACTGCTTTCTCGATCGCCTTCTCTTCCCCGAATATTGGAATCGTATTCCCATAGCTCTTGCTCATCTTGCGTCCATCGGTCCCAGGGACGACTGCTACTTCTTCCTGAATAACGGGTTCAGGCAAAGTTAGTAGATCTTTTCCAAAAGTATTATTGAACTTTTGTGCTATATCGCGAACCATTTCCACATGTTGCTTTTGATCTTTTCCAACTGGAACATGTGTGATGTCATAAAGAAGAATGTCAGCGGCCATCAGAACCGGATATGTAAATAAACCGACTGATGCATCGATACCTTGTTTTATTTTATCCTTGAAACTGACAGCCCTTTCAAGAAGACCCATTGGGGTGACACAACTCAAAATCCAAGTTAGCTCCGTATGTTCTTTGACATCAGATTGAGCGAATAAAACTGCTTTTTCCGGATCAAATCCAATGGCCAGGCAATCTTTTACCGCATTCAGTCTTGCTTTCCTAAGTTCTTCGCCATTATGCAATGTGGTAAGTGCATGAAGATCAACAATCATGTAATAACTTTGTTCAGATTTTGACACAAACTCCTGATTTGGTTTCATCGAACCAAAGTAGTTGCCTATATGTAGTTGGCCCGATGGTTGGATACCGGATAGGACTCGCATGGGGGTATCTTATAGATTGAATAGAGATTTCGAAAGGGGTTTGAAGTGAAGCCTAGATGCACCCTCCCCCCTGGGGTGGGTTAAGCTTCAGGGTGGCGGGGCGGTAGTTATATATGGTGGTTCTCTCAAAAAACACAGTCAACCCCTCCTCAAAAAAAACTTTTATCAACTTCAACTTTTCAGCACCACTTAGCCCCGTAAGATGTTCCAGCCTTCGCATAGCGGAGGCTGCCATCCGAAGCCGCGACCTGCCCCTCGTAGCCTTGGCGTAGTGGGGAGCGCGTAGGATGGCGTCTCTAGCACTGAGACGCTATGGCTACGGCTGGCAGGCCATCCACAAACGGAACATTATCTATGCCAGATTATTAAGAAAGTCATTGAACACCTTCGGCATCGGAGCCTCAATTGCAATCCTCTTCCCCGTCACAGGATGCTCCATCTCGATTCTGACAGCATGCAAAAAGAATTTTTTTAAGCGAAATCTTCTGGAAAACTTCGAATATTGTCTCTCATTTCCATATACCTGATCCAAGACAAGAGGATGTCCGATACTTGCAAAGTGTTTTCTGATTTGATGATGCCTTCCGGTCTCTATCTCGGCCTCAACGTAACTTGCGTCTTTGAATTTTCTAAGCACATTATAGCGTGTCATTGCTTCAACCTCTCCACCGGTACGCGCCGGAAGTTTTTTACTTATAACTCCACGGTTATTTTTCATTCGTCCAATCACAACCGTTCTATAAATTTTCTTCGCCTTTATTAATTCAGTATCTTTTGATTTTCCGAACACCACTACACCAGAAGTTTCGAAATCTAACCGATGCAAAACCTTTAGCCCCGGATAATCCTTCTTTAAATAATCAAACAACGAAAGTTTTTGTACTTTTCCTCGTCCTTTAACAACCAGCTCGCAACTAAGCTTATTAACGCCCAAAAGATGATCATCTTCGTATAAAATTCTCTTTGAATAGAGTGACATAGGCACATCTTACATGTATTCTTACTCGGAATATGAATTTATACGCGTATATTTTCGGCTCAATACTGCTGGTCAGCTTGATTTCCCTTGCAGGGATACTGCTTCTTTCCATCAGCAAAAAAGCTACAAATAAAATACTTTTATACCTTGTAAGTTTCTCTACTGGAGCATTGCTGAGTACGGTTTTTCTGCATTTCTTTCCGGAAATAATTGAAATTGAACCATATCCCATACGCGCATCATGGCTTCTTCTTGGAAGCATTCTTTTCTCCTTTGTAATGGAGCGCTTTATTCACTGGAGGCACTGCCATGCAGTAGATGATGAATGCCACATACATCCGGTCGGACCAATGATGCTTCTGGCTGACGCGATTCATAACATTCTTGATGGAGTTCTGATTGCCGCGAGCTACTTGATAAGTATTCCACTTGGAATCGCCACAACTCTTGCTGTTATGTTCCACGAAATACCGCAGGAAATTGGAGACTTTGCAGTCCTATTACATAGTGGGTATTCAAAGAAGAAAGCTCTTGTACTAAACTTGCTGACCGCTCTTACTGCTTTTATCGGAGCATTATTAGTTCTCTGGATTAACGTTACTATGAGCGGCATCGCCACAATCCTCTTGCCCATCGCCGCAGGTAACTTCCTTTATATAGCAACAGCCGACTTGATTCCCGAGCTTCATAAAGAAACAAGCTTCAAAAAATCATTTATGCAATTCATATTCCTACTCCTCGGAGTTGGTGTTATGACTCTACTCGCTCTTGCCGAACCTGGGCACGGATCTGTGCAAGAAGAGGCTCCTGAAGCAGTTCCTGAGGTGCCATTAACATAAGAGGCTTTGTGTGGCAGAATTTACTCTAAAAAAGCCTACGTTGCCGTCGTTTATGAAGAATGAAAGTTTGATTTAGCCACCATCCGTATGTCCTTTCTTTGCTCTCATTCTCCATGTTCTCCCAGCAGGCTGATTATCATCCGGCATTGAGTTCGCATGAGAAAGCAAATGTTCAACAGCACTTAGAATCTTATCATCTCCTATATCTCGGGCTTTTTCATGAATTAGATAGCCTCTTACATTTTCAGGAGTGACAGATTCTCCAAAACCTTCTCTTTCTATAACTGTTTCAATAACACTTTGAATTACATCATCCGGAATAAATGTTGCCAATCTCCATTTTCCATCAAGCATTTTTGGTAATCCCTCGCTTGCCATCAATATCTCTTGTGCAGCTTCTTCAATTTCAGCTTGCAGGTCCAGAACCAATGATTCTGGTACCATAGACTGCAACGCAAAATCTGGATGAGCCTCGCACAATTGCTTAATCCGAGTTCCCAATCTTGTCCTCATCGAATCAGTCTTTCCAACTACAACACTAGGAGTAGTAACGTCGTGCTTTTCCAAAAAAGCTGCAATTGATCCAGCACTTATTCTGTTATTAATCGCAGTGGGAACACAGTCTACATATTTCCTAAGTTCATCATTTATTGCTTGTCTAAATAATTCGGGGTCATCAATTTCGCAGCTGCACCACCTTTCAAGCATTCTACTGTGTATAGCTGTCGAAAGCCTTGCGATAGTTGTGTGCTTAGTTACATTCGGCAATATCTCTGCCATTCTTTCCTTTACATATTTTTTCTTAAACCAATCTGGGACGGGTTCGGCTTCTATAGCCTCTTGAAATTGATCAGCTATCATGCATATACTTTAATGTATTATAAATATTTGTCAATACTCTAATTATGTGTTCTTACGGCTAATAAGTGCTATATTTCCACTATCCTTGGACGATTAGCTCAGTTGGTTACCCGCCTTCGCTACAGCACAAAGTTTGGACAGCTAGCTCAGTTGGTTAGAGCGTTCGGTTCACATCCGAAAGGTCACAGGTTCGATTCCTGTGCTGTCCACCATCAAGAAGTGCTGCAGCTATGGACGGGCAAGGAGCGTACGGCTTGCCACTCGAAGCTCCGAATGAAGTGAGGAGCGAAGTGTGGTTCACATCCGTAAGGTCACTGGTTCGATTCCAGTATCGTCCACCATTCCTCAATTAACAAACTCAGGGTCCGAACTGAGCCTGCTTTCCTCCGGCAAAACTTGATTCTGATACTTGCTATGGGGCTTTGAATGGTACGGAGTTTGGGCAGGACTTGTCATTTGCTCAAATGCAATCTGGCAAACTCGCATTCCGGGATACAAAGCAATAGGAAGTCGATTGAGATTGGAGATTTCTAAAGTGATAGTGCCGGAAAAACCCGGATCAACAAAACCTGCTGTAGAGTGAACAATGATTCCAAGACGACCAAGTGAACTTCTCCCCTCCACTCTTACAACTAAATCGTCCGGAACTGTAATTTGTTCTTCAGTGACACCCAAAACAAATTCCCCCGGCTGAACAATGAACGGATCACCTTCATTAATCTGAAGAGTACGAACATTTCCGGAAAGTGTTTTTGGGTCTTTTGGATCAAGAAGTGGAAACTTGCTGTGCTCATAAAGCTTGAAAGTCTCACCCAAGTGTAAATCCATTGAACTAGCATGTATATATGGAACGTAATCTGGCTGATGGCTATTAATAATAACCCGACCGGAGTCGATTGCCTGATGGATGTCTCTGTCTGATAAGATCATGGACGCTGATGATAGCTATTTTTCTTTAGCATCGCCATTGAAACCATTAAATATACTAGTAGAATATGTCGGCAATGCCATCCAGTACTACTCTCCATAGCAGCCGTTTCAGCTCCATAAGCGATGATTCCTCTGGGGAAGACGGTATTATAGATAAGGATGAACTTGAGAAGGATATAAAGTGCGAAAAGTTAAAGAGGAAGTGCCTGGATCATGTCGCCAGTTTGATGGCCGGATTCCCGCTGTATACAAAGAAAGACTTCGAATTGGAAGAACGAGGCCTGAGTATGTTTGAGTCTGAGGGAAAAGTAGAGGAACTAGAAAAAAGTATTAGTAAACTTCCCGGAATTGAACAAAGGCTTTCGCGGGCTGAATTTGATTTTCGACGCCAGGTATCCGAAGCGCAGTCAAAGGGATACTTAACTCAAGGCACCGCCAATTATTGGCTAAAGAAAATGTACTCAAGCAAAATACACTGGTCCGATAAGGAACGGTTTATTTATGGCAAATTCCCGAGCTTGGTAAAAAACTGGGCAAGAATGAACAAAGATATTAAAAAAATAAAAGACGAAGCCAGAAAAGATCCTGCCCTTAAACTGGTTCCAGAAGTTAAAAAGATACTCACCGGCGATGGTCTAAAGGGATATAAAGAATGGCGAAATGCGGTTGACCTTGCCTTGGGAGCACTGGAAGCTCACAAAAGAGGTAGTACTGCACTTTATAAGGAAGCTAAAAACATATTGGAGTGGGCTGCAAAATCGCAGAATGTTCTTTCCGAAAATAAAATTGGTACTTGGATGCATAGAATTTTCAAAAGCAGTACTTCAAACGAGAATATTAGAAAATTTGTACAAGGAAGCGACTCCAAATCATTGCGCGGAATGATAGTGAGATGGACTGATGTTAAAACTAAGTATGACAATATAGAAAACAAGAGGAATAAGAAGGGAACGCCTCGCGCTTTTCATTTTGTGACTACAAACAAGTTCCTTGAGTGGCATTACACCAAACGCCTTGCCTATGTGAATGAGGCTAATCAGAGATTTGCCGATTTCGCCAAAGAAAAACCAATCTTTTTGGACATCAGAAGAGAACTGGATATGGAAGATTGGGATTCTGCGCAAGTTTTAATAGATAAAGCTGAAGGTATGGATCTGAATATTGATGATCAAAATAAATTGAAGTCGCTTAGGTGGTATTTGCGCGAACATAGAACCGAAGAAGTAGGAATCAAATCGGAAAAAAATGATGAAATGGATCATCCAGGGCTTGAATTGAATAGGCTGTTAAGCCTGGTTCCAACCAGCCTGCAGACTCTCTATAGAAATTCTATCAAAGCCGGCAAGTGGGATTGCCTAAAGGCATTGATGTATAACCGTGTTTGGTGCCACGAAAAAGGAAGGGCTTTGGATGAAAACAGAGAAGCGGAATTGGAAGATCACGCATCTGAGGTAACAAAAAACCGAATTGATCAGGGTGATCAGGGTAACCATACATTGTGCGATGTGGATCAATTTCAAAACCCATCAATTCGTGGCTACGCCAATACAGGAATTAACAAGTCTCAGATTCTTTTTGCAAGTCCCACAGGTTACGATTCAATAATAAACAAAATGAATCAGGAGGACTGCTGGAGGTTTAGATACTGGACCACACTTATTCCCAAAGGCATAAGCTTTGGAACACATTCATATGTTGTTAAAAAGCTTAATCACCAAATAAGCAGTGTTTTAAGAAAGATGAGTTCTGACGATTATAAATGGAATTAATTACCTATTCTTTTCCTATGAAAAAATTAATTATTCTTTGCCTAGCGCTCGCCGCTTGTGCCCCATTCCAACCAAGCAATCCTGATCCGGCTTCCGTACCTCTTGATGAAAGGATGAAAAATCCTCTCTTTGCTCAAGAATATGCAAAAGAGATGGTTAATAGATTAACTGAACTGGAAATTTCTAAAGATCCGATACTGGAAGACGAGAAAATGGCTGAATATGTCCAAAAAACTAAACGTGAGTGGAAAAACAAAGATCGGTCAGCCCGTAAATTAAAACGTATGGGTATCTACGGGAGTTTTATAGGAGTCGATGAACATGTAGTCGGAGATTCTCTTCTTATGCAGAACTATCTATACATGGGTATGAACTTTATATCGGCACCCGGACCCGACTTGCATGTATTTTTATCAGAAGAAGTAGATCCGCGTGACGTAAATTTTCCCGATCCGACCAGCGTTGATTTAGGATTAATGGAATCACCATTCGGAGCACATCGATATAGTGTTCCAATTGTAGAAAATATTAATAGGCTTAGAACTGCAGTTCTCTGGGACATGAAACTTAATAGGCTTTATGGCTTTGCACAGTTAAGTCCTTAACAACAATTGACAATTGACACGCTCAGACTCGCTTTGCGAGTCTTCGCTTTTAACAGTTAACAATTTCATTATACTGTATGACAAGGAGTCAATTGTTAATTGTTAATTGTCCATTGTTTTTATAGCCTTTGTTTTAACTGCTCAATCCTCTGCTCAATAATTAAGCCTAGTTGATTAGTCGGGACTTGTTTGCCATCAACAAAGAAGGTTGGAGTTCCACCAACACCCATATCTCTTCCCTCTTTGTAATCACTAAGTGCAATTCCTTTTTTAGCATTAGACTTACTGCAACGTTCAAACAATTCCATATCCAATTTTAGTTCTCCGGCCCATGCAATTAGTGAATCAGGACTCAACTCACTTTGATGTTCAAAAATCTTATCGATGTATACCCAAAACTTGCCCTGATCTGCGGCACACTCGCTGGCTTGGGCTGCAGCCATAGCATAACGATGTGATTGCAGAGGGAAGTGCTTCCATTCAAAGCGGATAACGTTTCCATATTGCTGCAGAAGCGGTGTTGATACCTTTGCATGCGCAACTCGGCATGCAGGGCATTGCAAATCGGAAAACTCCTGAACCAAAATCACACCATCAGGATTACCAGCTGGCGGCCTACTGGATTCTTTGGAAATTCCTCCGTTTGAGCAGGCTGATAGAAATATAGATAATGCTAGAACTAAATGTATATGCTTCATAAGCCAAGAATACATGAAAAAAGAAAATTAAATAATGAATAAAGGGGGAAATTATGCTCAGTTGTAATATCAGGTATAATGACCGACCTAACATGTCCCTTTATCGCAAATATCGCCCACAGGCCTTTGCCGAAGTCGTAGGACAGGATGCTGTGGTAACAACATTGGAACAGGCTGCAGAGTCTGACAAATTAGCCCATGCATTCTTGTTTGCAGGAAGTCGTGGAACCGGCAAAACTTCAGTAGCCCGTATTTTGGCAAAAATATTGATGACTAAAGGGATCGATGACAAAAAAATTGCCGCTCAGATTATTAAAGGTGTTGAAGAAGGCAATATTGTAGACCTTCTGGAGATAGATGCTGCAAGCAACAGAGGAATTGATGACGTTCGAGACCTTATCGAGAAGATTCAGTTCTCCCCAGTGATTGCAAATAACAAGGTTTACATAATTGATGAGGTCCACATGCTTACGAAAGAAGCGTTTAATGCATTACTTAAGACATTGGAAGAGCCACCGCCATATGCATACTTTATTTTGGCAACTACAGAGCTTAATAAAATACCTCCGACTATCCAATCCCGATGCCAGTGCTTCCCATTCCGTTCAATTCCGGAAGAAGATCTAATAAGAAGACTTCAATTAATCGCAGACCAAGAACATATCACTGTTGAAAGGGATGCGCTTAGAACAATTGCACATTACGGCCAAGGAAGCATGCGCGATGCTATCTCTATGCTGGATCAGATGCGGTCCTTGTCGAATATAACTGTGGAAGAGGTTGAACAAAGAATGGGAAAGAGTGGAAGTGAGTATTTGGAACCTTTGTTTGAAGCAATTGATAAAAAAGATCGCAAAGAAATTTTGGATATTGTAAAAAAGATTGAAGAAGCAGGCATAGCCCTTGATGTATTTCTTAGAATGCTTCTCTCGACAGTACGTTCAATGCTCCATCAGGCAATAGAAAAGAAGAAGGACACGGAATATCTGAAGGTAATACTGGATAATTTACTGCAAGCTATAAGAGATGTCCGCATTTCTCCGCTTCCGGGCCTTGTATTGGAGTCAGCTCTACTTTCTTTGTGCACCAAGCCAGAAGATGGAAAGAAGAAATCAGAAGAAATTAAGTTAAGTACGACTAAAGAGGAGGGCAAGAAAGATAAAAAGAAGGAGAAAAAAGATAAAAAAGAGACAAAGGATTCGAAAGAACTAAAGGCTGAAGAGATTTCTGATGACAAAGAAGTAGCAGAAGACAAAAAGCCCGAGGGGATTGAGGAAAAAGAATCCATAAAAGAAGCGAGTGTAGAAGCAGTTGAACTGACATTGGAAAGCCTAAAGGAGTATTGGCCCGAAATCGTGAATGAAACAAAGCCAGCATCGGTAAAAATGTCTCTTAAGAACGGACATCTGATCGAAGTAAGCGATAAAGCAGTTACAGTCGGCTTTTCGTCATCATTCCATAAGGGAAAAGTGGCGAATCCGGAGGCATCAAGAGCTATAGAAGAAATAATGAATAGATTATTGAAGAGATCGCTTAAACTTGAATGCGTAATAGGAGAAGAAAGCTCTGAAGAAATTAAACCTCAACCGGAGGTTGACCTTGCAGAAGCTGCAGCAGAGATTTTTTAAGCTTAAATTGATATAATCTTTTCGTATGCACATTGATGAAGCTAAATCTAAACTCAGAGATTCCATTTCGGAGCGCTTGTCCCGCATGTCTGACCGCGATCGAGGTGAAGAAAGCGGATCAATATGCAAAAGATTGCTCGAAATGATTCCTGAGGGTTCATCAGTATGTGTTTACAGTGCACTTAAGACTGAACCTGACCTGAATAAATTTATTAGAACACTGTGGGAGCGAGGTGATCGGGTTTTTTATCCGTTTTTTGAAGGCGATCACTTTAACTTTAGAGAAGCTAACGATTTTTCCGAGTTGAAACCCGGCAAATTAAAAATCTTGGAGCCTCCCCCATCATCACCGGAAGCCGATTCCAAGAAAATTGATTTCGTAATAGTTCCCGCTAGAGCCTTTGATCGAAATATGAACAGACTCGGCAGAGGAAACGGTGGTTACGACTATTGGATTAAAAAACAAAGGCAAACTAATCCTAAAACAAAGATGATTGGAGTTGCTTTTGAGTGCCAAGTCGTAAATGAAGTGCCTGTCGACGCTCATGATGAGAAGGTAGATGAGGTTGTGACCGATAGAGGATCGATCGTCTAATAAAAGTGCTCATAATCCTTGTCGAAAGAGCTTATTATTCGCTAATCTGAAGACCTCATGACCACTGCCACTATCCCCTCCCCAACCAGAACAATGACCTACCTTCCAGCCCTCAAAAAAACAGATCCAAAGATAAGGGATCTGATTTTGCAAGAAGAAAAACGCGAGTTTGAAAAACTAAGGCTGATTCCTTCCGAAAACTACGCTTCGCATGCAGTTAAGGAAGCAACAGGAGGCATATTTACCAACAAGTACTCCGAGGGGTATCCGAATAAGAGGTATTACGAAGGTCAACAGCTTACGGATCAGGTAGAATCCCTCGCCCAAGAGAGGGCTAAGCAGATTTTCGGAGCAGACCATGTCAATGTTCAACCGCACTCAGGAAGTCCTGCCAATATGGCATCATACCGAGCAGTACTTAAGCCGGGGGACACGATAATGGGGCTTAGCTTACCACATGGAGGCCACCTAACTCATGGCTGGAAAGCGAACTTTTCCGGATCACTTTACAATTCAGTTCCTTATGAATTGGATCCCGAAACAGAGATGCTGAATTACGATATGATTTTGAAGCAAGCACGTGAGTTCAAGCCTCAATTAATCATTGCAGGTTACACCGCATATCCAAGGAAGATTGATTGGACCAAGTTCCGCGAGATTTGCGATGAAGTTGGAGCTAAGTTCCATGCAGATACTTCACATATCACGGGCTTAATTGCTGGAGGAGAACACGCAAATCCATTTCCAATAGCTGATATCGGAATCACGACAACTCACAAGACCTTGCGAGGCCCAAGAGGTGCAATGATTATGTGCAAAGAAGAAAATGCCGAGGCTGTGAACAAAGCAATCATACCCGGAATACAAGGCGGACCTCATATTCACACAATTTCAGCTATTGCTGTAGCACTTCAGGAAGCTACCACTCCCGAGTTCAAGTCATACGCACAACAAGTTGTTAAGAACGCCAAAGCTCTTGCCGAAAGACTTCTAAGTCACGGCTTCAGGCTTGTTACAGGAGGTACGGATAATCATCTTATACTGATGGAAGTATTTGAGTCTAAGGGCATTCCAGGACGCGAAGCTTCCAAGGCACTAGATAAAGCTGGAATCGTGTGCAACTGCAATATGGTTCCGTTTGATAAGAGGACTCCGTTCAATCCGTCGGGGATAAGAATTGGAACTCCGTCCATGTCTTCCAGAGGAATGAAAGAAACCGAGATGGAGAAGCTGGGCGATTGGATAAATGAGGCGATCCAGAATGCAGAAGATGATGCGGTGCTTTCCAGAATAGCCGGCGAAGTAAAAGCTATGTGTGTACAATTCCCTGCCCCAGGTATAGATCCAACAAAATGGAGTGAATAGTGAAAAGTGAAGAGTGAAAAGTTACTAAAGAGAACTCGATAATATTTAAAACACTTTTAACTTTTAACTTTTAACTTTACACTTCATATATGCCTACTCTCAAACGCAGATTAACTCTTCCACTTTTCACTTTCTACGGTCTTGGATCTATTTTAGGTGCCGGTATCTATGCTCTTGTAGGGAAAGTTGCCGGTGAAGCTGGGATGTTTACTCCAATTTCGTTTCTGATCGCAGCTTCGCTTGCTGCTTTGACCGGATTTTCTTATGCGGAGCTTTCTTCGCGGTATCCAAAGAGCGGTGGCGAGGCGATTTATGTTTCAAAAGCATTTGGAATTAAGCAATTTTCAACTTTGATCGGACTTTTGGTCGTCTTATCCGCAATTGTTTCATCTTCCGCACTGATGAATGCATTCTTTGGCTATCTGGAAGTCTTTATCCCAGCCCAAAGAGACCTGACGATTATTATCGTTTCACTTGCAGCTGCCGGAATTGCTATTTGGGGAATCAAAGAGTCAGCTATGGCCGCAACAATTCTCACTCTAATAGAAATTGGCGGACTATTTATCATCATATGGGTTGGAAGACATGCACTTATGAGTTTCCCATCGCAATTTTCTTCCTTTGTACCTACATCGGATAGTGCAGTATGGGTCGGGGTCCTGACTGGAGCCTTTGTCGCTTTCTATGCGTCAATAGGATTCGAAGACATGGCTAATGTCGCCGAGGAAGTTAAAGATCCGCATAGAAACCTGCCTCTTGGGATAATGCTGGCAATTGTCGGTTCCACGCTTCTCTACTGCATTGTCTCTGTAGTTGCTGTCCTTAGCCTGCCGCCTGAAGTTTTAAGTTCAACAGATGCACCTCTTGCAATGGTTTACGAGAATGCAACAGGATCAAAGCCTGTGATAATCACGTTTATAGGACTCTTTGCAGTCGCTAATGGAATATTGGTGCAAATTGTTATGGGTTCCAGGATTCTTTATGGGCTAAGCAAGAAAGATATGCTCCCTGACGTGCTCTCTAAAGTTAATTCAAAGACTCACACTCCAATTGTTGCAACAGGACTCGTGACTTTTGTAATTTTAGTCCTTGCACTGTGGTTCGATCTCTCCAGACTTGCTCAAATAACAAGTCTTATAGTCCTAATCATCTTCGCGATAGTTAACCTTGCTTGCATGAGAGTAAAACTTAAGGATCCACATCCCAAAGACGTGCAAACGTTCCCGTTTGTAATCCCTCTTTTGGGATTCGTCTCGATCGTTCTCTTCGTGATCTACAGAGCTTACATTTACTTCGGAGGATAACTAATTAGTTAGACCATAACTGTCACCTCGTTTTATACAACTATTATTCTGGGGACAGCGACAACTTCTTGCTGGGTATTCAATTATCAAGACAATGATCTTTGCATTGATCTAAGGCTTTCTTCGACATATCATCATCATTAACTAGACTGCCGCAAACTTCTCGTAGGCAATCCTTGCATTTTGGATTGTCAGATTGCTTATGCTGATCAACACAAGAAACATATGGAGGATAAACATCAATGCAATGCTCCTTGCACTCTTCCATAGATTTATCAGCACCATCCTTCTGGTTCTTATACTCTTCGCACATTTCTCCAAGGCATTCTTTGCACCTTGGAAGATTGGAATTACTGCCCTGCTCCACACATTCATTATCATCATCGTCGTCTCCTTCGTCATCGTCATCATCTCCTTGAACTACAGGGCAAAGTTCTCCGGAGCAACAACAATCTAATCCTTTGGGCCCGTAGTCATCGAACCAGATTCCATCACAGTCGCTCTCTTTCGATTCAGAACATTGATACTCTCCCAAAGTTGGACATACGTCCCCCCATGGTACACATTCATCTTTGTAGCAAGTCTTGCCCGAAGCACAATCTTCATCCTCTTCACAACTACCACAATCTTCTTCGCAATTACACTCATCCTCGCCTTCATCGCATGTATCATTCCCGCAAGTAAGTTTTTCTACGCAAACACCTTCTGAACCATTTTTCGGAACTTCGCATCCCCATGGTCTTATCTTCAGATCATCGCAACAAAGCTTCGGCCCGGGAACACTATCGCCATACACAACCTCTCCCTTCTTTGCGCATGGGGTTTCTCCAACAATACTGAATGCATGTTCAGATGCTACTTCATCTAGCAATTCGCCTTTAGAATTCTTTATCAGTACCTTGTAATTATAAGTACCAGATTCATCTTCAGTAAACTTGCGCTTTCCGCTCCATTTGTAATTTGGCTCATCCTTCATTGGCTTTTTCTCCATTGGAACGGTTACATAGACATCACCAGAAGTATTTTGAGTTATTCCATTATTATCAATGTAGAATTTCTGTTTAGCCAATATTTCAACTTCTGAATCTGAGGAAATATTCTTGATATTCGAAATACCAAAAGCTGCATAGGGCCCAACTTTTTTGCCCTGCAATGGTCCTATCTTGTGTATAATTTTACCAATTTCGATTTCTACACATGCGCCATTTTCGCAACCATATTTGCAATCCTCTACATCCGATATTGGTTTATTACCGCTACATAAACCCTCTACCACTTGATCACCATCACAGCTATCGGGTTGTTTCTTTATTTCCCCATTTTTATTGATTACCAATATATATCCAGCACCCTCTTTGTCGTCCCCGTCTGAGTCGTAGCACTTATATCGGCACTTATGGCATCCATCATCTGGCTTTTCGGGGCCAAGATCACATTGCTCATCGCCTTCTCTCTTTTTATTCCCACAATCTGCAACAGGCTTAAGAGGCCTAAGCATTACAGCATCTACAGTCATTTTTTGCCCGCTAGGCGCAAGAAGATAAACCCGCGTTTGTTTATTGGGATTCAAAACAAATGTAGATCCTATCTTCTTCCATTTTACACCGCCGTAATCTAGGTCGGATGGCGCGGAAGCTTGGCTAAATATTACATTTTTAACAAGATAATCCCATCTGTTTCTACTATTTTTGTGCAAAACGTAGGCACTTATAGTTTTTGAAAGCCCTTTGTTATTGGGCCATGTTACATACAATTCAAATTTCTGGTTATTTGCGGTTACAGGTACTCCCTTTTTCCAATCCCAATAAGCATAACCTCTTTCATTTACATAAGTAGTAGTCCTCTTTCTTGTCCTATAATTGTAACGCCTTCTTGCAGTCCTCTTTGGTGTAAAACTCATATGACTCTCTTTGTACCCACCTTTGACTGGATTCCATGTGTTTCCATATTTACGCAGATTTTTACTTAAATTATCACCAATGGTGATGGACGATCCTTTAGTTGTACTTGTCTGGCCTACTAGATCGCCAGCAATCGGCACCAAAACTGGAACTACAAAAAGCGCAGCTGCGACTACAGAGAGCAGGGCAAACTTTGTCTTGAATTCTGACATATTTAAAGGGGAGTATTTGGAACAAGTGTAAGAAATTACTTACTATTAGCCAAATTATTAATGTTGACTGTGTTAATCAAACATTCATAATACAATTCATGCTCGGGAAAAAATATATCATTTTATTTTCGCTACTCTTGGTAAGCTGTAGCACATCAAAAGCAATAGTTATTTCTGATGAATATAAAGTGATTCGAATTGTAGATGGAGATACTGCTAAAGTTAATTACGGAAACAAACCAGAGTATGTTCGTATTATTGGAATTGATGCTCCGGAGAAAGAGGAATGCTTTAGCAAAGAATCGACTGAGCGGTTGAATGAGCTAATTAAAGAAGAAACCGTGACACTCATATCTAAACCTGACGAAGATAGGGATAAATATAACAGATTGCTTAGATATGTAGTTGTTGGAGACAGAGATATCGGTGCAGAACTGATTAAAGGAGGATTTGCTAGAAATTATCCATGGTTCCCCCACCCAAAACTTGATGAATATGGGACTTATGAAAGCAAAGCACGTGAAAATAATTTGGGCCTTTGGGCAGAGTGCGAAAACGACAATTGACCAGCCTTCGCCAAAGCTTCGGCTGGCAGGCACGCTTCGCTATCAACAATCAACGTCCAACTATTTTATATAATGGCAAGAGTTGATTGTTGATTGTCGATTGTTGACTGTTATTATCACTCTCCTCTGAATCGCTTCCTGTTATTTGCCGGCTTGATGATGTTAACTGTTATTCCCGCAAGTGCGCGGACGGACTGTGATACTGTAAAAGAAGAAGATGGGCGAGATGCTTATGAAATATGCAAAGCCAAAGAAGACGAAGATAAGGTTAAGGATGATATTAAGGATTTCGAGAAAGAAATGGAGGATGAACGTGAAAGAATTGAGGATTTTTATCAGGATCTCCTCGATAGGATTGAAGATAAGAAAAAGCGAATAGACCGGGATTTGGAGCGAAAAGAAGATGATGAGGATGATGAATATAGAGATATGAGAGATGACGATGCGGATAAGGATGAGTTAAGTCTGCAAAAACTTAAGCTCAAGGAAGTGCAAAATGAGCGTAAGGCAGCAAAGAAATACTTCGATACCTGGATTAAGATCATTAAATCAAGGGAGAAATATGAGGATTCTTTGATAGACCTCAAGGAAGTTGAATACGAGTACGAGAAGAGGGGCGGTGATACTGACACCATTAAGTGGTACTAAATATGGCTTACCATGTTAACTAAAAGTTACCCAATTGAACATCAATGAGTCCTTTGTCTATGCTCTAGATATCCTCTGCTTCTTTTGTTTCTTCTGATTCTTCTGCTTCTTAATTCGAGCTTGAATAAGCATCATAGCACCAATTTTTTTGACGTCATAAACCGTATACATTTTATACTCACAATACACACCCGAGCCCTAGTCTATGCCTAAAAGTTGCATGTTTTTTCTGTGGAAGTACACTTATGTGATTTGTCCCTAGCCTAATTCTTCCTCACCAATCTGGAAGGGACTAGGGACAAATTCACCTCAAAGATTGACCCTTCAAACCACAGGTCGTTTACAAGAGCAGATGGGAGGGGAGCCACCCCTAAAAAACAAAAACAAATAAACATTCTCACCGCTTTTTTACTCCTCTCGAGGGACTAAAAGGCTACGAGATTTGTAACTCATAGATAGATTCGCCTTTCACATTTTCCGCCCAGTCACGCTTACCTTCTACATTTTGGTACTTGCTGGGGATCTGGAAATTAAAAGGTAAGAAATTATATCGGATGGCTCCCATCCTCTCTGCTCTGCGATGACGCTCCGTTTATGTGAGGTTGTTTTACGGGGTGCATCCACTTACTCCCCATGTATGCCTTCGCTTCGGCGATGTTTTGTGTACTGGTCGGGGACTTCGTTCGGTTGCGAGGAGAAACAAGAAACCTAAGCAAGGCAGGGATTCGAGGGCTCCTCCCCTTAGTCCGCATCCGCTTAATCCCGTCTCAGTTAGCCTACAGTGCTTCTGATAGTCGGAGGACGCGAGACAAAACAAACACAAAAAGGCCATTAAGTATACCTATGGTCTTTTTGTTTATGGTACAGTTTTAGGCTTTATATGCCTCAGATTCATTATTCACAACATGGCACATTCCACATCGTTACAAATGCAAAAGATGGTATTCCTTGGTGTACATACGATGGCATTCCGGAAATATTGATTGATAATCTTGTGATGACAAGAAATATTCAGAAGGCGAGGATATTTGCGTTCTGTATACTGCCAGATCATATGCATGTTTTGATATGTCCGAGTGAACTGGGATTGAGTAAGTTTATGCAGTCATTCAAATGCAATAGCTCACGTGATGTCAGGCGACACATATTGACCCGAAGCAGCGACGCCGGCGTCGCTGCTTCGACTGACGATATATTTTGGCAAAAAGGATATTACGACGAACACATCAAATCATCTGCGCAACGATCACGCGTCACCAGATACATTCGGAATAATCCTGTGAAGCTCCACGGCTTTGAAAGCCGTGGCTTCTAAAAGGTTCATAGAAATCTTGATGCGGAACCCTGCGTAGCCATTCAAACAACAAATACGCATTCATCTCCGGCTTAAAAGCCGGAGCGTACTGCGAAGCGGGGTTAATCACAAACTTGTAGATGATGTGACCAAATGGCCTTGGATCTCCCTGCAATATCAAAACCTAATGGATGAAATGGATATTTGGCCTGATTAACCCGCTTTTTTCTCCCTTTTTTCCTTCATTGCAATCATCGTCTTACTTGGCTCCGGCACTCCCCCACTGTCTTGTAGTTTTTTCTCGAGCTCAGCCCTAGACTTGACCTCCTCTTCTGACAATGCCTCGCCCATAAACTCCTTTTTCCTGATCATGTTGAAGTCATTTACCCACATTTCGCGATCGCGCCATGCGCGGTATTCATCCAGCTTCATTCCTTTCTTTCTGGCCTTTTTGACTTCCTCCTCTTCCTTCTCTTTTGCTTTTCCGGCTTTCTTGGCATCTTTCTTTGCAGCTGACGAGGCCTGGGCCCATTTGAAAATATTATCTTCCACAACCTTTCGATCACGAGTGTATCTCTCGCGGGAAAGAGTCCTTATTTTATCTGTGCGACCCTCATCTTGTTGCCAAGCTGGAGGAGGCAGAGTAGATACAGAGAATGGCTTGGAGTTAACTCCGTCAATCATCAGTCTGATGTATGCGTGATACTTTGGCAGACTGAGGATGTCTTTGACTGATACTGCTTCTTCGAACTGCAAACTGATATCCTCGGCATCATCTGACCCCACTTGGAAGCTGACGATAGTTCCAACGTTTCCAAACACCGCATCTCTGAGCGACGTGTTTTTATCATCTATTAAAAGCTGTGCCACGTACTGGTTTGCCATTGTTAAACTGAGTTTATATTTTCGAGCCTCAGATAAAATCGTCGCAAAGGACTCAGTTGCAAAGTTTTGGAACTCATCAACATACAGATAGAAGTCTTTTCGATCTTTTTCCGGAATATCCGCTCTACCCATGGCATCTATCTGGAACTTAGTTACAAGCATCGCTCCAAGGAAGGCGGAGATGTCTTCTCCGAGCTTTCCTTTGCTCAAATTCACAATGATTATCTTGCCGGTGTCCATTGCATGCCTAACGTCGAGCGTGCTTTTAACTTGTCCGACTATATTTCTCATTACGGGAGTTGTAAGAAGTTGCCCAACTTTGTTTTGAATGGCAGAAATTGCTTCGGTTCTATATTTTTCTGACCAAACGGCATACTCATCTTCCCAGAAGCTCTTAACCAACGGATCCGTAACCTTTGCCACGACCTTCTCTCGATATGCATCATCTGCAAACATGCGCATTATTCCAAGCATGGATGAACCTTGATACTCGATTAGTGCCAAAAGAACATTTCTTAAGATGTGTTTCATTCTTTCACTCCATACGTCCGGCCATAGCTTCTCGAAGACTGACATTAATCCCGATGCGACTATTGCATACTGATCCGGATTATTACACTCAAGCATATTAAAGGAGAGTGGAAAATCCTTGTCTGCAGGATCGAAGATAACTACGTCATTAGAGCGCTCCTTTGGAATAAAACTAATAGCCGAGTCAGCCAAATCTCCGTGAGGATCAATTACAGCAAGACCCTTGCCAGCATGAATGTCACTGAAAATCATGTTTTCCAAAATAGTCGTTTTACCCATACCTGTTTTTCCTATCACATATACATGACGTCGCCTGTCGTCCGGTCGAATGCCGAACTTTGTTCTCTGCCCTCTGTATACAGCTTCACCGAGAACAGTCACATCATCGTCATCTGATAATGGAAGTTCGATAGGCGGCTCCAGTTTCTTTGAAATCACCCAATCTATATTCGGCGTTTGTACCAATATATTCGGAATATGCCAAAGAGTTGCAATTTCTTCCGCTGATAGAATGTACGGACGTATTTTAATTCCGTGGGCAACTGTTGATGACTGTTTGGAACTGAGCATTTTGAACGCATTGCATTCAGGTAGAGAAAACTGGCTGAAGCTTCCTGACATTTCATCAAGTTTAATGAGCGCCTGCTCTTTATTTCCCTTTGGAACTATTACGCTGACTCTGACGTTGCATGAGAATAGCAATCTGTTGACCTTATCGACGGCAGCAGTCACTGGATTTTCTCTGTCATGAGTTCTGGCGCTCGCCGCTTGCATCTCCGCTTCATCCGGATCGGAAGACATAATCATTTCACCAGTCTTCATATCTATAGGAGCAGTAAAATATTTGTTAAACCCCGGCCAAGCCCTAAATCCTCCAAGAAAAGAAGCAATTGGAAAGAATATGATTCTTCTCCATCCCCGTGCCAATTGCATGCGCGTGAAAAAAGTAGCAAATCGCTTGGATATCGAAGGCATTCCCTTCTGAAGAAGAGGAACAAACCTAAGCGCGCGCCTCCTGTATTCTCTTTTAAGTGGCTTCATTACAATCTGTACATGCCCGCGCATTCCTTTAACTGGAACACGAGCGAAGCTTGAAGTTATACCGGCAATTGGATCTACATTAACGCGCGTTAACATATCATCAAATTGCGGATGACGTTTTATTGGGAAGATTTCCGGATCAACAAAACTCAAATCTGCATAATATACTTCCTCGTCCTCATTAGCTTTAAATGGATCTTCCGTGAGAATCTCAATATCGACATCAGGATACTGTGCATATATCTGGCTCTCGGCAAGTCTGGCTCCCCTTTCGGTTCCACGGACGTAAAAACTGATCTTACTATCCCGGCCCATACCAATCTCCATGCTTATTTCCCGGTCATTTCCCTTTAATGAGTGCAATGCCGAAACTGCAGGTTCCATATATAGCGGACCTCTGTGCAATTTTTCATCAGGGTCTTCCTGAGCCGGTCTGATTTTTAGCAATGTTTCTGACATTTAATTTTATGAATAAGATCTTAGAAGATCTGCGACCATATCTAAAGCAACAGTATTATACGCATAATCCATCCTCATGGGACCCAATACTCCTATCACCCCCCTCTGGTCTCTGACTTTGTATTCGGTGACCATCATGCTGCAACTTTGGATGTTTCCCAGGATATGCTCATCTCCAATGTAATATCTGACCTTGTCATCAACTTCTACCTGATCTAGTAAATCGCTTAGCCCCTTTTCAAGAAGTTCTGCCACATCGCTCGCAAGCAACGGATTCGATTGGAATTCAGGTTGCTTGAGCACATTGGCAAGACCCATGTAATACACACGATCTTTATGAGGAACAGAAGCGAATGCTACATTAGGTATCATTCGTGCCATAAGAGCTACTGCTTCATATACTCTCTCCTGATCTTTGCGTTGGAAATACTGCTCTCTGAGAGATTCGAATCTTTTTTTGACCGTCTTTTCTCGCGCCGAAGGCTTCATAAAATCCCTTACATACATCCGATATCCGATAGCAGTCGGAATTCTTCCTGAAGAAATATGCGGCTGTTCCAAAAATCCCTCATCCTCCAACTG
Source organism: Candidatus Peribacteraceae bacterium (assembly GCA_030750465.1). Classification (GTDB taxonomy): domain Bacteria; phylum Patescibacteriota; class Gracilibacteria; order Peribacterales; family Peribacteraceae; genus UBA2144. Next base: position 42,946 of record JASMHZ010000001.1, read on the forward strand.
CCCCATCTCGTTTCGGATAGTCGCGGAAGAGCAGATAAATTCGCCTGATTCGAGTAGTTTCTTTGACCCCACCGGAAGCGCTGTCTCTATAAATTGGTCTATAATTGCAGCCAGAAGCTTACTTTGGCGCTCATTCATAAGATTCAAATTAGTAGTCCTTTTCTCCTCTCCCCCTTAGAAGGGGGAGAGGTTGGGTGAGGGGCGGCAACTGATAATCTGACCAACCTCATAATTCGGTCTAATAATAGCATTCAAAGGACCTGAGTGCCAGCAATATTTGCATTTTGGGGCGTATTTGCCTAATACTTGACTATTTGGCATTTTCTGCTATTTTACCGCCATTGTGAGTTAGTTGTAAGAACTTCTTTTTTGCCCTTTCGCATAGGAGTGGACGAGATGCATACCAGAAAGCGTCATGTTGTTGTTGCACGAAGTAGTCTTCCGGAAGTACAAAGGAGGAAGCCCCGAATAGAAAGGGGGCGCTACGTAGTGGTGGCACCAAGCAGCCTGCCAGGAGCAGTGCAAAGAAGGCCCCGAATAGAAAGGGGGCGCTTCGTGGTCGTGGTACCAAGCAGACTGCCGTAAGTTTGCAGGCGGAGTAGGTAGAAAGGATTCTATCAGAACAATTCACAAAGCCGGCTAACACCAAGCCGGCCTTTTAATAATATCTTGCCACTAAGTGCACCCTCCCCCCAAGGGTGGGTTAAGCTTCAGGGTGGCGGGGCGGTAGTTATATATGGTGATCCTCCAAAAAATGATGTCAATACCTCCTCAAAAAAAACTTTTGCTGACCTCAACTTTTCTGCTTCAGCTAAATCCGTAAGACGTTCCGCTTCGAAGCGGAACACTTAAAATACAACATTCTTCAATAAAGCCTAAGTCCTAAGCTCTAATCTATCTATCTACCCTATTTTTCTGCTGCATAGTCAATTGTTGCTCCATCACCCCAGCTCTTCTGCTTCGATCTTCATAATGATCAAAACCTTCAAGCCATAACAATCCGGATGGGTCAGTGTAATATACCGACGCACTTGAATTCTGCATTTGTGACGGCCTTTCAACCAACATGACTCCGCTGTCTGGAAATCTGTTTCCTATTGCTTTTCTTACTTGATCAACATTTTTACCTAAATGATCCCTTACAAATTCAGCAACCGATGCGTCTTGCCCGCCTATTAAAATAAATTCCTGCTGTCTATCCATATAAAAATTGTCATATTAAACAACCAATTATTCAGTATTTTAAACTACCAGTTCTACTCCTTCTTCCTCCCTGCAGCCATCCTCTTGCGGAATCTCTCCACTCTTCCACCCTTCATTTCCTTTCTTTGTTTGCCGGTATAAACAGGATGACATTTGGAACAGGTCTCGATTGATATTTCTTCAGCCGTGCTTGGAATCTCGAAAACCGCATTACACGTGGAGCAAGTTGCCTTAGTCTTTTTGTGGACCTGTGGATGAATGCCTTGTTTCATGACTGAGGGATTTTACAGTGTTAATAGTCCTTTTCAACGATTTATCGCTTTTTCTTTGAAGGCTTCTTGGCAGGCTTCTTTTTTGGTGGAGTCTTCTTCTTTGGCTTCGGTTTTGCCTTTGGCTTGGCCTTAGGCTTTGGCTTTGGCTTAGCTTTGGGTTTCGCTTTTGGTTTAGGTTTCGGTTTCGGTTTCAGAGCTGGTTTAGACTTAGCCTTAGCCTTAGGTTTCGGGGCCGGCTTCTCTTTCTTATCCTCTAAGGGTAGCTTTTGCTGTTTGACTGCACCCGCACTCACCCCAACAGGCACCTTAACCTTAACCTTCGACGCCCTTTTAACTCTTCTCTCCTCCTTCTTGATCTTCTCGACTTCTGTCTCCCTCTGCTCTTCCGCAGCTTGAATTACAGCTTCTTCTTCCTCTTTGTCTTCCATTACAACACTAACTGTTGAAACTTTGTCGCGTGCCTTAAGCCTCATAACTATAACTCCTTGTGTTGCGCGTCCGCGCTGAGGAATGTCACCGAGTTTCATGCGGATTGCTTGTCCTTGTTTACTCAAACAAATCAGATCTCCTTCATCGCCCTGTGTTAGAACGCAACCTCCTACAATGTCGCCGGTCTTTGCAGTTAGTTGCGCTGCTTTTACACCAGAACCTCCTCTGTTTTGGAATCTGTACTCATTAACTGATGTCATTTTCCCCAGACCATTCTCCATCACAACTAGCAAACGGCTCTTATTTGGATCATCGACTGCAGCTGCCTCCACTACCCTATCGCCCTCAGATAATTTGATACCTCTTACACCTGCCGCCGCTCTTCCCATGTCACGTACATCTTCTTCTTTGAACCTGATAGCCTTGCCTTTCTTTGAAACAATAATGATTTCATTCTTACCTGAAGTTGCAAGCACCCAACAAAGTTCATCTCCCTTTGGCATTTTTTGTGCAATAAGACCGCTTCGTCGGATATTTTCGAACTGCTCCATTTCCGTACGCTTAACCGTTCCACCACGAGTAACCATGAACAGATGATTTTTATCCTCAAGTTCTGCCTTGAGTATTGCACTAACTTTTTCCTCCGGCTGAAGCTGAAGAAGATTAACTATAGCTTGTCCCTTTGCAATTCTGGACCCCTGAGGCAACTCATATGCCGGAAGCTTGAAGACTCGACCGGTATTTGTGAAGAACAAGAGGTCATCATGATTCATCACATGAAGAACCGAAAGAGTTTCATCCTCCTCTTTAATATCCATACCCTTTACACCCTTGCCTCCGCGTGCCTGAGCCTTGAATTGCATGGGACTTAATCGCTTAACGTAACCTGAACGCGTAAGAGAAACGATCATTGGCGCATTCGGGATAGTATCTTTCGCACTGAACTCCCCTACTGCATGCTTAACAATTGTTGTTCGACGTCCATCTTCATACTTTGCCTTAATATCCATAAGTTCATCTTTAATAATTAGATCCATCTTAGTCTGGCTTTTGAGCAATGCTTCACAGTGAGCAATGAATTCTCTCTTCTCTTTCAATTCATCTTCCACTTTCTTTCTTTCCAGTCCTACTAAGGTTTGCAAACGCATTTGAAGTATTGCTACTGCCTGAATTTCAGTCAGTTTAAACTTCTTCATTAAATTATCCCTCGCAATTTCTTTGGTTTCGCTCTTCTTAATTGTCTGAACAACGGCATCGATATTATCAAGTGCGATACACAATCCTTCTAATATGTGAGCTCTCTCTTTTGCGCGATCACGTTCATAAGTTATTCTTCTTCGGGTTACTACCCGTCGATGATCTACAAATATTTGTAGCATCTCTTGCAGATTGAGCAAACGCGGTTGGATTCCATCTGATAATGAAATCATGTTGTAGCCAAAACTTGATTGAAGCTCGGTATGCTTAAAGAGTTGGTTCAATATTTTCTGCGGATATGATTCTTTTTTAAGATCAATAATGATTCTAATCCCATTTCTATCCGACACATCACGAATATCAGAAATTCCTTGAATGACCTTGTCCGTAACCAACTTCGCCATCTTCTCGATCATCGTAGATTTGTTTACTTGATAAGGTATTTCGGAAATACGAATTTGGTAACGCCCGTTTTTAGCCTCTTCAATTTCCGCTTTGCCCCTAATAGCAATGGAGCCGCGACCTGTTAGATACGCCTGCTCCAGCTGGTCTTTGTTGTATACAATTCCTCTGGTTGGAAAGTCCGGCCCTTGAATGAATTTAAGTAGATCTTCTACAGTTGAATCCGGATTATCAATCAAATGAACTGTTGCATCTATAACTTCTCCCAAATTATGTGGAGGAATATTTGTCGCCATTCCAACCGCGATTCCAACTGATCCATTAACCAGTAGATTCGGGACCTTGGCAGGCAAAACTGAAGGTTCGTTTCGAGTATTATCATAGTTTGGAATGTAATCAACAGTATCCTTATCCAAATCCCTAAGCATCTCCTCGGTTAACTTAGTCATTTTGGCTTCCGTATATCGCATTGCAGCCGGGGCATCACCATCAATTGATCCGAAGTTTCCTTGTCCCAATACAAGCGGATGACGAAGAGAGAAATCTTGAGCAAGTCTTGCGAGAGTTGGATATACAATGGCTTCTCCATGAGGATGATAGTTACCACTAACGTCACCACAGATTTTCGCACACTTTCTAAACCGCCCTCCTGGACGAAGTCCAAGATCGCCAAGGGTTACAAGGATTCGCCTTTGAACAGGTTTGAGTCCGTCTCTTGTATCAGGCAAGGCGCGTGCAACGATG
>JASMHZ010000001.1:47202-110012 GCA_030750465.1 Candidatus Peribacteraceae bacterium
ACTGGAAGACGACCCCGGAAAGGGTCATCACGCTGGGCGAAGAAGCGAAACGTTTCACGAGGGAGTACCTGGCCAAACCGTTCAACGTTCACACGCGCCGCGTCGACGCGCGTGGGCGGAGTGACCGCAAGCGTTTCTTTGCCATGAAGAGGCCCGCGAACACCTGAATTTTCTGCCTGTCCTGAGCTCTGTCGAAGGGATTCTTGTTCCGAATCTGAATCATTTAATTCCTCTTCAGAAGCCTCACCGGGCTTATTTTCGGGCTCCTCAGAATCTGCCGGCGGTTTCTTTTTCCCTTTAGGCATGTTTCTTGAAAAGTTTAGCGGAATTTCTAATTTTTGGAAGAGATATTAAAACAAATTCGCACCCGAACCCGAACCCGAATCCCTAGCCCTAGCCCTAACCCTTCAAGTAAGTGTACGCTGTTATTGACTAAACTATGCTCTCCATCGTCTCCACCCCCATAGGAAATCTGACCGATATAACCCTTCGAGCAATTGCAACTCTGACCAAGGCAAATGCAATCATTTGTGAGGATACCCGCGTTACCGGAAACCTGATAAAGCAACTTCAGATTCCCAAAAAGGAGCTGATTTCTATGCACAGTTATACGAGCGATAATAAGATTTATGAGGTGATCAAAAGATTGAAGAAGGGGGAACACATGGCAGTTGTCAGCGACGCTGGAACTCCTGCAATTTCGGATCCCGGATTTAAACTCATCAGCCAAGCACGTGAGAAAGGTATTTCAATTGAAGTAATACCCGGACCTTCAGCTTTTCTCGCAGCACTGAGTGTAAGTGGACTACCCGCCAACCGTTTCGTTTACCTCGGCTTCCCTCCTCTAAAGAAAGGCAGGAAGAAATTCTTCGAATCGATAGCAGATGATGATCGAACCATCGTTTATTACGAGTCAGTTCACCGTATCGAAAAGTCTTTGGATGAACTAGCTAAGGTATTGAATGATCAACCTGATCGAAGAGTCTCTGTTGCCAGAGAACTTACAAAGATTCATGAAGAGGTTATCGATACAACTGTCAGCGAACTTCCAGAAGTTGCAGAAAGAATTACAAAGAAAGGAGAGTTCGTGGTTGTCGTTGGAGCAATATAAAGATCTACTTCCTAAGCGGTCCTACCTCCATAAGCCTGGAAGGTACAATTCTCCACTTTGTAAGAGGCACGTTAATAAAGAGGACTCCGAAGACCACGCATGTGATACTAAGTATATGAATTGAGGTCAGCTCCTCGCCAAGCAAAGTACTTGCCGCAATAACTGCAAAAGTTCTGCCTGCCGCCGCAACAACTCCCGCTTCCGTAACTTTTGTATGTTTGAGGGAGCCGAAATATAGGAAGAATGGGAAGATGAAACCAAGAACCGGTACCAATAGGAGTAACCAAATGTTTTGCGGAGTCTTTAGCATCTCCAGGCTTTCAAAATCGAATAGGTGAATCCAAACACCAATTATTAACATACTAAGAATTGTCCTTGTCATAATAATAGAGTCTAAGTGGCGGTGCTTTATGTACTTCTTATGAATAACCGTAGTAAGTGCACTCAGAATCGGTGAACAAAGAAGGAATGGAATACCGGGATTAAATTCGACCGAGGTAACATTCGGCCAGATTAAAATCAGTATTGCTGATATAAGGAGTACGCTTCCCACTCCCATTTGCATCGTAAACCGCTCGCGAAAGAAAATTACTCCAAAAAGTACCACCCAGAACGGAAGCAAACTTGTAAACAGCACTGTTTCAGAAGCCGAAACGTATTGAAGTCCTGTAAAGAACAGGATCGGACTTCCCACTCCTCCGGTAAGAGTAGAAAGTAATGTTCCGAAAAGATCCTTTCGCGTCATTCCCCATCTTGCACCTCTCTCCAGCGCCATCATCTCATGCGCGATTAGGATAATGCTCATTATTACAAGCGTCATGAAGTAAAGACCCAAGGGAGTCCAGCCTCTGGCATAAAGAACCTTCGAAAATACCGGCGTCATGTTCGCCAAAATCACCGCAACCATCATTTGTGCGAGTGCAAACTGTCTTACCGATGGGCGCGAAGCAAAAAACATCACCCGAATGATACAGGCGACTTTTAATTACGGAAAATATTTAGATAAATAAATTATTTCCCACCTTTCTCTTGCTTCCTCCTAAACTCTTCCGCTAACCGATCTCTTAGTGTTCTTTTTATCGTCCATTCTTGTTGGGGTCTTGGGTCCTGCTCGCTTTTTCTTTCCAGATAAGCTTCCAAATCCTCCTCTACCGGTTGCGGCGGTGGAGTCTTGTCAGGAACAGCATCGGCTTCTCCACCTCCATTCGGATCCTTAGCATTTGCGAGCCTTAGATAACCTTCAACACCATGGGAAACGACTTTTAATATCACTCCGTAAGCATTTCTGAATATCTCATCAAATTTCTCCTCCAATTCTCCCGCTCCATCGGGCAACTTGGCCTTGAGTGCTCTACGAGCCACCTCTTTTGCTTCTTGATTATTAACTCCGCCTTTCTCAAGTAATGGAGTTAGAACACATAGCTTACAAACTCTGTCTAACCACATGTGACGCTCTCCTGCGTACTGGTCAGAACCATCAAAATGCTCTTCCAACCCGAAATGGACAAGTTCTTTTTCATATTTTTGTTTTAAGTCTCGCAATAATTGATTCGTTTCGTTGTTTGACTCGATATCTATACATATAGCTCTGGGGCTTTCTTGATCAGGGCCGTCTCTGCGTGATTCAGATGTCATAATTATGCAGCTCTTGGTAATTTAAAATCCTGAGGCTCCGGCTCTTCTTCCAATCCTGAGTAATCCGGTTCCCCTTTTCTCTGCAAAAACCTCTGCTTCACTTCTTTGTCTGACATTGCAAAAAGTTTTGGCCAATTTTTAATTCGATCCACATCAATCTTTTCCGCATATGTATATCCTCGATGATGCGACGACAACTTTTTCCATTTATGCTTTTTTTCATCTATTACATCCTGCACAACTTGCCTTGTAGCATTCCTGATGAGACCTGGTTCTTTGGAGCCACCTGCCTCTTCTGCATTTTTCTTTGCAATTGCAAGGATTTTCTCTTTGTAGATTGCTACAAACTTAGCAGCAATCTCCTTGTCTTCATCTTTCATAGTGTCCCCTGCAAATATTTTTTGAAGCCCGCGCAGCCCGCCCAATTGCCTGTGAATCTTTTGAAGTTTTTCTAACAACAATTCTCTATCTGCAATATTCCCCTCTGTCTGAGGATAACCAGTCGGAAATAAAACATCTTTTCCTTCATCACCTTCCTCATCCAAAACTTTGTATAACAATCTTCGACCCAAAAATCCAAAAAATTCATCCACTCTTTTATCCCTTCGATCGGGACGGTCTCTCTCTCTCTGTAAAAATGGGCCATCTCTTCTCCCGTCACAACACCATCAGCTAAATCATTTAAACCCGAGACTACAATAATGTTACCTTGCCCCTCATTTACAGCTCTATCTGATGCATAAAATGCTTTGTGCCCCGGAACATCAGCAAAAACTACCATTGGTAATTCTTGCTGTCCTACATGCATACCAAGATGCTGATCAAACATGCTGTTTACCTCTTGAACAAGCAACTGAGCATTGACCCAATCTGGATCGTTTTCAATTCCATCTGGCGCTATATCTACTTCAATATCTTGCATAATATTAATTAAGTACAGACTTAGGATTAACATGCACTCCACCCTTTATCACTTCAAAGTGAAGATGCGGGCCGGTTGTAGTTGGGCCTGCACCATAAGATCCGGGTCTGCCGCCGCTTAAGCCTATCACCTGACCCGCTCTTATGTCTTGCCCCGTGCTGACGCTGATTGAGCTTAAGTGCCCGTAAAGCGTCGCATACCCTCCGCGGTGTCCGATCAATACATATGAATAACCTCTCTGACCTCCATCACGTGCAAGGAACACAACTCCATCTGCGCTTGCAACTATCGGACTCCCCTGCGCTATCGCGATGTCCATTCCCCTGTGCGGAATTCCAAATACTTGGAAATAACTCGGCTGCATAAAGGTCGCAGTAACCGGACCGTAAGCAGGACGCACAAAAGAAGGTGTAAATGGAACGACCCCGCTCGTGCCATCCGAAGGTTTTGGAGCAATCAATCCTTTTTCAATTAACTTTCGTTCGGCCTTAGCTCTCATTTTTGCATCAATCCGAGCAAGTTCACCCTGCATTCGCATAACTTGGTTATGAACTTCTTCAAATACTCGTTTTATCTCTGCTCGCCTCTCATCATCAACCTGATCTGCACTTATGCGTCCGCTTGCAACAAGTTCAAGTTTGGATATTTCCTTATTTGCACTTCTTAATTCTTTCTCCTGATCTGGTAATTCAAGCGCACTGACTCTGGCGCTGGCAAGAAGGTCGTGTAGAGCGATGTATGACGAACGCAGAGCTGAGCTTTTGACAGTTTTTCCGGTTATTAAATCTAATGCACTTACAAACGCTGATGATCCGAATACAGAATCAGATTTTTTAATTACTGGTAGCTCAACCGAAGCAGAAGGAACTGATCCCCTGCCCCCTCCGGCTCCATGTAAAAGCATGGTAATTCCATAACGTTCCTCAAGTTCATTAAGTACTTGGTTATTAAGATTAACTGTCTCCTCCAAATCGTTTTTACGCGCATTCAAAGCTTCCAGTTTGCTTTTAGCTTCTGTCATCTCCTCATCACTCGCTCTCACTAAGCGTCCTGACCTGTACTTGGAAGTTGCATTATTAAGAGCCTGATCCAGATTATCCACCGCCTTTTGTCTTTCCGTAGGACTAATTAGTGCAAGAATATCTGAACGCACCAACGCATGCGTCGTGATAGTCAGCGGTATAATTATAGCCACCAAAAGCGCTGATATTTTGACTCGATTATTCATATTAGTTTCCTATTATTATAGCGCAAAACGCCATTTAAAGGAAATCCTCTGTTTCCTCTGTTTCCTCTGATTCCTCTGCTTCCTTATCAAAATTTCTGCTACAATAGCGTCTCATGATTTCTCTGCTTAGGGGCAAAGTCCTAAAAGGCCAACCAAACGAGATCACCATTGACGTCCAAGGGATTGGATACATGGTGCATGTGCCTATTGATGTCTGGGATGATGTAAAAGGAGGAGAAGAAGCCGAGATTCTGATATCAAGCTATATAAGAGAAGACCGTTTCGATTTGTTCGGATTTAAAGACAGCGCAAGTAAATTACTTTTTGAAGAAGCTATCAATCTGCCGGGCATCGGACCAAAGACAGCGCTTGAAATCTGTTCGGTACCACGCAATATGCTTTTAACTGCAGTCGAACAACAGGATATGAAACTTCTAAACTCAATAAAGGGTATTGGGAAGAAGACTGCGGAGAAACTTCTCGTTGATCTTAAGTCGCTGACCGAAAAACATCCTGAGATTTTCGCTAAAGAGATGACAGAAAAATCCGATAGGACAGCTGAGTATGATCAAGATGCAATTGAGGCCCTGACTACCCTTGGTTACCCCGCCGCAACCGCTCTCAAAGTTCTTAAAGAAATCCCGAGTGAATGCAAAACTTCCGAGGAGCGAGTTGCAGCTGCACTACGTTCACTATAAATATGTTAACTCTAGACATCACTAACGCGCTTGGCAAAACTATTACTCCGTCTCACGGAATTCCCGAGCAGGATTTGGACTCAATGCGCACAACTATGAAGCGATATATGGAGAATTTTCTAAGCGAGCGCAAGAACGCAGAGCATGCCTGGTCCATGGATCCGTACAATAAGATTACAATCGACGCTGTTAAAGACGTAGCGGCCCAAGCAAAATCACAAAAAATCAAGAGTGTTGTCTGGATAGGAATAGGAGGTTCCGGACTTGGGCCGAAGGTGATAAGAGAAGTATTTGAAGGTCCGGATACAATCGAGTTTCATTTACTAGATATGTTGGATCCGGCGATTGTCGATATGACCATGAAGCTTGTTGATTGGAAGAAGACAATGGTAGTTATTGCCAGCAAATCCGGAGGAACTCTGGAACCTATGAGCCTATTTTTCTTGTGCTGGGAGAAACTTAAAGCTGTAATGAAGGATAAAGCTAACGAACGAGTTATAGGACTTACTGACCCAACTTCTGGAATACTTAGAAAGTTTTGTCAGGAGCACGGAATAAGAATGCTTACGATCCCTTCTGATGTTGGAGGTCGTTATTCAATCTTTACGCCAATCGGACTGCTTCCAATTGCTCTTTTGGAAGGCAATGTCGATGATTTCGTTAGAGGAGCAAAAGAGATGGATACTGCTTGCCAGAATACAGATCTGGATGCTAATCCGGCAGCACTACTTGCTTCTGTACAATTTCTTCTTGATACGAAGAGAGGTTATCCCATCCGTGTAATAATGCCGTATTCACAAAGGCTTGAATCTATCGCAAGGTGGAATCAGCAATTGATTGCAGAAAGCCTGGGCAAAACCGAAACTGCAAATCCGATTCCTTTGGCAGCAATTGGGACTCAAGACCAGCACTCACTCCTTCAACAATGGATGGCAGGGCCCCGCAAATGCTGGCATCTATTTATTCGTGAAGACAAAAAGGTAAGTATAAAATTGCCCGATGATATGGGAGAAAACTTTGCTTACGTTGAAGGAAAAGAGCTTGGAGAGCTTTTGGATGCTTGTCACTTGGGTACAAGCCAGGCTTTAACCAAAGCAAACAGGCCCAATGTGACTATTACTCTCCCTGCATTGCACGAGAGATTCCTGGGGCAACTGTTTTTCTTGCTTCTGACTGAAGTAGTGCTTCTTGGCAAACTTTATCGAATTGATCCTTACGGACAACCGGCAGTGGAAGTCGGTAAAAAAATAACTAAGGAGATTCTGATGAATTGACAATGAACAATGAACAATTGACAATTAATTTCATAAAACTGTGATCCAGTTATCAATTGTCAATTGTCAATTGTCAATTTCGCTAGAACTTTATAGGCGAAATCCATATAATCGAAGCCTATCATTTCCAACTATTTATTATGGCAAAAGAAGCTACAGATGCAGATTTTGAAGCCGAAGTGCTTAAATCCGATATTCCAGTCCTTGTAGATTTCTGGGCACCGTGGTGCGGACCATGCAAATCCATGCTTCCTATTGTCGATGAGCTGACAACGGAGTACGAAGGCAAAGTTAAGATTGTTAAAGTTAATGTTGATGAAAGTGCAGAAGTGGCAGGTAAGTTCTCGGTAATGAGTATCCCCACATTCATCATGTTCAAAAACGGAGAAGCAGTCTCAACATTTGTTGGAGCTAAGTCCAAAGAAGACCTTATAAAGGAGCTTGATGCTGTCGCCTGATAATTTAGATTCATTACATAAATCGGAGCAATATTAAACCTCACCCCCTACCCCTCTCCTTTTAGGAGAGGGGAGCTACTTCATTGATGACAATAACTTAGTTCATACACAGAAGTAGTTCCCTTCTCCCCTGGGAGAAGGGCCAGGGATGAGGGTTAATATTGCTCTAACCAAGACAACAACCTACAATATAAAGCAATGGGACAAACTCTTATTGGTTTTTTGGGCCTCGCAGTAGCTATTGTTTTTATACGCTACAGACGCATTGTCGGCGATATGGTTGGAAACGCACAATGGATGCTAAAGGTCGGAGGTGTTCATAACATTATAATTATCGTAGCAATACTTCTCACTTTGTGGAGCCTTCTTATGATTTTTCATCTAGAAGAAGTCTTCTTCATTCCTCTTTTGGCTCCGTTTAAGTTGTTTATGATTCGGGGGTAAGTTTTTGGTGGAGCTTATCAGTTGAAAGTTGAACCCGATTAACTACTCCTTTCCAGATATTGCATCAAATCAGCTGGTTTTGTAAAAATACTAACCACACCACTGTAACGAAATTTGAAACCTACTGCTGTATTTTCAATTACTTCAATTCTCTCCCCTCGCTCCAAGGTCAGGATTCTCCCACCAGCATCTTTATGCATATCTACGCCACTGTAATCATGGATTACTTCGTATTCGCCACACGATAGACAGATGTCCATAAGGTATGCGGTAAAGTATGCGGTTGGTGAGAGACTCTATTATTTTGGACTAATATGTCAAGAAGATGATGGACCGAAACAGGGGTGAGCAATTAAAAAGACTGTGCTCTAGCCAACGTCATAATCTTTTGTCATAATAGATACACAGGGGGGCTGTAGCTCCCCACTTCGTCCGCCTCAGGCGGACTACGAGGGGCAGGTCAGTATCTTGCGCTTGTTGTTAATTTCCTTATCATACAGACATTGGGGCTGTAGCTCAGTTGGCTAGAGCACCGCGTTTGCAACGCGGGGGTCAAGGGTTCGAATCCCTTCAGCTCCACCACTACGGGCGCGTCTAAAGCGACCCGAAACCTAGACCAAGAGGGGCACCCGTGCGGTGCGACCCGCTTGGTTATATGCTCATATTGCAAAATATGTTGGTTGCGTGGATGCCTTATTGATGTTAATGAAGTAATATTATATGCATTTTGTCGTTGGTGAAGAAGATCCCGAAATATTTGTATCAATCTCTGATGTATCAATCGTCATGCCAACACCCGTCAGCATCACGAATATGAGAATCGTTCTTACTCCACCAGAAAGCTGCAACTTTGTTTTCTGCTCTACAAAGCGATAAAGAGGAGGAAGAGTAATTGCTGCTCCAAGAAGGAAAATAAGCCCTGAAAGTGGCTGCGAAAATAGAAGCTACCAGAAGTGCTAAGCCGAGCTGTTGGAAGTGTTTTAGATTGATGGTTGGAGTGTAGCGTATACGACAAAAAACCGCTGCCCCTTCCTTGGGGCAACGGTGAGTCTTCGACTACAAGTACATCCTTGATGCTACGGTTTCATTCGCAACAACTTAGCCACGAGTAAAGCGAGTGGAGCCGCTCCGAAGCTCAGCAGAGCACCCATCTTCACCTGATCTTGAATGGAACCAGGTTCAATGAACGCCGCAGCTGCTACGAAGAGGGCAACTGTGAATCCAAGGCCCGCTATCACACCAACGATGATTAGATGTCGATGCGTCATGCCATCAGGCAGCTTGAGCCCGAAGCACTTTTCACCCAGCAGTGTCATTCCAACGATACCGAGCGGTTTCCCGATCAGCAAACTCGCAAGGACAACCCATGTTCCAGTTCCAACGCTCGACATCACAACTCCCGCATTCATCAGTCCAAACAAACCGAGGAAAAGTTCCACTGGACGTTTCCACCAGTGCTCGAACTCGCTAAGAGTGTCATGACGATTGCGCTCCTCCATCGCAAAGATGCCGATGTCCGTCTTGGTATGAGGAAGGAACGGGATGATCGGGCACAGACCCAACGCCGCGTGAATGCCAGCCTCGTTGAAGCTGTACCAACACATGGCGCCTGGAATGCAGATGTACCACCAGAAGCTGTGAAGCTTCAGGACTTTATGGAACACCAGAGCCGTGATCATCGAGGTCGCTGTCAGTAAGAACCAAATTGGCTCGAGGGGTTTCTGCGGATATCCCACCGCGAGAATTCCGAGGCCTCCAGCATCATCTAAAATTGCCAGAGTAAGTAGGAATGCTATTGCCACGTGTTTAGGATTCTTGAAGATGATCTTGGCAACCATGTACGAGAACGCAATGTCCGTCGCACAGGGAACCGCCCATCCACGCGAGAAGTCGTCCCACATACCAAGTGATCCTACGAGGAGTAGGTACATTCCAGCAGGACCTGCCATCCCTCCAACTGTTGCCAGCGCAGGAAGTGGCCACTTCTTCCGTCCGTGTAATGCGCCACCCGGCAACAACGATTCGAAGACTTCCTTCATCGCAATCGCAAAGAAGAAAGCCATTAACAAGTCGTTCACCAGAAAATGTAAATCGATTCCGTGGTGGCCACTACTCTCTACCGTCTCCGTTGCGTGCCCTTCTTCTGTATCCGAAGCGTGTTCTCCGATGAGGGGAATATGCACAAAATCGTGATAGGTATGATGATCAATATTCGCCCATACCAGAGCCACGACTGCACCCGCGATGAGAAAGATCGAGTTCTCAAAGAGAAACCGAATCGTCCCGTTTCCATTCTTCTGCAGTCCACTGTCATTCATTTCTGTCGCTCTCTCATAGTTGAGGATTGAGCGTCTCGCAGACGCCCATTTGTACTTGAATTGTCAAAGACCAAGCTCCCTCTAGCAACAAGCTAAAAGAAGAGGCTTAAATACCATATTTGCAACCAAATATCAAGGCTCTAAGACCCCACTTTCACCTCTTCTCCTATAGGCAAATCCTTGGCATTTTTATCGAATTCTGGGTCTACAGAGAGTCTGCTTTCTTCCGGTAATACCTGCCCCTGATACTTTGACTTGAGAGAAATTGGTCGTAATCGGTTCCAGCCCATTCAACAGCAAGTTTTTGTGGGTGAAGTGCTTGGAGAGCATTCATCGTTCTTTCGTATCCATTAGGATCGTTATGCAAGACTCCGATTAAGTGCAAATTTTTCATGGAAGAGGGAATTGTATTTGTTAAGTTAAATTAACACAAGACTTTATCTTCGATATTTTGTGCCTCAATGAAAATGGTTTCACCAAAAATTTCAAGCAAAAGCACAGCTGCACATCGTCACGAATCCGCCGCGGCGGCTGGTTTTTACTGCGCCCGCCCGCAGCCGCCGCGCCGCACTTTTTTCGCAACCGCGGTTCTGATAATTTCGTATCCGCGCCACCATGAACATTAAGTAACAATCTCTTCAACCTTGCCTGACTTCACAGCTGACGCAATCTCCATCGCCACTCTTTCTCCAACACTTATTGAATCACCGTACAAGTAACGCGTATAAGGAGTTGCGACTGTACCGGGTGAACCAGGGATTCTCATGGAAACATCAAATATTACAATATCCTCGCTTCCTTCTTCGGCTGTTACAGCACCCTGAAGTGCGAACGGTCCTATCATTCCTTTGGTAGAAGGATCTACCTCTGGAGTCAGATTTTTGACGGCTGATACGAACTTTTCTCCCAGATCAAATGCCTTTTCCAGTATCGATTCTTTGACCGTAACTGCGATGTGTCCCGTCTCTATCATCTTTGGACTGATGCCGAATTCAAGAGCATGTTTTTGTTGAGGCGCCAACATTCTGAAGAATCCATCTAAGTTTGTCTGTCTCCTCATATCCGTTCCCATCAATTCCAGTTCACCTGATAGTGGTGAATAGAAAAAGTTGAAGTTCACATGAGCGCCCACTATAAACTCTTCGATAGTTGCATCGCGCCAATTTGATGCAACTTTGCCTTCTTTCTCGAGTTTAGCTCCTTCCTTTCCCCATGATTTCTTATCGTTTGCGATAAAAAATGCACGTTCATAAGTTCGTTCTGCTTCATTTGCCTTAACAAGAACCGGACAATCGATCTCATCAGGCGACTTGAAGATCTTGGGAATTCTAATACCTGCAAGATTAAGCAAATCATACTGGGTAAAGTGCTGATCGCGCTCTTCAACTCTGAGTAAGTATCGTGATCCGAATATCGGAACCATGAAATTATTCTCGACCTGAGCAAAGTCATCAAAGTAAACCCAGAAGTATCTGTTGTGAATGAATATGGTATTTAAGTCTCTTAAGTTTCTCTGCACATCCTCATTCAAAATGTCTTGGAACTGATCAACAACAATTAATTCATCAATACAACCAATATCATCCGACCTGTGACCTGTAACCTGTGACCTGCGACTCTTATAATACTTCTCATAAGTCTTCTCCCTCCCCTTCCTCGCAACACAAACAGTTTTAAATCCGTGTTTCTTGGCTCCGTGGCAGACGTCAAGTGCTGAATGTCCGCCAAGAACACCTATTGTTAGGTTCTTTAAGTCGTAGCCTTTGAGTAATTCATCGGTATTCATTTGGCTTGTCGCTAATTGTTAATTGTTAATTGTTAATTGTCAATTGTCATCCTAATACATCCTCCAATCTCCCCTGCTCAATTGCCTGCTTAATATCTCTAGAAAGCCTCCGCCCCGTACTCATAGGCTCGGAGTATCTGAGAGCTGTGTAAGGAGAACCTTCAACGAACGGATTTGTACCCGCAACAATCCTTGCGCTTATCTCGAATACGAAAATTTCAAGCTTTCTTGTAACAATTGTCTCTAAACAGAACGGGCCGAATAAACCTTTCCCTCCACAAAGTTCCTGACTCGTTTTTATCACCCTCTCACCCATATCGAACATTTCGGGAAGCAATGACTCTCTGACCACAACAGGGATGTTGCCTACAATCGTGTAGCTGGTGTGAATTTTGGCTACTAATTGATCTTCCGCCTTTATTCGCCCAATTGAATCTGCATTGGACTCGTATCTCTTATCAAAACTCATGATTTCAAGCTCTTCTGTAACGGGCGAATAGAAGTAATGGATATAAAGTGGAACCCCAACAATGTATTCCTGTATTGCGAAGTCATTCTGATCCGGATATTTGCGGTTTTTAACTTCATAGAATTGCTCGGGAGTCTTTGCAACGAAATATCCAAATCCCCCACCTGCTCCATGGAATTTAATAATTACAGGCTTGTCTATATCTTCAGGTTTTGGATAAAGTCTTGGAAGTTTAAGGCCCGATTTCTCCATCCATACCCTCTCTTTGTTTCTGTCCGATTCCCATTCCAGAATATCCTTTGTGCCATAGTACATTGCCTGGAGTTTTTGTACTCTGTCATGGCCCATGTAGGAGATAAATGATCCGTGAGGAATTACAATTGCATTTCTTTTAATGAGCTCCTCCTCCAGCTTTTCGTCCCAGTCCGCGAATTTATTTAATGTGAGTATTTCATCTGCAACAGGGTAATTTTCTGTATAAAGCTTCTCGCGCCCTTTCTCGCAAATCGCAAGCGTTTTCATTCCTTCGTCTTTGGCTCCTTTAAGGATTTGGAGTGCGCTGTGGCTGCCAAGAGTCGCGATCACGAAGTCCTTCGGATCTGTAGATGCCGGCAATATGGGATGCGGAGTTGCCATAAAAATTGGGTTTCGGTCATTTTACTAAAAATCACCAAGAAATCAAGGTATAATTGGGAGAATTACAATTGGGCCTACACCGCTGATACTCCTTGAAAAGGGACTTCGGACTCAAAACAGACACTTGGAGTCATTCCAGCAACAGCTTTTATTAACTTTGGATTACTTTCATATTCCGGCGGTCTCCCATATTGCCTTTTTACAAATAATTCGGGTTTATATACAACCGGAAACTCGACAGCAACATCTGCAGCATTCGGAACATGTGTAGTTGGATCAGAGATAAGATGAGCAACACGAGCTTGAAACAATTGCCCAACTGCAACCCATCCTGGATCGTCACCAATCTGTTCACCCAATAAATGTTTATCAAGATCCAGATAATGCAAAACCTCATCTTGCATTTTCATGAGTTCTCTTTCCAGAGCTTCGAAATCAACCGGATGTCCATTGCACATATCTCTGACAAATTTAGCAAAGATGGCTCCCCACACTGATACGAGTTCTGACTCACTTAATTTCCATTTGTCTGCTTCTAAATTTGGTTTCCAAAGACTTATGACCCTTCCTTGCATCAATATGATGTCTCCTTTAGTAACCTGACTCCCATCAGAATGGCGAGCAAGAGTATCCATCTGCGAAAAATCTACTCTTTCTTTTTTATAATGCAAGACCATTGTTCCGTACCGTTGCAACGGGGCGACTTTGGCTTGTAGAAAAGCAAACCTTTCATTGCAATCAATATAAAACCCTATAGAATATTTTGGCTATGAATAAGCGTTTAGTTGTATTTTTGAGTCTTGCCTTCGTCCCGATACTAATCATCGGGGCCTTGTTCCCGAATCGAATTCTTAATAGAAGAGATTCAGCTTTCGAGTCTGTTAAGGGGTCCGACATTGTTGTATTTGCGAGTGCAGACTGTCCTCACTGTGCTGAATTCAAGGAGTATGCGACTCTTCAAAATTGGGAAGTGGAATATCTGGAGATTTCTGAAGTGGAGAGCCAGAGGCTTTATGCCAAATTAAAAGATAGAGCTCCTCTGCTCCAACAGGCAGTCCCCATCATCTACGTGAACGGGAATGTAGTTCAGGGATACAAAGACAACCAATCCACTGGGCAAATGATCTCTCTTATGTTGCATCAATGCAGAGATTCGAATAAGGAATGCCAACCGTTCAGAGACTTTCTAAAAAGTCCGATTCACATAGAAATTCAGACAGCGGAAGGAATCTGCACGGAAGAGTGTGAATTGAATCTGGATAAATATGTGTTTGATCTGCGCGTGTTTGGAAAAGTGGATCTGACTACCCTTTCTCTGCCAGCTCTATCGCTACTTCTGGGATTCTTGGATGGATTTAATCCGTGCGCAATGTGGGTCTTGATTACGCTTTTGACGCTGCTGCTTGCAACCAATGATATGAAGAAGATATGGACTATTGGAGGAATATTCCTGTTTGTAAGTGGAGCAGTTTATTACTTCTTCATCGCAGCATGGCTTAATGCATTCCTGTTAGTTGGATTTAATGTGTGGGTTCAGAAAATCATAGGGTTAGTTGCAATTGGAGGCGGAGGTTTCTATTTGTATGAAGCAATAGGAAAAGATCCCAATGAATGCAAAGTTGGAAATCTAAGCCAAAAGCAAAAGACGATAAATAAAATGAAGGACGTGATTAATAGAACCTACTGGCCCGCGATGATTATTGGAGTCGCGATACTCGCCTTCTCTGTAAATTTGATCGAGCTTGTATGCACTGCAGGACTGCCCGCAGTCTTTACTCAAATACTTGCGTTTAATGACGTTGGAAACTTAGCCCGTTACGGCTACATGCTCCTCTTCATCATTATGTACATGATTGATGATCTTGTAATCTTCACAATCGCCGTTTACACATTGCACGCAACGGGACTGACTAAAAAATACGCCAGGTTCACTCTAATATTCGGAGGAGTGCTTATGTATGGACTAGGAATGTTGATGTTGTTTGCACCGGAGTTGCTGACGTTTTCTTAGGACAATCAACACGCTCGGCCTTCGGCCTCGCTTTCAACACATTATATTCTCAACAATCAACTTTTGTTGACTGTTGATTGTTGACAGTCCGCCGCAGGCGGACGTGTCGATTGTTGATTGTCGATTGTCATCTAAGCATCTCATATCTCCTAGTCTGCCTTCCAATATACCTCTGCCCCTCGCGCTGAGCTACTATGCATCTGGTGTAGCGCTGGGTAGTTATACCGTATTTATTGCAATCATTGTTAACTCCCGTATTTGTATTCTGAACGTTGTATTGAACTTGATCTGGCTGTCTGCGCTTGGGAGCAACTCCGGTTTTTGACATGCTTCTTTTTACCTTCACCTGATTTAGCTGAACAGATGATGGACCACGCTGATCGTATATTTTTTGTCTGTATGCCTGGCAAGAAACCGCCGCATCATCAAGAACTGCAATAACCCTTCGTCTTATATCCATATCCGAGTGGTTCGCTGGGATTGATCTTTTAAGGACTTCTCTTATTTGCGAAATTACTCTGAGTCTTTCCGCACATTTCTTCCCTACTGCTTGAGTCTTGACTTCTGATGCTGCAACTCTATTTGGTGTACGCGGATATCTGGGATCATTAACAACTTGAGACTCGCTGTAAGTGGTATCTTCTCGAGCTGCAATATTACGCCTGTTGTAGGCTCTGGTGTCTATGCCGGACATATCAAGTCCTCGGAAAGCTATTGAATTATTCAATATTGAACCCGCTAAATGAGCTGTCATTGAGTAATCTTGCGTATAAAGGATGGTTCCTGCGCCTAGGATTACTCCTACGACGACTCCGCAAATGCCTATGCTTGCATTATTTGCCATGGCGAAAGTTGGGTATGTGTTATGTATATTATACTATAAATTACCATTTTAATCAAATATGTAAATCTGACATGTATATCATAGGAAATAGAGGATTCATCCCAAACCAGATCTGGAGGCTGTACGGTGAGCCCCTCTCCCTAGGGGAGAGGGGAATCGCCAAAGAATTCTACAACCACATAGATCTTCATTCTTCTAATTTTTTCAGGCATACTTGCCTGCGATTATTACGTGGTGCCGTAGCCAAGTAGTAAGGCAGCGGTCTGCAAAACCGCTATACGCGGGTGCAATTCCCGCCGGCACCTCCATTGACAATAGCCAAGCGCGATGTACATTAGTCTTATGAAAAACCGAGAGACATCTTATTCTGGCTTAATATTTGTATTGCTGATAATGGGGATAATGTTCCTATTGGTAGGAATTGATGAGGTAAGAAATAGTAATTACAACACAGGAATACTTGGTGTGTTGCTTGGAACCACTATGTTGATGCTGTCTGTCGTATTTTTTGATTATTCTAGAAAAAGGAAGGAGGCACAAGAAAATTTAAAAAATAGTGGAGTAACAGTAAAAGGAGTTGTTATTAAAATAAAAGAAACAGGAGGATGGCCACTAATCCCCATAAGACGTGTAACAGATTACCGCATTATATTCGAATATAAAGATCCCATTAGCCATGAAACAAAGAGGGGCACTAGTGGCTCATTAAGATTTAAGCCTTCGATAAATAAGGGGGATCAAATAGATATTGTTGTGAATCCAAACAAAAAAAATTGCTACATGATAAAAAGCGAGGAAATACCATTTAATAAAAATTCTTGGTTTAAATTTAAATGGTATTAGTCTGATGTAAATCCAACCTAATAAGATAACAACCTGTAACTCCGGCACCTCCAAGTTTACATAAAAACAACAAAGTGGTACAATGATCAACTATGGGGGAAAAAGCGAAGTGCAGGCGTTTTAGTGACCATTGATCATGGTGGAGAAAAGAAGGCGATTCTACAAATTAGAGATAGCTCTGATTCATATCCCGGGTGCGCACAAGTTACATTTCATGGAAAAATGGAGAGAGATCATTACGGTGAATTGGAACAATTCGTAGATGGATTACGTCGTGAATTATACGAAGAAGCACATGAATTGTTTAAGCGTGCGAGTCTAATGCCTAATTCAGCATTATTTAGCAGATTTCGAGATTTTCCCGAAATGCAAATTGCATCTTGTATTAGAAATAAGAAGCAGCAAGTGGTGACATTACTATGTCACATTAATGATCCAGAATTATATGATCAGATAAAGCCTCTATTTGATGCGGGTGTATTGAGACTAGTCGGCGAAGATGATTTAGATAATTTATGTGCTATTGAAAAAGGTAATGCTGCTCAAAAGCAGTATGGCATGGGTGACGGGCTCATAGGAATGCACGCTGACGAATTCGAAGTTGTTCAGTCTGTTTTAACCGAGCAGGAGTAGCTAAATCTATCTGTATAAAGTAGTAACCTGTAACCCCGGCACCTCCAAATTTACAGGCAGCAAAAAAGTGTTAATATCGAGGCATGAATGGAATAAACTGGAGTAACCTTGCCGCAGTATGCTCAAAGTACAATAGCCAGGATGAGGTCTTTGATTCGGCAGATATCCAAGATGCAAAGCAACGGGAATTTCCGAAATTACGTACAATAATCGAATCTCGACTCAATCAAATAACAGCACAAGGACGATTTAAATGATGGATAGCACTGTATCAACCTGCAACTCCAGGAGTTCAGAGAGTTCAGTCAGTTATCACCCGGGAAGAAGCTGAACCGCACTGTGAACGTTGCGAAGAACTCCTTTCATCTGCAATTGATTTTGCACATCAAGAGATTGAGATGTCTCCAGATTGGAATGAGGCATTAAGTAGAAAACTTGCTTACAAAATTAATAATCCAGATTCTTGGGAGAAAGCTAAAGTTGGAACAACACTGCAGGCATTACTGAAATACCAACGGGAGTTCCTTGTCGAAGTAATTCCAGATTGGTACATCCAACATGGTGGAGATTTGCGAAGTCACGAAGGACTCAATATTGCGCAAATGTTACAAACTGGAAGAACTGCATCTGAGGCTGCTGATGATTGGCTCGGACCAAATTTTGGGGGTCTGCTTGATGATTTAGATGGTGGTTACGATCTTGGGATTGACCCTGAATTCGATTGATATTGAGTAGTAACCTGAAAACCCGGCACCTCCAAGATCACTTACTGAACTTAAGTTACGACGTTTCGAACGCCAGCAGAAAAAGTTAGCTCTGGCCATTTATCAGCTAGTTCTGCAACAAGCTTTTGCTGTGAATCCTGCAAGTCGCTATGAGCGTTGGTAATATCTATTCGAACATTCGAAGTCCTTTGATAGTTGCAATGTTTCTTCCAAAGCATGGCAAACTCAGGAACACATTTGCCCACTGCTTCTCCTCCTACTTCTATATCTACGTTGGCCGGATCAATGATGAAGTTTCGCTCTGCGGCTTCTGCGTTCGCAGCATCAATTTGACGGCAGGTTGTTTTTGTATCTGCCCCAGTGAATCCCCACACATCATCCTGCTCCAACAAAAACGGTCCCAAAATATCACACATCATCCGTCTGCCCTTGCAGTAAGAATCTACCCTGTTTTCTCTGTCATTGTAATGACCAAAAAGAAACAGCAGATGTGCCCTGCATTCTGCCTGGAGTCTTTGGTTGTTATCTGCAATTTCTCTAGCTAGTTCAGCGTATCGCAACCAATCGCTACTTCCAAACGCAAATCCCATGCTTTCTCCATGGCAAGGATGGATGAGACCAGTGGCTTTTTCTACATATAACTCATCTGCGCTCATATATGTATATATAATACATAATGTGAGTTAAGTCAATAATTCACTAACCCTTTTCCTTATCTTTATCCTTCTTCTTTTTCTTATCCTCTGTTTCTTCTGCTTCTTCTGATTCCTCTGCCTCCTTCTCAAAAGAGATACTCATAACAATAGACTCAATCTGTTTCTCTATAGATGACTCTATAAATAGAGGGGACGCAGCAGTGATTGTATATCCATCATTTTCTTTAACAGTACTGATTTGGTAGAACTTCCTGGCAGGCTCATCTGATATCGGCTGTGCTGTGAAGACATGCATTGATACGTCCTCTCCATCAATCCTGACTTCCTTTGTATCTGTGAGTGTATACCCAGGCAAAGTTGAAACTGATCTGATACCTGCTTCACTGTAATCAAGAGGCGATACTTCTCTCTTCATAGTTTCCCTAGTAACAGTTACTGCCGGGAATTGACCTGATATTGCTTCTTCGAAACGAATAGCAACGATTGTTTCATCGGGGATTCCTCTCTGTCTTCTAGTTTCTCTGTCCATCACAATCCATTTATCGGGCAAGCATAGGCTGAGAGTGGAATCGCTGTACTCATTATCGCAATCAGAACCCCCGCCTCCTCCTCCGCAAGCGGTAAGAAGTATGGCAAGGGCAAAAAGTGGCAGTAAAAAGCGAGTCATTGCCAGGCATTCTACCTGATTTAAGTTTTATCATCTGATCTATACATATAGACATTACTTTTAATTTATGTTCTCGCTATACGCTCTGAATTGAGAGAATCCCCTTTTTCTGCTAACATATAAGGATTACTTGAAATAAAAATCCATGAAGAATCTTGCACGAACTATCGCATTAACAATAAGTTTGGGCTTACCGCTCCCTGCAGCAGCATCTGTGCAAATAAATGCACAGGACACAGTTGCAGGACTTGGAACTGTTATCGAAGTTAAAGGTATGACATCCGGCGAAGTCGTGGTTGTTCCACCTTTCGGAGCCGAGATTATCGAGAAGATTGGTACTGATAACACAGTTGAGATTGCTGGCAAAGATGCAGAAGCTATTGGAACCTATGAGGTCGAAGCATATGAAGAAGATAAACTGATGGCTTCTGGATTT
The DNA here is from genome assembly GCA_030750465.1 of Candidatus Peribacteraceae bacterium. Lineage (GTDB taxonomy): Bacteria > Patescibacteriota > Gracilibacteria > Peribacterales > Peribacteraceae > UBA2144. Next base: position 66,997 of record JASMHZ010000001.1, read on the forward strand.
TTCGAGGTTCTTCCTGAATCCATGGAGCCTACAGCGAGCTCGATTCAATCAGATTATCCAGCAATGGATCCTAACGGAGAAGATACTGTCCAAATTACTGTGATATTGAGAGATAGATATGCAAACCCTTTGTCCGGAAGACCTGTAGAACTTATTTCAAGCAGATCTGAAGACTCAATAACTTCACTTTCAAGCGAAACTGACTCAAACGGAGCGCAAGTTTTTGAAGTATCAACTCGTGAACCTGGGAATATTACTCTCAGAGCCATGGATCTTGTAAGCGGGAAACTGGTTGATGATACGCTTGAACTTTCAGCAGGAGCATCATCACAGGCAGTTGGAGGATATTATCCCGCGCCTCAGTACAATCAGCCTTATTACCAGCCACCTGCATACAATTATCAGACTTACGGTCCTTCTGCTCCTGCTTATTCAAACCCACAGCCCAACTTTGGCGCCCCGGTTCCATCCAAACCTGCCGGATACAATGTAATCGGTTCAGTAATGGGTCGAGCGTTATACGGGCAGGCAAATGGATTCGATGTAATAAGTAAATTCAAAATAGATGTTCCTCCAAAAATGAAAGTTAATGACGATGCTACGATGAAGATCACTGCAATCGACCAAAATGGTAAGCGCGTAGAAGATTACACCGGAACTGCACTTCTATCCTCAACTGATCCTACAGCACTTTTGCCTCTTGAAGGGAAAATACAATTTCAACCTCAAAATCTTGGCGAGAAAGTTCTTACACTTGGACTTAGATTTAGAACACCCGGCGAGCATTTTTTGCATATAGAAGACAGCTCGGATAAAGAAGTAAACGCGCAAGCATCAATCATGGTTTCTGGCGGAAACGATTCTCTTGCTCCAACTCTAAAAATCACTTCACACTCAAACAATTCAACAATAAGTTCCGCAGAGATTAAGTTAAAAGGAGAAGGCCCTCCGTTTATTAACCTTTTGGCAACCGGAGGAAAGAAGGATGTAAGCGGAGAAACAGATCAAGATGGCGAATTTTCCATAAAGATTAAACTTAACGATGAACAGACCGATCATACTTTGCGAGTCCGCGATGAAAGCGGAAGATTTGATTCTGGTAATATTCATTTGGTACTAGATACGGAGCCTCCGGAAATACAAACTATTATCTTCGATCCGGTTGCACCTGAGGCAGGAGACACCGTGACCATTACTGTCAAAACAGCAAAAGATGCAAAGAAGGTATTATTGAAACTGGATGATGAAGAATTGGAACTGCAGGAAAGTGAAACTGAGAGTGGAAGTTTTACAATCGAGTTTGTAACACCTGACGCTGGCACTTATCAACCCGTCGTCAGAGCTGAAGATGATGCAGGTAATGAAATAGAAATGATAGCCAATATAATTGTGAAAGAAGCTGGCCTGCCACAAATAGAAAATGTAATAGCAAAAGAAAAATCACCAGGAACCGTTGAACTAATATGGGATGCCGTTGAAGGAGACCGCGTTGATGCGTACCGTATATATGTTGGCGAAAAACCAAACGACTTCCTGTATACATTAGATACCAAAAAGGCTACTTCAAAGGCTACAATTGCAGGACTTGAAGCAAGCAAATCTTACTACTTTTCGGTAACCGCATTGCAAGGAAACCGCGAGAGCGAAGAAAAGAGTGAAATTATCGAATACACAACGCAAGGGCTTGGACTTAAGGTGAGTGAACAATCAAATACACTTATGTTGGAATGGAATGATCCGCCTGCGGGCACAACTCTTTCTGCATATCTTCTTGAATACGGAGCAGCAGAAGGCTCATATTCAGAACAGAGGACTATAAGCGGAGAATTAAGAAAATTCGCCCTGCGCGATATAATCAACGGTGTAACTTATTACCTTCGAGTAACACCTGTATCAACTACCGGCGAAGTTTTGCGGGGAATAGCAGACAAAATATCTGGAACTCCCAAAGGATCTGCCTCTGCTTTCACTCCTACTCCTGCTCAACAGGCACCTCCGGGCACCTTTGCCAAGAGGCCAACAACTACTCCCACACCAAGAGCAAGTGCATCTACTCAAGGTTCCACCCAATATCACGGAGGTGCACCGTCAACCCCATCAACAGGACTCCCCCTCCCTGTCTGGATTGCAATTGCAATTTCCGGTTTCTTTCTTTATCTGCACTGGCATCGTAGAAAGACTATGAAGATGACATTGGATTTTATGAAACAGATGGAGTCCCAATATAGGAATGAATAGGTATAAACTATATAAGGTGAACTCACTGAATTATGAATAAAACAATGTCAATCGGAGGCGCAACTTATGACCTGTTTGTAAGAACAAGTACTGACCTTATTCATGAATGTGGCGAAGGCAAATCGATTGCGCTTCCGCTCGGTGATAAAATAAAAGTTGAGGATGTAATCGAGACTTGCGGAGGCGGCGCTTCTAATTCTTCCGTCGGACTTTCGAGGCTTGGATGTTCTGCGTGCTTCTGTGGTGTAATTGGATCTGATCAATGGGGAGAAAAGTTAATTGAAAATCTAAAGAAGGAAGGAGTGAATACAGATTGCATTACAGTTGTGGATAATGAAGTATCCAGCTTTTCAATTATTCTGTCCGCTTCTAGAGGTGAACGCGTTATCCTTTACACGCCTGGGACCAATGTTCATCTGCATGATTCAAACTTTCATAAAGAAGAGGCAAAGAATGTTGATTGGGTCTATTTGAACCATATTCAAGAACAAAACTGCGTAATCCAGGATGATATTGTCGATGTGCTCGCTGACGATAATGGGTCAAAGTTCACTTGGAACCCAGGTGGGTGCCAGTTGGACAAAGGAACTGATGAACCGAATAACAAGAGGCTTCTTGAGCACACGGACTTGTTGTTGGTAAACGCAACGGAAGCAAAGAAATTTACAAAAACTGAATCTAAGGAGGACGCCATGAAAGCTCTCATCGGGACCGGAGTCTCTAACGTTTTTATTACCGAAGGCAAGGAAGGTACTATCGCATCCGACGGCACAAATACATTCTACTGTCCATGCCTTTCGGAAATTGAGGTAATAGATACAACCGGAGCAGGAGATGCATTTGGAACAGGAATTACATGGGCACTTTTAAACGGGCTTTCCTTGCCAGAAGCCCTGAAAGCAGGTACTATTAATGCTGCAAGCGTCGTTTCAAAGATCGGCGCCCAGACAGGACTGATCACAGACATAGAGATGAAAAAACGGCTAGCTGATACAAACCTGTCTATTACAACTATTAACAATTGACACGCTCGCTGCGCTCGCTCTTAACAATCAACCTACCTGACCTACCTGACCTACCTTACCTACCTGACCTAAACATGAGTGACGATAAGTTAGTCCAAATACAGGAACTAGTAGACAGCGCAATGTCTTCGCTCAAGACCGCATACGCTCTGCTTAGAGATGCAACAGGTGTTTCTGATATTGAAAAGGAACGTATTGTAACCAAAGCCGAAGAGATGCCTTCTTCAGGATCCGCAAATGGCAAAGTTGTTGAGGGAATTTTTGACGGACAGAACATGATGGACGGCGAAGGGCAGACATATCCGGTTCCTGCAAACTATGCTTCAAAGAGCAAACTTGTGGAAGGCGACGGAATGAAACTTACGATTTCAGATGAAGGAAAATTCATCTACAAACAAATTTCTCCAATCGAGAGAAAGGTTCTTGTAGGAGTGCTAATTCAGGAAGACGGCCAGTACAAAGTTCTTGCCGAAGGAAAGGCTTACCGAGTTCTCTTGGCTTCAGTAACTTTCTATAGAGCCGAAGTAGGAGATCAGGTAACAATCCTTCTGCCTGATGATGACAATGCTGTGTGGGGAGCTGTGGAGAATGTTTTGCCAAAGCAAATGGCAGAAGCCGCAGCTAAATCTACCATTGAAGACATGTCGACCGAGGAAGATGAAGATGGCGAGTTGACGCCGTCAGTAGACTAAATGAATCAGAAGAAAAATCATTGGAACAATTAGTAAAAGAATGAAAGGAAGAAAGGCAACAAGAGAAAAAGGAAGATAAAAGATTAAAAGAGAAAAAGCTTTCATTCTTCCCTTCTTTCGTTCTTTTATTCTTTCTCTTATTCTTCCGTTCGTTCTTTCTTTCCCCCAAACTTTGCAATTCGGCGAATCGAAACCCCTTGAATAGAACATTGAGGAAATTCTATCTTTGCTGTACTCTCTCCATCCGATGGGGATTCCAGCCAGAATCGTAGTGCCAGTTGCTCTTGCCGCATTTCTTTCGGGGCTTTTGGTGGCGTTTGTATGGTGGCAAATAGGCAAGTCGACGAATATTTTGGAGGATCCTCTGTCTTTCTTAAGGCCGACAATTGAATCGCCAACGACTATCATTCCGGATGCACCCATAGACCCACGCGACAAAGCTCTTCTCCATATGCGGCAGGGTGATTTGTTCTCGATTAGAGGTGAATGGAAAGAAGCTCAGGAAGAATATGAAAAAGCTGTTAAGGCCAAGGGAGGACTTCCCGCTCTTAGGAAACTTGCGCAAGCGCAGTTGCAACGTCGAGAGATATCCGGGGTTCGATCTACAATTACAAAGATGCGATCGGCCGGGGCGCGCAATGAAGATCTACTCTTGATTGAAAGCATTGTTGAACTTAGAGCTGGTGAGTTTGTTAAAGCTCAGAAGATTCTGGATGAAGCTCTGGATTCGCCACAGAAACATTACGGCCTGGCACTTCTTTCCATCGTTCAAGGAAATCACAACAATGCGTTTCAAGAACTGGATCGTGTTATAAACGGCTGGGATCCCGTACTCAGATCTTACGCACGAACTCTCAAATCAGCCTATGATGAATACGCACTATTTCCAGAAGGGTCAAATCTTCATCTGATAACTCTAATAGCAAGAGCACTAGCTCAGTCGCAAGAGTGTGAGCTGGCTCTTCCGCTTCTTGTGCAAGTAACAAATTCTATGCCCGATTATCGTGACGCGTGGATTGTTCAGGGATATTGCGAGCTTATTACAGAACGTTTTGAAGGCGCACTTTCATCACTTGAATCTGCTTACAATATCGATCCACAAAAACCGGAGATTCAATACTTCCTTGCTCGAGTTTATGCAGCTCTCGACCAACATTCAAACGCAATTACTTTCTTTGAGTATGCATTAACAAACGGTTTCAGCCCGGAAATCGAGATTCGCAGACTAATTGCAGAAGAAGCACTTGCAAGTAGCAACTTAGAGTTAGCTCTTAAGCAATATGAGGAACTAACAAGCCACAATGACGCTCCATTCGAGACTTATGACGGTTACATCACAGCCAGTCTGGCTCTTGGAAATGGCGAAGAGGCATACATCAAAGCGAAGGAGGCTACCAAGCGATGGCCTCAACATGCTCGTGCCTGGGAACTGCTCGGATGGACAAGTATGGAAACGAATAGGGATGCCGAAGCAAGAGACGCATTCCAAAGAGCCTTGAGTATAAATCCGGATATGAAGAGTGTTGAAGAGAAATTGGTAGAGCTTAAGCCCTCATGATAAGACCAATACTCGCCGGCAGTGCCTCGATAGCAGCATCGCTGATGCTTCTGGCAGTCTTAATCACGGCAACAAATATGGTTACGGAGATTGAAGAAGAAAACTTAAGCGAATCTGAAGTACAAATTGAAATTGAATCGGATGATAACTGCATACAATCAAAGAAAATATCTCTGTACTCCTTCTTACCAACAGGGACAGGATGCATTGTTGATTTAGATAGCAATGTAATTCAAATTCGATTCAAAGAACCATCTTCAATTCCGGACTTTTCACTTTCTCCTACTATCAAATCCTCTTTTTCCGGATCGTTCCTGACACTCAGACTCGCAGATGGTGCAAGATCATGGAATTTCCTAATAAACAAAATGGATAATGAACAAAGAAGCTTTGCAGAAGGAAGACTTAATTATTTAGTTGAAGAAATATTCGGTACAGAAATGAGCCTGAGCCAATCCATTACTTCTATGCTTAGTCGCCCATCGACTCTTTACATTGGAAGAAACTCGTCGGGTACTTTGATTGTGGCACTGAAAGGAATGATGGAGCGATCAAAAACTTTGGAAAATAAATTAGAAGACCTTCATAGCAAATTCATATCAAATGTTTCTAAGGCAGGTATTAAGGAAATAGATCTGAAAGGAAGATTTAATTCTCGTGATGTGCGCGTTTCTTATGATAACTTTGTTGAAGAAGAATCTAACTACAAACAGTGGAAAATATTTCTGATCTCATCCGGTTCAAGAACGTTTGTAACCGCCCAACGCGGAGCAATGTTTGTAATGTCTAATGATGAGAATGCGCTTCGCGAAGTTCTGGATCAAAACGTTTCAATAACTCCCCCGTCAGTTTCGTCTATGACGACTTCGCTGAGGATTGCAGATGGAGCTTTTGACTTAAATAAAATTAAAAGCATGCTCGAAGACACTCCTTTTGTAGGGATATTCGAACCCTTCGACTCAGCTCAGGATAAATATTCGAATATTCGTAGCAATAGACTGCTTTGGTCTTTGGAGAAAGGCAGAGATAAGGGCACGATTTCCATTAAAACTGACTAAATTACAGATATTTGGATACACCCGCACAAATTTTTATGGCTCATATTTATTTGATGATGGTTCCCGCCCCCCGGGGTGGGGTATGAGCTCAGGGTGGGCGGGTCGTAAGTATTGTGTCAGCCCGGAATACCCCGTCAATACCATCTTTTGTAAAAACTATTTATTCAATCGACTTTTCCGCATCCACTAGCCCCATAAGACGTTCCGCTCCCAAGCGGAACAGGTTGGCTTATTCACAAGAAAAAGCTCTCTGAATCTAGCATTAAGCTCGCAAAACCGCTAATCTCTGACCTCGAATCACTTAAATAACCATTTTTCCATGAAATTCTCCTTTATACGCCCCGCAAAATACTTTCTGATGCTTTCCGCAGCTTTGGTTGGAGTAAGCATAGTGCTTCTAATCTACCCAGGTCCTGACTTGTCGATCGACTTCACAGGAGGAACCATGATGGAAATACGAATTCCAAGTTCCGCGACCAAGGATGATCTCGCAAATGCATTAAGCTCACTCGAATTCACTCAGGAAGAGGAAGAAGCCAAGGCTTCTATAGGCAACTTCTCAATTTCCGCAACCAAGGGGAACACTATGTTAATTAGAATGAGAGACCTAAGTAATCCTGAGCACTTGCAACTTCAAGCGCATATGAATGAAACTCTGGGAGAAACTGAGGAGCTTCAGTTTACAACTATCGGGCCCACCGTTGGAGCAAGTTTGAAGAAGAGATCTCTGTGGGCACTTACAATTGCCTCGATAGCAATCGTGCTATACATAGCATTCGCATTTAGAAAAGTTCCAAGGAAACTAAGTCCTTGGAGGTTTGGACTAATCGCTGTAATTACTCTTTTGCACGATGTTCTGATTACAGTTGGCATCTTTATAATCCTAAGCCAATTCACATCCTTCGAATTCGATACGTTGTTTGTAACAGCGCTTCTGACCATTCTCGGTTACTCGGTAAATGACACAATCGTTATCTTTGATCGTATTCGAGATAACCTTTTAACTCAGAATAGAGGTGAAGAGTTTTATATTGTTGCCGACCGAAGCCTAAAACAAAGCGTCACACGTTCAATCAACACTTCAGTCTCAACTTTAATAATGCTTTCGGCACTATTCATCCTTGGATCCGAAAGTATTAAGTGGTTTGTTCTTACGCTGATGGTTGGAGCTATTATTGGAACATACTCATCGTTGTTTCTGGCAACACCATTGCTTGTTTACTGGAAAAAGAAGAATTAATTTCCCCTCAAGACTATGCCCAAAGATTCCACCCTCCCAAAGAAGGACAAAGCCGGCCGAATTACCTTCTCCGTTTCTTTTACAGAAGATCAAGTAAAGCCTGCTGAAGAGAAAGCGCTCAAGAAACTCAGCTCTAACGTTAAAATTGAAGGATTCCGTCCGGGCAATGCGCCAGCGGATATGCTTAAGGATAAGGTAAGTCCTGACCAATTAATGGAAGAAATCATCAGAGAACTTTTGCCGGAGACTATTAATAAACTTGCGAAAGAGAATGATTTGAAGCCTATTATTCCGCCAAAGATCGAAGCCGAATCACGTGAACCTCTTACTCTGTCACTGACTTTTGTTGAGCATCCCGAAGTAAGCATTAAAGGAGCCGACAAGATCAAGATTGAAAAGAAGGATGTAAAGATCGATGATAAGGAAATGGATCGAGCTATTGGTTACATTCTTGATCAACATAAGAAAACTACGGAAGTAGATCGAGAAGCCAAGGAGGGTGATCAAGTTACTATGGACTTCCGAGGCGAGGATGAGAACAAGAAGGAAGTAGAAGGTACGAAAACCGAAGGCCACCAGGTTGTTATCGGATCAAAGATGCTTATTCCCGGGTTTGAAGATGAGCTTAAGGGGCTAAAGAAGGGCCAGGATAAATCATTCACTCTTAAGTTCCCGGAAAAGTACCATGCCGAGCATCTTCAGAACAAACCTGTTACGTTTCATGTAAAGATCAAACAAGTTGATGAAGTGGACAAGCCGGAGCTTGACGACAAATTTGCCAAAGAGCACATGGACGCCGAGTCGGCAGATGACTTGAAGAAGAAAATAAAAGAATCAATGGAAGCAGAAGAAAATAGAATAGATCGCCAGCGAAGAGAAACGGAGCTTTTTGAAAAAATTAGGGAAGCAACCAAGGTCGAGCTTGCACCGGAGCTGATTGAGGAAGAAGCTCGGGATCTTTTTGAGAACTTTGCACAACAATTAAAACAGCAGAATCTAGATTTTGGAGAATGGCTAAAGAAAGCCGGTAAAAAACCAGAAGAACTTAAAAGCGAATTCGACAATCAGGCAAAAGACAGACTGACTTTGAGGATGGGAATCCAACAAATTGCCGAATCTAAGGAAATTGATCTGACCGATAAAGAAGTCGAGGAGGCTGTCACAACTTTTCTAGCTCCCCTTCCTCCGGAAGAACAAGAAAGAATTAAACCTATGTACAAAAAGGGCATGCAGGGATGGGAACAGATTAAATGGCAAAAGAAAGTTGAGAAGTTGATCGAGATGATGCTGAGCTGACGACCTCATCCCCCCGTCCCCCTTCTCCTGCTACACAATTGGTAACTGTATGTTTTGTTATGCAATTGAATTATTGATTAACAGGAGAAGGGGGGCTATGCCATAGGCGTAGTTCCCCCTCTCCTCCTCAATTTATATTGTCACTACAACAGAAACATCTGTTGCTCATAAACGTATGAGGAGAGGGGGCTAGGGGGCGAGGTCGGGATGAGGTCGTTATTTCCACCAAGCTTTTATCATCTTGCCTGGATTTGCCTGCCCGACAACTTTGCATCCATCTTTGTGGATAACAACCTCGCCGGATCTGTTAATGATTCCAATAATATCAACCTTTGCCCCTTCATCCGGAGAACACCCTTTCGCAAATCTGACAGGCATCGGAAGACCACCCTCCAACTCAACTTTTTTACCCTTAAGCGCTTGTTTGGGAGGAGTCTTGCGGAGTTCGTTCTTTTCAAACAACTTTTCTTTTCCTTTTAGCGCCTCCAGATACGGAAGTACGGATGCAGCATTCTGCGAACCTTGTCCAACTTTCACCAAAATGTCTTCGCGCCTGGTCAAAGGCAGAACTTCGCCGTTATATATTCTGAGTAAACTCAAATCGCTATCCAAAATCGGAAGGCGGCGCTTTTGCAGATCCGAATTCATTAACTCGCGTCCCTTGGTAATAAATTCTCCCCTTCTTTGCAAATGAAGATGGCGCCTGAGCTTCGATCTGGAAGAAGACATTTTTAGCATTTGCATCCATTGAGGAGATGGACGAGGTGTTTTGTGTTTAGCAACTTCAACTACGTCACCGTTCTCCAACTCATGGTCAAGAGGGACTATCGAACCATTTATCTTGGCTGAATGAAATGCAAGCCCAAGATCAGTATGAACCTGGAAAGCGAAATCCAAAGGTGTAGCCCCCTCAGGAAGTTCTACAACTCCTCCTTTTGGAGTAAGAACATAAATGTGATCAACTAATGTCGAACTTTCCTCCTCCTCGCCGATTGATTCCTGCATGGAGAGCATCTTTTTAAACTGAGCTCGTTCAAGCGCATGGCGAGTTGCACCATATTCTTTATAACTCCAATGCGCTGCAATACCAAACTTCGCTTCGCGATGCATCCTCTTGTTTCTTATCTGTACTTCGATAAAAGTATCTTGCGGAGTCCCCGGCAATTGCGCCAAAGTTGTGTGAAGACTTTGGTATCCATTCGGTTTGGGGAAAGATATGAAATCTTTGAATCTATTAGGAAGAGGCCTCGCCAACTTGTGCATATAACCAAGAGCTTTGTAACAGTCTTCTGTTGAATTAACAACAACTCTGATTGCATATAAATCATAAACATCCTGAACAGAAGAGAGTCCCTTGGAAGTCATTTTTCGGAAAATACTATATGGCTGTTTTTCTCTGTGCTCTATAAGAACTTCAATGTCATTCGAGTTCAAAGAATTTTGAAGATATTCAGTAGTTTCCCATAAAAAGTCTCCATTCTGTTCGCGAATTTGCTGTAACTGCTCTTCAATTCGCTGAGCATCAGAAGGGTAACAAATCGGAAAAGCCCTTCTTTCGAGTTCATGCTTAAGATTATAAATACCAAGTCGAGCCGCAACAGGTGCATAAAGCCTGAGTACCTCATTCGATATCGTGCGTGCCAGATCCTTTCCCAATCCATGATGATGATCCAATAAGTGGCATCTGTCGCACAATGTGATCAAAATCGTTCGCACGTCATCAGAAACACTCAGAAGAACCAAACGAAGATCGTCAATTGAACCTTTACTCTGATTCATTTCGATGCTGGATAACAAATGCACTCCGCTAATAAGCGACCTTACAGTGGGGCCAAAACGCTCCTCCAGTTCCGTAAGAGTTAGGCCATCTTTGAAGACTGCATGATGCAAGATACAAGCAATGATTGTGTCTTCGTCAGGCTCAAAAGGAAGAAGGATATTAAGTACACCGATAGAGTGATCCAAATAAGTAAGACCGGTTCTATGCATTTCCTCTCCGTACAACTCTTTTGCAAACTCAAAAGCCTCCGCCACTCGCGTGTGATTGAATTCTTTATTCTCTTTTCTAATTCGATCGAGAACGGACGTTATGTCTATGACATCAGTTACCATTGGACTTAAGATTCTAGTGTCTGAGTTGGGATTTGGCAAGGATTTTCCTTATAAAAGGGCACAAAGGAAACAAAGGAGATAAAAGAGTTAAAGGATTAATAAAATATCTTTTGTCCCCTTTGCACCCTTTATCTCTTTTGTACCTTTTCTAATTATTTTTCGAGCCATAATGTAACTGGCCCATCGTTCGTTAACGACACCTGCATGTAAGCTCCAAACTCCCCTGCTTCAACTTTTTTAACTCCAAGTGATTTTAATTTTTCTATGAAGTACTCGTATAACTTTTTGGCTGAAGCCGAATCCGCCGCCGCTGTGTAGTCTGGCCTGTTTCCTTTTTTTAAGTCCCCCGCCAAAGTGAATTGAGAGACGACTAATGCTTCGCCGCTGATGTCCAAAAGTGATCGATCATTGATCTTCCCATTATCACCATCGAAAAGTCTTAAGTTGACTGCCTTTTCAGCTAACTTGTCCGCCTGACTCTCGGAGTCCCCCTCCATAACTCCAAGGAATAGGAGGTAACCTTGTCCAATTTCTCCGACGACTGAATCGGAAACTGATACCGAAGCGGAGGTAACTTTTTGGAGAAGGAGGCGCATGGATAGATTGTAACACGACCTCGCCCCCAAACCCCCTCTCCTCCCTGTCCTGAGCTTGTCGTACTTCGACTTTGCTCAGTACGACCCAAATACCAAATATCAACCTTATCTCTGATAGACCCTGAGTTGATCGAATGGGTCGAAGGGTGCGGAGGAGAGGAGGGAACTATTCTAAAATTATGTAGCTCCCCTCTCCTGCTCACAGGAGAGGGGCCGGGGGTGAGGTCAGTTGAGAAGGTCCGGGGGTGAGGTCACAACAGATTTCCAATTATCCGCAAGTTTTTAACGAACAGAAAAATTGACACCTTGGGTTTCTTAAGTAAACTTCATCTCCGACCGAAGACCGAGGGCAGTTGGACGCAGTCCTTCTGTAAGCCCCTCCGAGGCCCACAGCATCGACCGTTTGGCTCCGGCTTAATGTTTCGTGCCGTGCGCCTCGCTGGTCTCCCGGTCGTAAGGAACCAGCGATTTTTTATTCTGATAATTCTATGGCGCTCACAAAGGATCAAAAGAAGGCACAAATAAAAGACCTGACGGACAAGTTCCAGTCAGCAGAGTCTGTAATGTTCGCACATTATATTGGAATGAGCGTTGCCGAGGTGAGCGAGCTTAGATCCAAACTAAAGGAGGAAGAAGCTGAAATGAAGGTTGCGAAAAAGACTTTGCTCAAACTTGCAGCAAAAGATACAAAAATACCCGAGTTGGATGATAGCCTGCTCGATGGTCCTGTTTCTTTGATATTCAGCTATTCAGATCCCCTTTCCGGAGCTCAGGTTGCATTCAAGTTTGGAAAAGACCACAGCCAAGTAGAACTTCTTGGCGGGATTTTTGATGGAAAAGTTTTAACAAAGGAAGAAGCAGTAGAACTTGCAAAGATGCCAGGGCGCGAACAGCTGCTTGCAACATTCGCCAGCATGATCAGATCGCCTCTGACTACTTTTGCAGGAATGTGCGGGTCGCCATTGGGAGGATTCGCGCGTGCACTCGGTGAACTAGCCTCGAAAAAAGAAACAGAGGTTTCAGAAGAAACAGAGGAAACAGAAGAGAAAGAAAAGGAGGGAAATAAGGAGGAAGAAGCCAAAACTGATGATAAAACAGCAGAAACCAGTGAAGAAGAATCCTCTGATTCTTCTGTTTCTTCTGATTCTTCTGTTTCCTCATCGGAAGAGCCCGAACCCCAATCAGAATAACTTTTAACTTTTCACTTTTAACTTTTCACTTTTTACCCCCTACTAACATGGCTGACGATGCAGCAGCAACAAAGGACGCAGTGTCCCTCTCCAAAGAAGAGAAGGCAGTAATCGATGCCCTCGAAAAACTTAACGTGGTACAGCTAAATAACGTCGTAAAATTCATGGAGCAAGAGTACGGCATCTCAGCCGCTGCTCCTGTTGCAGTAGCTGCTGCTCCTGGAGCCACAGGCGGAGGAGATGAAGGCGGTGCAGAAGAGAAAGCCGCTTACAACGTCGAGCTTACCGAATCAGGAGATCAAAAGATCGGTGTGATCAAGGTTGTACGCGAAATTACCGGACTTGCTCTCGGTGAAGCAAAGGCAATGGTCGACGGAGCACCTAAGGTAATTAAGGAGGCTGTCCCAACAGCAGAAGCCGAGGAAATGAAGAAGAAACTGGAAGGAGCCGGAGCAAAGGTTACTTTGAAGTAAGTCTTTTTCTGCTAAACTACCCCTAATGTCCTTCACGGTCCGCAAAATTGACGATAAGAAAAGGCGGCGCAAAGGGTTTCCTTGGAAATCCGTTGCCCTGAATACTCTGGAATTCGGCCGTCCCCTATTACACTGGTATGAGGACTGGAAGAAGCGTTCTACGAAATCCAAAAAAGCCAAGAAGCGCGTTCAGTTTATGAAAAAGCTGTTGCTGATTCTAATCTCTGTATTAGTCGCCCTCTTTATTCTGAATCTATTGGGAAGCGCACTTTTCTCTGTGCGAATTCTAAGTTTTTCACAATTAACGTCGATGGCAGGTACTCCACCTCCTGTTGACCGAAATGGATTCACAAATATTCTGCTGATGGGACAGGGCACCGTGGAGCATGACGGGAAGGATTTGACTGATTCAATAATGGTCGCAAGCGTCGACCCTCTTAATACAAAGAGTGTAGTTCTTCTGTCATTCCCAAGAGATTTGTATTTTCTGAATACAGAGAAAATGGGTAAAGGGAAGCTGAATACTTTCTATCGGGATTACAAAGGATATCTAAGGTATATGAAGGAACTGAGCAGAGATGATTCATCGCTTGAAGCTCTTAAGGAACTTGGTGCCGAGATTGGCAGGGTTCTGGAAATGCCGATTCATGGAGTCATAAAAGTAGACTTTACTGCCTTCGAACAAGCAGTAGATGAACTTGGAGGTTTGGATATAGAAGTTCCGTACGACATTATCGATAATGAATACCCTGATGAAAACTTTGGATATGAACCATTCGAAATCCGAAAGGGTCCGAATCATTTGGATGGTAAAACTGCGCTTAAGTACGCAAGAAGCAGATCCACAACAAGCGACTTCGGTCGATCGGCTCGACAACAACAACTTATAAAAGCAATGGGGACCAAAGCGAAGGAGACTGGATTCCACAAGAAGTCCGGTACGATTGTGAATTTTATGAAGATTTATGCGAATAACGTGGAAACTACATTCGCTCTAAGGGAATTGGTTGGATTACTTTCATATGCGACTGATATGGACCCTAATAATGTGATCACAATGCAATTAAGCGATCGTAATGCGCTTTATGATAGTTTCATTGAACCGGGAGGTTTCCTTTACACTCCACCTCGCAATCTTTTTGATGGAGCAGCAGTTCTTCTGCCTGTATCCATTCCCGAGTTCCCAGTTACATGGAAACAGATTCGAGGCTTAAGGAAGCTTTTGTTTGAATCACGAGATATTTATCTGGCAAAGCCAACCGTATCCATTCTTAATGCAGGAGCACCATCGGGCCACGCACGAAAACTGGCTACAGAGCTGACCAGATTCGGATTCCCTGTTGATGTTATTGCTAATGCCTCGATGCCAAAACAAGAACAATCGATTGCAAGTTCTTCCGACGAAAAAACCAAGAGCTTCTTTGCCAGCTTGCTCAATATGAATCCAAGCGATATCCCTACCGAGCTTCCGACCGATGAAGTTAGGGAACTAACGATCGTAATTGGCAAAGATTATTCATATAAATCTCTTCAATCCTACATATTCACTGAATGACACCACGTGAAATAATTGCTAAGGCCTGGGCCATTACCAAGCAGGAGAGCCAGATTCGCCGCTGGGGATATGCCGCCGCGGTTGCAGAAACACTTTTGAATATAAAGCTTTTGATCTATCAGGTTTGGTTTTTAATATCGTATCTTCAAGGCGATCCTATCGGCTTCTTCACTGTTGAAGCTACTTTGATGAAACACATTCCAATGTGGCTCTTTATTACATTTATGGTCACACTTGTAATACTGCTAACTATTGAATGGCTTTTCCCGCATCTTTCACGTGGAGCAATAATCGGCTTGGCTGCAAAGAAACATAAGGGAGAAGAGGTTAAAGGAGGCTTGGTTCTAGCTATCTATAACTTCTTCCCAATTTTTGCGATACATGAGATCTTCTTTCTGGGAAGAGTAACAGTTGTTATAACGATAATTTCATTGCTTCTTAGGTATGCAGGTGCGATAGCTCCAATAGCAATAGGAATGCTCCTCCTGTTTTATTTCTGCTCGCTTTTGATCCACTTCTTCTGCATATTTGCGGAGGAGGCTGTAGTTATCAAGAAACTAGGGATTGGCGGAGCATTAAAAAATAGTTTCAAGTTGGTTATAAGCTATCTTGGACAAGTAATCTTCCTCTTGCTCTTATTCTTTGTAATTGTACTTAGAGTTATTCTGAACTTGATAATGGTGATCTTGATACCTGGAATTGTTATTGGAATCGGATTCCTACTCACGCTATTCTTGCCCATTACTATCAGCTACGTAACAGCCACAATTCTTGGATTGATACTAGTTGGCATCGCAAGCTACTTCTTTGCTTACCTTGCTGTATTCAAACAAACCATCTGGACAATTACTTACATGGAACTTAGTAAATTGAAGGAATTGGATATTATTGAGATTGAAGAATAACAATCAGCACGCTTCGCTCTCAACAATCAACACAGCGCCTATGGCGCCTTTCAATTATTTACTAAGTTGTTGATTGTCGATTGTTGAAAGTGAGCGCAGCGAACGTGTCGATTGTTAAGCATAAATTGTATCAATAACATCAAACCCAATATTTAACACACCATCCTCTATTGACTGTGCACGTTCGTACACCTAAGATGGTTAACAGAAGTTTCCCACCTGCCACTATGCCCACCGCCACCCTTACTCCGCATCAGCGGACAGTACTTAATTACATAAAGGAATTTCAAACAAAGAGAGGATACTCCCCTTCTTTGTCTGATCTTGCTCTCGCATTTGGCGTTCGATCAAAGAACGCTGTTGCAAAAGTTGTGAACGCTTTGGTCCGCGAAGGGCAGATAGAGAAAGATCCAAAAGGAAGAATCAAGATAATTGATCTGGTTCCAATGGAAGACAGACCGGAACCTATGATCCTTCCTCTTTTCGGGCCTATCTCTGCTGGATTTGCCGCGCCTGTCGAGGAGCAAGCAGAGGAAATGGTTACACTTGATGACTATATCGTTGGCAGTAAGAAATCATCGACGTTTTTACTTAGAGTTAAGGGCGACAGCATGGTTGAAGCCGGAATTTTTGAAGGAGATTTGGTTGTTGTCGAACGCGGAGTTGAGCCCAAAGCAAACGATATTGTTGTTGCTGTTCTGGATGGGGAGTTCACACTCAAAAGGCTTAAGAAAAGCAAAGGCAAATTCTATCTGCAAGCAGAAAATTCGGCATATTCGGACATGTATGCACTTGATGAGCTGACTGTGGCTGGAGTTGTGAGGGGGGCTATTAGAAAATACTGATATATGAGCATTTCATCAGATGAAAAAAGGCGATATCAATTGATTAAAAAAGAAGATATCAAAATCCTTGAGTTAGTTCATGAGCTTGAGCAAATTGAGAACTTGGATGAAAATGAGAAATTCCTTCTACAATTCTTACGAACACAACTGGAGGATGACTGGCGAACACCATGTCTGGATATATTGAATGCATTTAAAAAACATGCAGATCTTGAACCAGGAGAAAGATGGAAACAAATGAAACACGTGTATAATAAGTGGTGGATGCCAAATAAATGATTTTATTCCTTGAAATTAACGTCATT
This sequence comes from Candidatus Peribacteraceae bacterium, assembly GCA_030750465.1. Classification (GTDB taxonomy): domain Bacteria; phylum Patescibacteriota; class Gracilibacteria; order Peribacterales; family Peribacteraceae; genus UBA2144. The sequence goes on from JASMHZ010000001.1 coordinate 84,085, forward strand.
CTACGTTTTAAATAAACCAACCCGCCAGGTTTCCTTAAATTACATAATGTTGTACAAGGGAAAATATCGGGCTGAATCCACGCGCCTCAATGGACACTATTACACCGAAGATGGATGGTATTTTATTACAATATGCACCAGGGATATGGAGTGCGCGTTTGGGAAAATCCAGAATGGAATTATGGGATTATCGGAAATTGGGTGTGTTGTTGCACGCGAATTGTATCGAACGGAAAAATTGCGATATTACGTTACATTGGATCGATGGATAATAATGCCGAATCACATACATGTAATCATTAAAATTGAACGCAACGCTGTTATTGATCACATGCACAATCAATTTCGACAACAAATAAATCAAACGCCCGTCGTAGAGACGTCCCGCCGGGACGTCTCTACCACACGGGCCATGTTGTTGTTTAACGATGTAAATGGTCGCATACAAAAAAACCCACCACGTTTACGCCCTCATTCAATCGGATCAATCGTCGGCCAATTCAAAACCTCATGCACCAAACAAATACGCAAAATGGGGCATCACAATTTTGCATGGCAAACGCGATTTTACGACCGGATTATTTGGAATGGCGATACACTAAATACAATACGAAAATACATCCGTTTGAATCCTGTAAAATGGGAACGTGATAGAAATAATCCTGAATCCCTTAATTAAACAAACTCTACGGAAGAACAGATACTTCCATATGCTCGCTGGTGCTTTGGGAGAGCCCATGAGGCAAATAGGAATAGCTCTAATGGGCCTTAAGCAGCCGGGAAATACACAATATTCGTTGTTTGATGGGCCGAATAGCAATAATCGATCAGAGAATGTGCAAAAGTCATTGGATAAAATCCGGCATCGTTACGGAAGAGATTCGATTTTCCGTGGCAGAGGTCTTTCAATTCCTCGTAAAAAGAAATCACGCACGCCGGATTTGTACGGAGGGATAAAGGAAATATCGAAGTAGAGGAGTGTATGTACAATGTACATACAGTGGTTATTTTAGTGTTTTTAACCTCTCTTCAATCTTATTTAGTTTGTTCTGAGCATTCTTAAGTTTATCCTTTTCCGTCTCCACAACTTCCTCAGGAGCATTATCTACGAATTTCTTATTGTTGAGCTTACTTTCGATCGCTTTTGCGAATGACTCTAGCTTTTCTTTTTCTTTACCAAGCTTTCCCCGCTCTTTATCGAAATCTATTACTCCCTCCAGAGGAATATGAACCTCTATGTCCTTTAGGAATGTACTCGCCGCGTTCTCGTGCTTAGTCGGAGACGAATCGATTGTTAATTCACTAAGCCTTGCGAGTCTTTCTATGTGCTCTTGCTGTGATTCCAGAAGTTTCTGATGCTTTTTTGTGTGGACAATGGCTTTAAGTTTAAGCCCCGGCTCTACACCTTGGTCTGCACGTATACTTCTGATTGAAGTAATAACATCAATGATGATTTGGAAGTCTCTTTCTGCATCCTTGTCTTGTTTTTTGGGATCAGAGTGCACAGGCCATGGTTGAGCGATAAGCATTCCTTCTGATTTTTCAAATTTGAAATGCTCCCACAGTTCCTCTGTTACAAACGGGCAGTAAGGATGAAGTAAAACGAGAAAAGTTCTGAGTGTTCCAACCAACATATTTATATTAGTCTCTTCTTTGCTTAACTCCAGATACCAATCGCAGAAGTAATCCCATATAAAGCTATATAGCTTCTCCCCTACTTCGCTGAGTCTATATTCATCTAATCCTTTAGTAACATCTGCTATCAAAGTATCTAATGATGACTGCAGAGCTCTATCAGCTAATGATAAATTCTCCGAACCCGAACCCGAACCCGCAACAGTATGCGGATCCACCCCCTCATCCTCACACTTCATCTGAACGAATCTCGATGCATTCCATAATTTATTGACGAAGTTCCTATATCCTCCGATCTTTTCTTCATAAAGCTGGAAATCGTTACCCGGCATTTGTCCTACAATCATAGAAAGCCTGAGTGCATCGGCACCGTACTTAGGAATAATCTCCAAAGGATCTATGCACGTCTCCGGATCAGACTTACTCATCTTCCTACCATCACGAGTTCGAACTAAACCGTGCAAGTAAACCGTATCAAATGGAATCTGGCCTGTTGCGTACGTAGTCATTAAAATCATTCTGGCTACCCAGAAGAAAAGAATGTCGTAAGCAGTCTCCAGCACTTGCGTTGGATGGAATTTTTGGAAGTCAGGACTATTTTTAAGTAAATCCTCTAGTGAAAGTGACGAATCTTTAGCAACTTCCGGATCAATAAGCGTGCTCCATGTCCAAAGACCGGAACTGAACCACGTATCTAATGTATCTGAGTCTTGAGTCCAACCATTACCCTCCGGAGGATTAATGCCAACATAAACTTCACGCTCCTCTTCCCCTTTTCCTTTATACCAAACAGGAATTCTATGACCCCACCATATCTGTCTGCTAACGCACCAGTCCCGAAGGTTATCGATCCAATGGAAATAAGTTTTATCAAATCTTTCCGGAATTATTTTTATATCTCCAGATTTTACAACATCCTGCATGATCCCTTTTAAACTCATTTTCTTATTCTTCCAATCAACAACCTCCTTGTTTACATCAATAAACCACTGTTCCATTATCTGAGGTTCTAAAATTCCTTTTCCACGATAATTTACTGAGACGTTATGAATGTTATTTTCATCCGTTTCAATCAAAAGACCCTTTGCCTCCAGAATCTCTAAAACTTTTGGTCTGGCTTCATCTATATGCATACCTGCCAAATCGCCTGCTATCGGCAACAATTTGCCATCAAAATCAATTACTTGTTCTTTTTCCAATTCATGCCTCTCGGCAAGATCAAAGTCTGCCTTGTCATGCCATGGTGTAACAGTCATACAACCTGTCCCCTGCTCCATATCAATAATTTCTGCGTCTTTGATAACTGTTGCAGTGATCTTTCCATTAATCCATTCACATTCGAATTGATCTCCGTGTTTAAATTTTTTATATCTTGGATCGTCTGGATGGACCACAACATACTTATCACCAAACTTTGTTTCCGGTCTGGAAGTACTGATCTGGAAAGGTCCATACTGAAAAGTCCAATATGGTTCTGCTTTTTCTACATGTTCAACTTCATCGTCAGCAACAGTAGTCTGCATCTTCGGATCCCAACTGACTATTCTATGTCCCCTATAAATGAGCCCATCGTCATACATTCTTTTGAATACCTCATTAACGCACCTGCTCAAACTCGGATCCATAGTGTACTTTTCACGCGACCAATCGCAACTTGCACCCATTTTTCTGATCTGACCACGCATTGTCTTTTTACTATCCTCTACAAAATTACGAACGCGCTTAAGAAACTCATCGCGTCCGACATCATGCTTTGTAAGCCCTTCTTCTGCTAACTTACGTTCCATAATAGAATTAGTTGCTATCGCCGCATGATCAGTTCCCGGTAACCACAAGGCCTCCTTTCCTTTCATTCTATTGAAGCGAATGAAGATATCTTCAAGTGCAAGCATCACAGAGTGGCCTAAGTGGAGTTGTCCCGTGGCATTCGGCGGCGGCATGCTGACTGTAAATGACTCCTTATCGCTCTTTGCATCTGCAATAAATGCACCTGATTCCTCCCATAATTTATAGATTCTATCTTCAACGGCCTTTGGATCGTAAGCTTTATCGAGCACTTGAGGGAAGTTTACCACAGCAACCTAATAGACACAGAAGAATATTAAAAGTTGTTGGTTGCCGTGGTTTACAAGAAAACGCGGATTCTTCCAGAAAAAATAGATCACAGATTACGCAGATTTTAAGGGATTACACAGATTTCTAGAATCCAGATTTGTTGCATCTAGAGTAACAACCAGTGAAATCTGTGTTTAAATCTGTGCAATCTGTGGTATGAATGTTTGACTACATTGCTTTTTTAGTTAAAATGCATTCAATTGGTGGGCGATTTGTCAGCATTGTCGTTGATGGACGCCCTTTACCTCCTCACTTGGTGCATTTTTAGAAAGGGCATTACCATGCTCAAGCACCTCCTGAACCGCGCGTTCCAGAGTCAGGCCATCGCGAATCCGCTGGCAACCGAGATCGTCGATCCGAAGAAGCCGAACCGGATCAGCAGCGGCACCGTCATGAACGCGACGAATTGCCTGGCCGGCGTCAACCACGCATGGAACGCCAAGTTCGGCACCTAGCGCGGGACGAGCCCTAACGGGCGCCAATTAGGGTTACTCCCTTCCGGCCTTGGTCTATGACCATAATTTTCGTGATTAAAAGATTTTCTTGATTACAAAGAATTAACTTCAAGTTCTACAAATAGCTTACGAAGAACTAATTCTCCGTAATCCTGTTTATCAAATAAATCCTATTAATCATGGTTAAAAAATGACCGCCATTGCGGGCGGTCACTCAAAGATAGAAAGAGCGAAAACTTCAATTAAGAAGCCGATACTTTATACAGACGCTATAAAAGAATTGCAAGAAAGTGTAAGGAATTTCACTGGACAAGATGGTGCTTAAAGTATAGAATTCTTTGCCTAATGGTAGGATTGAATACGAAATCAATGGGTGCGGATGGGGCCTCCGCAATGGGAGGAGCTCAGGTTGTAGCCGAAGGAGGACGTACCGCAATTGGTTGGAAGAACATACAGTTTCATAGTACTGATAGACTGACTCCTAATTCTGATCCTGTTGATTGGTGCGAGGCAGGCGTTCGTGCAGCTGCCTATGGAGTACTTGAAGCAGCACCAATGCTACTTGGAATGTTCAGCAGTAAGCGATATCAACTGCAAGCAACTCAGCATGCAATATTCCGTGAACCTGTTGAGGGAGTTAAAGATTTTGTCGGAAATGCTACACGTTTAAATTTGCCAGGAGTTGCAAGCAATGTCTTTTTTGAACTCCCGGATCGATTTGGACTCAAGCCAGCTGCTAGCTTATTTCCCGGCAATCCAAACTATGGAGGTGCACATGGAGTTGTAGTCCCTATGAGCGAACCTACGAGAAGCACTAGAAACAACGTTCAAAGAACACTTTCAAAAGATTACGAACTAGCAGCATAACAATGGAATCTGAATCACACGCACTCGCCCTCCCCGAACCAAACTCTCTTGTTACCATTGGAGCATGGGTAGTAGTGGGATTAGTCGCTTTTGCAGTTCTTAAGAAGATGTACAATAGTCTCGTAAAAAGTAATTAGAGAATTCATGCCCCGCTATGACTTTCAATGCCGGCAGTGTTCATATACTTTCGAATCCGAGCTTCCCTTCGGATCAGATGAAGAACCGTCATGCCCTGAGTGTGGAAAAGATACCAATAGACTGATATCACCTCCGGCAATTCATTTTAAGGGGGCAGGATTTTATAACTCTGATAATCGTAAACCAGCACCAAAACCTAAGGAATCTGATGTAGGGGCACAGCGTACTGTGCCCGAGGAGGCAAAATCCGACGAGGGCACAAATAAGGACGCGAAGAAAAAGGAGAAAAAGAGCAAAAAAGACGACTGTTCCGCTTGAGAGCGGAACGTCTTACGGGGCTAAAGGAAGCTGAGAAGTCTAAGTTGGTGAAAGTTTTTTTTGAGGAGGTATTGACTCAATTTCTGCCCTGACACATTATGAACTGCCGGCCCACCCACCCAAGGATAACCCACCCCGAGGGGGCGGGTGCATCTTTACGCAGAAAAGGACCTAATCTAGCCTCTAGTAACCCATATCCCCCAAATTCCCCATATTCCATTAATCCCCAAAATATGTTATAATTATACGGAATGGAGGCAAACACCCAAAATACACCTAAGCACAAACGAAATCTCCTTTTATTCGTCCAAATAACGAAGCTCTCCTACAAAGCTCTATTCCTCCTATGGCTGGGACTTGCATTAGGATTTGCTTTCGCATATTTCTTGCTGGAAACATTTGCCCCAGCTCATGCTCCAACTGAACTTGATAATCTCCCTGCCTTATATAGATTCTTAAACGCACTTTATTACTCAATAATTACAGCTACTTCTACAGGATATGGCGACATTACTCCTGTAGGTTTCTCGAAGGCCCTGGCCAGTATCCAAAGCATCTCAGCTTTGTTCATTTTCGCAGTATTTGTGACGAAACTCGTCTCCCAAAGGCAAGACATGGCCCTTAAAGAAGTCCACAGGCTAACCTATGAGGATATCTTTCACAATATGCGCGGAGACCTGTTTAATATCAGGAAAGATCTGGATGCCATAATACTCGAAGCTAAAGGTAATAGTAATCTTTCCGAGGAATCCTGGGAAAACCTAATGATCGGATATCAGCAATGCCAAAGTTTGTTCGTGGAAATTCCTGAGCTTTATGACGGAGGAAACACTTACTACACCCTTGATCCAAAACGCGAGGAGCTTCTACTGGAAGCAGTGCATCGAACCATCCATAGGATAAACAAAACTCTTGATGTGCTTAGTAAGGCCGGAATTGAATGGTCCGAGCATGAGGCAAGCATGACCGAGCTTGTTGAACTGATGAATGTTACTGATCGCATTACTCCCCTCTGGCAGAAACGAAGTCCATACCAAAAGAGGGAAGCATTTGAGGATATTATTAAGGTTAAGAATCAGACGCATAGCTGGGTGGAGAAATCGCTTCCAACTAACAACACGTCCGCTTAAGGCGGACTCTCAACAATCAACCCTCAACACTTTATTGTTGATTGTTGACTGTTGATTGTTGATAGTTATTAATTATCTCCTAGGCGGCCTTCCGCCCCCATGCCTCGGTGGCCCCCCTTTTCCTCTTGGTGGTCCACTTCTTTCAGCTCCAGGAGGCGGCTCGGTCATTTGCTTAACAGACATTCTGGTTTTGCCATCACGCGAATCGTATTCAACACACTTGGCTTTCACCTCATCTCCGACATTCAAAATATCTTCAACATTTTCCGTCCTCTTCCATTGAAGCTCGGAAATATGGATCATCGCATCTTTGCCTTTTAGGAATTCTACTATTGCACCAACACCGTCGATGATTCGGACTACCTTGCAGTCATAAACTGTTCCTACTTCCGGCTTTGCGACTATCCCCTCAATCCATTCCCTGGCTTTTTGCATCATTTCTCCATCCGGAGCGGTAACGAACACAAGTCCGCTGTCTTCGATGTCGATTTCTACTCCCAAGTCACCGGTAATCTTCTGAATTGTCTCTCCTCCCTTTCCAATAACTAGTCTGATGTCATCCGGATTAATAGTAATTGTCTCGATTCTCGGTGCACGAGGACTGAGCTCCTTACGTACTTCTGGAATTGCAGCAAGCATGGCTTTTAGAATTTCTAATCTTCCAACTCTTGCTTTCTCAAGAGCTTCATCAAATACTTGGTCCGGTATTCCTTTGATCTTTATATCCATCTGGATAGCTGTAACTCCTTTTTCTGTTCCTGTTACTTTGAAGTCCATGTCTCCTCCAAAGTCTTCCTCATCCTGAAGATCAGAAAGAACCACGTATTGTCCTTTTTCTTCGTCTGAAATAAGACCCAATGCAATTCCGGATACGGGAGCACTTATCGGAACTCCGGCAGCCATAAGAGCTAATGTTGAACCGCAGGTTGCCGCCATGGAAGAAGATCCATTGCTAGCAAGGATTTCTGTAACAGTTCGAATTGTGTACGGGAAATCTTTTTCTGATGGAAGCACGGGCTCAATTCCTCTTTGTGCCAAGCTTCCATGCCCTATTTCACGATTGCCTACGAAAAGCCTGTTTGAAGTCTCTCCGACAGAGAATGGTGGAAAGTTGTAATGGTGGAAATATCTAAGCTCAACCTCTCCCTCCATTCCTTCAACCAGTTGTTTGTTGCCGGGCGAACCAAGTGTGCAGGTTGTTAAACCCTGAGTTTCTCCTCTTTGAAATAATGCAGATCCGTGCACAAAGTCTGGAAGTATATCGACAATTGAAGTGATTTTTCTAATCTCATCTACTTTGCGACTGCTCATCCTGAGCCCCTCTTCCAGAATCAAGCGTCTGACTTCTGATTTTACAATTTTGTCGGCGAGCATCGATGCGTTTGCATATAGTTTTTCGAGTTCTTCATCCCCTTCTGCAGGAACTTTGCCAAATTTCTCCTCCAGTTTTTCTTGAGCTCCATCCAAGAACCCTGTCATGATTGCTCTGCGCTCAAGTTTCTCTAGCTTGTCCTTTATAGCCTTGTTAACAGTTGGAAGCATCCACTCTTTAAGGCAGTCATAAGCCTCCTGATGCATGAAGGCTTCAGGTGCTTCGAATTTATCCTTGCCAATTTCCTTTTGGATATCTGCAAAGAACTTTGCAATCTTCTGTGCCCACTTCTTTCCAAATTCAATTGCCTTCTGTATCTCTGCTTCTGGCAATTGGTTTGCGCCAGCTTCGATCATAACAATACGATCAAGCGATGCAGTTACAAACATATCTAAATCTGACTTGGTCCTGGCTTCTCTGGAAGGATTTAAAACCAGTTCGCCGTCGATCAACCCCACTCTGACTGTTCCAAGCGGTCCTTCGGAAGGAGCGTCGCTTATTGCGACGGCTAAGTTGGCTGCATTGGCAGAAGTGATGTCGTGCTCGCTTTCAAAATCGTAACTGAGTACGGTGCAGAACATCTGTAGATCGTTATGAATTGTCTTTGGGAACATCGGACGAAGTCCGCGGTCGATAACACGTGCGAGTAAAACATAACTGTCTGCCGGTCTTCCCTCGCGTTTTCTGAATCTGGAACCCGCGATCCTGCCTCCGGCATAAAACTTCTCTTGATAAACGACTTGAAGAGGTAAGAAATCAACTCCCTCACGAGCTCTTTTGCTTACGGTGAAGTTGCCCATGCTTACAGTCTCGCCCATCTGGCAGAGCACAGTGGCATTTGCCTGGTCTGCGATCGCTCCGGTTTTTACAACCAAAGGCTGATCACCAAGCTCCATAGTATATTCGCGCTGGCCTTCCAGCGTAGATGTCTTTGCTGACATAATAGAATTAAGGAAAGGAATACAATATCCCTTCCTCCGACAAGCTTTCCTTTAGTTCTTCTGTATATGTGGATTCACGCTCGAATCAGCTCTAAGCAAACTCAAGTGTAAACCCGCAACAGAAGATAAAGCAGAGGAAGGAAGGAACTGGGACGAGTATATCTTATTTAACTTGAAATAAAAGAGTAATCATCTAATTATTATCAACGTAATCTGCATTTTAAAAAAAGCTTGCCTAAGCCAAATGCTCAAGATTTCATCAAATCTTCCAAAGTATCTCCAAACAGCTTAAATCCATCCGTAGAAAAAATCGAATCTGCATGGAACTGGAAGCTTGCAAAGTGCGAATTCCTCATTGCATGCACTTCTCCGGAGTTTTGATCGTAAGCCATCTCGACATCAGCAATTTCTTCGTACTGGGCAGCAAATGAGTTGTAGAAACCAACTCTCTGTTTTTCTCCATCAAAGTAATCGATTACCTTCTGAACACCCTGTGAAGGATCATCTTTCTTATTTATCTTCAAACCAAGCTCTCTGCAAAGCATTTGATGACTTAAACATTCTGCAAAGAACTTTTTGCCTGATGATTTCAGTTCGCTGACAATTCGACTTAAGCGTGCCATCTTAGGATTATTCATATCATTCGGATCTCCCGGACCCGGGCCTACTATCACAAGATCTGAATTGTCACCCGCAACCTCGTAATCTGAATATTTAACGACTTCCGCGGTAACGCCAAGGCTTTTGACCATGTGCTTGAGCGTGTATGCAAAATCATCTCCATTATTGATGATTGTAATCTTCTTTTCCTTTAGAGCATCCCTCGTATTATCAACATGCTCCTGATTTTCCATCAGGTATCTATTAAAGAGCTCGTTTCTTTCCGCAAGAATTCGCTGAATCTCTGGATCCTCAAGAAGCTTAGCAATCGAAGACTGCGGCTTTGTGCCGTTCTTATTCTTTAAGCACTTAAGCAGTGCACCAGCTTTTGCCTGAGTCTCTTTAACTTCTTCTGCAGGGACAGAGTCTCTGACCAATGTGGCTCCAGCTGGGATGCTTATCTCTCCATCTTCCGCATTAATAGTCGCTGTTCTGATTGTGATTGCACTATCCAACACATTTTCCCCATCTCCGTCGCGCCCCATCATAACAAGCGCACTTGCATAGTAGCCTCTGGATGCCTGCTCGTACTTATAAATAATTTCGCTAACTGCGTGCCCCATCGGACTACCTGTGACAGTAGGTGCAAACATGGATCTGCGAAGAAGATCAATGATGTCTTTGTCGCTCATTCCTTCAAGCATGTATTCCGAATGTCCCACATTGCTCATTTCCCTGATGCTCGGACCTATGGACTCTCCCCCCTTTTCACACATTCTCGACACCATCTTGAACTCTTCATCCCAAACCATCGCAAGCTCCATTATCTCTTTGTTATCCCGGAGGAACGCAATTAATTGATCTCTGGTTACAGGTTTTCCGTTCTTTCTGACGGTTCCACTGATTGGAACCATCTGCACTTGTTTCTTTTTAACTGATAAATGCTTCTCCGGTGAAGCACCAACTATGTATCTTTCACCGTCATACATTACATAAGACATATAGCTTCCATACTCCGTTTCAAGAATTGTTCTAAGGACGCTAAGAACCACTTCGCGAGAAATATTCAAAATCTTTCCCTTATAAACGTTTGGAATTACAAAGTTTGCTCCTTCTCCGTTTCCAATCTCATCTTCCAACACTTTTCTGATTAACTCCTCATATTCATCAAGAGGAATTGTCGGTTCAAGTTCGTTTCCGCCTTCAAGCTCCAGATCTTCCCTTGGAATTCTTGCACAAACTTTCGCCACAGACATTCTTGTCTGTCTTTGTATTTCAATTGTAGAAATTTTCTCACCACCATCATGCACTCTATATCCTTTTTCTTTTACCTGGCTAAACGGAAGTACGCTGATCGTGTCGAATTCTTCATCACCATTATCAGTTTTCCCCGTTTTTCTGGGAATCTGTTCAAGAAGATCATGCTGACTCGTCTCACCTTCCAAAAGCATCACTTCATCTTCCCCCTCGCGCATAACCATTGCGAATGGCTGGTCGCCACCTATGATTCTGTCTAATGCCGCTGATGGTGATTTAGATAAAGACATAATTAATTAAGTAAAAAAACACTTAGAATTGAACAATGCTCAATTCTTTAAATTAGTTCCACCAGCTACTACCCATTGATGCTAACAACGTGTTGCTTACAGCCGGTTCTGACAAGGTAGTAATCATGTACTGTTACATCATTACATGACTTTTACGTTAAATCAAGTATTTTCTATAAAAATATCTAATTTTTGCCCAATTTCTTTAAGAAATGCTTAAATCCCCCTCCACCATACTGCAGCATTCTGGATCCTCTGGTGATTTTACTTATTGATATTCCAAGATCCTCCGAAATCTTTCTTTGAGGCACCCCTTTTGAAAGTTTTTGTACAAGTTGCCACCTTTCGGCAATAGAAGCGAGTTCCTGCGGAGTTAAGATATCCTTAAGAAGCTTTTCCGCTTCACGTTCTGTGTCTACAGAGGCAAAGAGTTTATATAGATCAGCCAAATGAGAAGGTGGAACAGACATTCAACTGAGGAGTCTACATTACCCGAAACATGTGATAAATAGATTTTCTACTTTATATATCTGACCACCTACTTTACAGCTTGCAGATACACGCAAGTGCATTCACAAGTTGTGATGAAAAGTCTGTATCCATATTAAAATAATCAAAACCGAACTTCTCTGAATCTTCCCTTGTTGCTTTCCCATGCAATGCTGTTATATGTGCATACTTCTTTTGTGTCTCCTTATTGGAATCTTTCAACAGCCAATCATTATTAGGAGCACCTTCTTCCCAGCCTGCTACAATGGACCTTTCGTCTTCTTTTAAAAGGAATACTGCTCTTACAGACATAGAATTTTCTTCGTTTAGGAGTTCGTTGAGAAAATTAGGAGTGATCTGATAACCCTCAATAACTATGTTATCTCTCAATGAGATTCCATAATTGACCATAGCTTTGATACTCTCCCATGTTGATCTTCCTTGATCAACATACGCTGCAACAATTTGCTCTGCACTATATTTCTGTACTAGGACTGCATTGTCTCGGTTGGTTTCATTTCTCATATGTGAAAATGGCCTCATGGCTTTCTCCTTTTCCGTTGGATAAAACTCTGTAATTGCAGCTTCAACGAAGTCCATCGGCAGTATTCGAGCTCCTACCTTTTCAGCTACCATTGATGCGAGCATTGTTTTTCCCGATCGTGATGGCCCTCCTATGAGATAGATCATGCATGTATGATACTACTTCTTCAACTTATTCGCTTCCACAACATTCTGATACTCATTCGGATCATGCATCTTTAAGTATGTAAGGAGCCTTCTCCTCTGTGCAACTTTGCCGAGTAGTCCCCTTCTTGCTGATTGATCTTTCTTGTGATCCTTCAAATGCTTTGTAAGTTCCAAAATTTCCTTTGTGAGGATCGCAATTTGTACCTGAGGCGAACCTGTATCTTTTTCGTGCATTCGATGTTTGGTAATCACTCTCTTTTTGATCGTTCTCTTTAACATATTCTATGGGGGCAAGGCAAAAAAATTCGCGCCGGGCTCTTCGGTGGGTTAAACCAATCGGAGAGCGAGGACAGTTGTAAAGTCTAGTAATAACGCAGATTTATGCAAGTCTTTTGCTGAGTTTTATAAGGAAACAGAAGAACCAGAAGAGTCAGAGGAACCAGAGGAGATCCTCTGTTTCTTCTGTTTCATCTGACTCCTCTGTTTCTTTGAGTGGACTTATGTCCACCCTATGCTAACATAGGTTCCTCTATTACCAATTCTCATATGACCGGTGTCTACATTCTCTTGGGACTCATTCTAATTACTTCCGCTTTTGCCGCCTGGATCTCATTTAGTTCAAAAACTGACGGTGATCCGAGGCTGAAAGCTGAACTTGATAGAAGAATGGAAGAAATAGGAGAACTTAAGAAAGCAATCCAGCAGATGCAATCGGAGAAAGATGAGATGTCTGGCAAAGGGAAACAACTTTATGACAATTACAAAAATTTGGAGGCTGACCTTAAGGCGCTTACTAAAGAAAGAGACGGACTGGAGAAGCAACTTGCCAAATATGAAGCTCACGAAGAACAGCTTGAACAGAAGCAAGAAGATAAAATGGCCAAGCTGGAGTCCGCAGAGAAGGCATTGCTGGATGAGAAAGCTCGAATCAGAAGCGAGGATGAAGAGAGACTGGAAGAAGAAGAGGCTGAACGAGATAGAATGTGGGCCGAACATGAGATAAGCGTCGTTTCATACCTGACTGACCTTTGTAAGAAGCCTCAATATGCATTCACTTCGTATGACAACACGACTCTTCCCGAGGAAGAAGGCTTCAAAGGCCACTTCAAACCGGACTTCGTGATTTCATTTCTGGAACAGTTCGTTATTTTTGATGCGAAAGTCTCTAAGTCTGAGAATATTTCTAAATATATTCAGGACAATGTGAAATTAACTGCAAAGAAAGTTAAAGGAAAAGATAATATTTACCCAACTGTGTTCTTTGTTATACCGGCTGAAGCCATGAAGGAGTTGAAACAGACTGCGTACTACGAAGACGGCTTCACTTTCTATGCCGTATCACCGGAATCACTTGCTCCCATCCTCGCAATCTTCAAAAAACTGGAAACTTATGAGTTCGCACAAGAAATGGATCCTCAGGAACGTGAAAATATCATCGAACTGCTCGCACAACTGGACTTCCACATCTCCACCCGCAATGCTGTGGACTTTCATCTGATGCAACATGGCCTTGCAACCATGTCCAAGGCAAACGATCTGGATCCGGAACTGAATAAGGAGGTCGCGATCAAGAAAGCAAAGATCAGACACTTGAACTTGACGGGTTCTGAGCATAAACAGCTGACTGATAATCCGGAGCTTGTTAAAGAGAGGCTTCTGGAGCTTACTGAACCGAAGGCTAAGCTTAAGAAGGATGAGCTAAGGTAGACGATCGATTTTATCGAATAAATTTCACCACAACGTTGCGACAATTGATAAGATATGCCCGTGCCAAAATCAGATCCCATCTTCTCGCCCCTAAACGAACCTCAAAAGAAGGCGGTCGAGCATACAAATGGGCCGCTTCTGATACTTGCAGGTGCTGGGAGTGGGAAAACAAGGGCTCTGACGCATAGGATTGCAAGACTGATGCAGGACGGGGTGAAGCCTTGGCAGATTTTGGGCGTTACATTTACAAACAAAGCCGCGAACGAAATGAAAGAGCGCATAAAAAACCTTCTTCACATCACTCAAGGAGAAGATCTAAGTGAAGTTGGAAAGAAATCCGCGAAGTTACCTGTGATGGGAACGTTCCACTCGGTATGTGCAAGAATTCTTAGACGTGATTATGAACATTTGGGACGCGATAGGAACTTTGTTATCTATGATCAAAGCGATCAGGAAAGAATGATGAAAGAAACTATGAGAGAAATGGGAATAGATGTTAAGGAGCTTAAGCCCAGAGCAGTACTTGGCTACGTTGGACGATTTAAATGCGAAGCTGTGTACCCAAAAGAGGCACAAAGAGACGCAACATCGGATCGAATGCAGAAAGTTATCGATTGTTATGCCAAGTATCAGGGCAAACTAAAGGAGGCTAACGCTTTGGACTTCGATGATTTGATATTGGAAGCTGTCAGACTGTTCCACGAAGTGCCGGAGGTGCTGGATAGATATCAGGAAATGTGGAGGTACTTGCATGTTGATGAGTATCAGGACACTAATCACTCTCAATACCTGTTTGTGACACTGCTTGCAAAGAAGTACAGGAACTTATGTGTGATAGGAGATCCGGATCAGTCGATATACGCTTTCCGAGGTGCAGACATCAGAAACATTCTGGAATTCGAGAAAGACTACAAAGAAGCTGAGCACATCAAGCTCGAACAGAACTACCGTTCGACACAATTGATATTAACTGCGGCAGACGGTGTTATTGAACCTAATCCCAATAGACCCAAAAAGAAAATGTGGACTGAGCAGAAGGAAGGACCGAAAGTAACAGTGCATGAAGTGGAAGATCAGAAAGCGGAAGCAATGGAAGCTATCAAAAAAGCTGAGGAACTTAAGAAGGAAGGCTTGAGCTTGAATGATCAAGTGATTTTGTATAGGACGAATGCACAATCTAGACTTTTTGAAGAAGCATGCATGCGTGCGGGACTCCCCTACCGCATTGTCGGAGGTGTAAAGTTCTATCAGCGCAAAGAAGTTAAGGATGTTCTCGCCTATCTTTATGTAATTTTGAATCCTTACGACACAATTTCACTTCTGAGGATTATTAATGTCCCTTCACGCAAGATTGGTAAGACTACCATTGCAAAAATTCAAGCTTTTGGAGCTAATGAAGGTATGCCTTTGTGGGACTGCTTAAGTAATGTGGAGAAAATTCCGGATTTGAACGAAGCAACTGCAAACAGACTCTATAAATTCGTGGAGTTGATAGAAAAACTCAAGGAAGTCAGCCAACATGAGAACGTTTCTCATCTGACCTCCCAGCTTTTGGAAGCTGTGGATATGGAAGGATGGCTACGCGACGATACTGAAGAGGGTGAAACACGATGGGAGAACGTTAAGGAACTCACAACCGTAATGAAGAAGTACGACACTCTTGATCCGGAGACATCACTGACTAGTTTCTTGGAAGAAGTCGCTCTTGTTTCCGAAGTTGATAAGCTAAATGATGCCACTGACGATGCTTTAACTCTGATGACTCTGCATTTATGCAAAGGACTTGAGTTCGAACACGTGATGGTAGTCGGATGCGAGGAAGGATTGTTCCCTCATGCAAACAGTTCGTTCGATCGAGAGCAATTGGAAGAGGAGCGCAGGCTGATGTATGTGGGAATGACGCGAGCAAAGAAGCACTTGGACATTATGTTCGCTCGCGAGAGAATGCTTTGGGGTGAAACTCAAGCAAATGCACCCAGCAGGTTCCTCGATGACTTGCCGGAGGATGTAATTGAAAGGAGATCTGACGATATGCTCTCTGTATTTGCATGGGTTTCGGAAAAAGGAAGACAGAAAGCTGTTAAAGGAGAAGTGGAAGAAATAAAAAACCGCCAGCATTTGAATGTTGAGTTCAATCAAGACGTCGGTGCAGACGAGCTTGATGTGAATCAGGACATCGGACATGAACTCGAGGAAGACATGCGCATAGAACATCCCGTATTTGGCACGGGAATCATCACCAAAAAGCGTGGAGACATAGTGGATGTGCGGTTTGATAATGGAGAGAGGAAGAGTTTCGCACTTAGCATAGCTCCTCTGAAGCCACTTTAGGGAGGGGTCGCCCGCCACGGGGGGTGAAGGGGCTAGCGAGTGGGGATTGGCGGGCGTTGATTTTTTCTTTGCTTCTTTCTTTTGTATTAAGACAAAAGAAAGAAGAATAAAGAATTTAAATTAAACTACCAAGAATAGTATGTACCTCTTACGACAGGAGAACTAAACGGAACCCATTGGAATGTACTAGTTCCATCTGTCCAAGTAATGTCTCCGGCTGATCCGATTCTTCCAGGATTGCTTATAACCACCTGAAGACTGGGGCGCTGAGCTCCATTCGGAATCGTAACATCTCCGTAAAGCACCAAAGTTCTGGGAGAACCTTTGAAGGTACCAAAGTTCGCGGGTATTGATGAACAAGTGACGGAAGTTCCAGCAGTTACACAACTCAAACGATCAGTTGATCCGGGCGTACTCATCTCCACATTAGAAACTGTTACGCCGTCTCCAAGGCCAAGGGTGAATACAATATCAGTTACACGCAAGTCCGATGTACCACCCGAAGTCACCCCTGCAAATTTAAATGATCCTATTGGAATATCGGTACCGGCAACCAGAAGTTCTTTAGCTGACCCGGCATTAGAAACACCCCCGACCACGGATTGGCTTGTTTCATGCTCAGGGGAATCGTCTGAGGACCCTTGATTGTATGAACGATTGCTCCAATAGCCGTCTCCTTCAATATTTATTCCCTGAACTTCAACGTCTTCTCCGCTTACTCCTCCGCTTTTGTGCCCGCTGACTATGGCACGAACATACACATGACGTGTTTCCTGCTTTTGAATTACAAGAGAACCATTTTTCACGTTCAAAACATAATGCCGATTACCCGCTGTCGCATCTTTATTTGCTCTACCCAGATATTTCCCATTCTCATTGTAAACTTTCACGGCCTCGATCGAAGTAATACTGCTTGCCGCCGTAAAAATTACTGTGATCTTTGTGACATCCAAAGGCTCTGCTTCAGGAAATATGGATACAGCCGCAAGTGCGGGAGAATCTTCACCCAAAAGAATGAATCCCGGCTTCCTTGTGGCATCAGGATCGGAATCATATATAGAGGAAACAGAAGAATCAGAGGAACCAGAAGAAACAGATGATTCGTCTTCATCGATGCTAGTAGAATTATCTTCTTGCACCTCTTCTGTTTCTTCTGTTTCTTTTGCTTCCTCTGTTTCCTTTTCATGCAATCCTAATTCAGCATCAATTAACTTCTGAAGCTCCCCTTGATCAAGCGCCACAAACCGCGCAACCAGTCGGCCAACCTGTCCGCGAGTAAGTTTGTGTCCGGGAACTAAGTTCAAATCTAAATTACGGCCTTTCGCTGCACGAATATATGGTTCATACCATTCCTCTCTGCATTCAATACAAAGATCTGGTTGGATATCATAAATATTAATTAGAACCTTGAGCGCTTCCTCGTATTGAACTGACCTTGATGGCTCAAAAAACCAAAACTGCGGATCAACCCCTTCCCTAGAATTACCATGGACTATTCCATACTGCTTAGCTCTGCAAATCGGCTCTGCAAACCATGCGTCGGAAGCAACGTCTGGAAAACATGAAAGAATAATTACTTCATCGATAAAGGAACGACCTTGCAAACCTTGATGCAAAAGCATCGTTATCTTCATGAACTCGGCACGATTAAGGAGTTTGTTGAATCTAAACGACCCATCCGGATTGCCATCCAGTATTCCTTCTTCTGTAAGAGCGCCGACTGAAACTTTCGTAGCGAGATCTGGAGCAGAGTCTGTGTAAGGAAGCTCAGTATCGTACGAAAGTGCAAAAGCAACAGAGGGTATTAGGCCGATGATGAGGATCAAGAGTCGCATGAGGCCGGGAGTATAGCAGTCTCATGATTCACCTGCATCCCCAGAAGCTACATCTAGCGCCCAACGGGGCCATTCTCTCGTAATATTGTAATGTCTCATACAATCCGCAGCTGATATTTGACTGTGGACTAATTCCAAAGCTGGCCCCCTTCTGGCCTCATCTAAAATTGATGAACGCGCTTTACTCGTGCTCAAGCAGATGTCAATATTTCATTATGGAATCTCTGTCCGATCGAGTCCGGCAATTCTGCTCTGACCATAATCTGAAACTAAATAAACACTTAGGTCAGCATTTTTTAATTGATCAATCTATACTGGATCAGATTATTGAATCAGCCGAGATTGAGGAGACTGACCATATCGTTGAAATCGGACCTGGCATTGGGATTCTTACCGCTGAATTGCTCAAAAAAACCGGAAAAGTGACTGCTATTGAGCTCGACAAGCGAATGATTCCACTACTCCAAGAATTTACCAACCGACAACCTAAACCTAACAACCGATTGACGATTATTAATCAGAACGCCCTCCAAACTCCATTTCCTGACGAAAGATACAAGATTGTGGCGAACATTCCCTATCACATAACCTCCCCATTGCTAAGACATGCCTTTATGGAATCAGAGCGTGCACCTGAGTCTTTGACCCTTCTGATCCAACGCGAAGTTGCCGAGAAGATTTGTGATGAGAAAAGCGCCGGATTGCTTACAATCCTTGTAAACCTCTTTGGTAAGCCAAAAATTGTGACTAAGGTACCTCAGGAAGCATTTTTGCCTCCTCCAAAAGTAGACTCCGCAGTTTTGCATATTGAGTGTTTCGATAAACCTTTGGCCGAAAAGCCTATCTGTGAAGAAATTTTCAAGTTGACGAAAATCGCATTTAGCCAGAAACGTAAAATGCTTAGGAAAACATTGGGAGTGTTCCGCTTTGGAGCGGAACGTCTTTCTGCGCTAGGGATAGACGAAAAACGCAGACCCCAAGAACTTTCTACTCGCGAGTGGGTTGATTTGGCTACTAAATGGCATGAGGATGATATGAATGAAACCTGAACGTATTGCCTATATTTTCCTTGGCTCATTTCTGACCTCGGTTTTTGTGCTTAGGTGGTGGCAAGAATCTTCTTATCCCCTGACCTTGTGGCTGATAATCTTGTTTGTTTTTTTGAATTTAATAATCTTCAAACAAACACGACAAATAATAATTCCAATAACTCTTGGACTTCTTATTGCATTACTGACTGTACAACGAACAGCTCATACCAGTTCTCCGGAAACAATAGATTGGTATGCGAACGGATCTAAAGTAATTATAAGAGGAATAATTTCTGACGAACCTGACCGTCGTCCTCTTCAAACCAAATATACAGTCGAAGTTTATAAATTTACAAATTCTTCCGGAACATTGATGCCAGTCGAAGGCAAAGTACTCGCAACTGACCATAGTCAGTGGCCGGAATTTAATTACGGAGATGAAGTTGAGGTTTCAGGACAGCTTGAACGTCCCGGAACTATCGAAAAATTCAGTTACAAAAACTATTTAAGTCGTTTTGGAATCTTCAGTGTCATGTATCGAGCCAAGTTAGACAAAATTACCGACGGAAACGGTAACTTTATCTTCTCCAATCTGTTTACAACCAAGAAAACATTCGAAAATCAGATCAATAAGCTTTATGCAGAACCACATGCATCATTTTTGGCAGGATTACTGACCGGATCACGCAAAGGTATACCCGAACATCTGATGGAAAGCTTCAATACAACGGGACTGACACACATAATTGCGATTTCCGGTTACAACATTACAATTATTATTGCAGTAATTGGTGGAATGCTCTTTTGGTTACCACTTAAGTGGAGGTTCGCACCTGCAGTCACCGCAATAATTGCGTTCACCTTCTTTGTTGGAGCAAGTGCAGCAGTAGTTAGAGCAAGCATAATGGGAATATTGGGGCTGATAGCACTTCAAACTGAACGATTGGCACACACAAGACTCGCAGTACTCTGGACTTTGTTCTTTATGCTTGTTTGGAATCCTAAATACCTCTGGTATGACGCGGGGTTTCAGCTTAGCTTCCTTGCAGTGATAGGTCTGATGGAGATTTCACCTCATATAGAGAAGTATTTTAAGAAGATTCCTCCAAACTTTGGAATAAGAGAGGCTCTTATGATGACAATCTCTGCACAAATCTCTGCAGTCCCTCTTATTGTTCTGCTTTTCGGAAGACTTTCGCTTATTGCACCTATCGCTAACGTACTTTCAGCCCCTGCAATCCCCTTCGCAATGCTTTTTGGCTTTGTTGGTACTGTTCTAAGTTTCATTTGCTTCCCACTTGGACAACTCTTCGCATACATTGGCTGGGCTTTTCTGGAATGGATGGTTATAACTGCAACTTGGCTGAGTAAGATTCCATTTGCATCGGTTGAAATTCCAAAAGTCGGAGTAGTAATCATAATAATCTACTATCTGGCTCTGACTTTGTGGCTGATTAGGAAAAACAAAACGTGTCATGGTTCTTTTAGCTCACCATGACACGCTTGTAATCTTTGATTTTTTTATTAAGCCGATATTAAAGTCGCTCCAAGCTCAGGCTGTAGCGGATTGTGCACGATGATTGGGACTTTATTTTCCCTTGCAAGTTCAACAGCTGACGGGTGAACCACGCCTGCTGAATAACCTTTCTCACCACAAGCCCTATGCGCCTGCTCATACGATAATGAAACCACTGTCTCACCTTGCGACTCAGAACCATTCGGATCTGCGAGCATTATCGGAAAATCTTTTTCTATTGAGCATATTGCTTCTCTGCTTCTTGCTGATCTGGTAGAAACTGTGACTTCTACTGCCGTGTCATCCGAGTATCCCCTGCTATTTCCATTATGAGGGAGATAGCCGGGGAAAATTGGTGCACCACCTGTGCCATTCGAACGACAACCTCGAAGAAATTCAGAAATTGCTCCTCGTGTATAACCCCTCATAGCTTCTGTGCCATCTAATCCTCTTATTTCCTCTTCATGTTGCCTTAGGTCAAATAGCCTAAAAGGAGAATCATCATTAAACATCTCACGAGCACGATTACAATAATTGTTAGCTGTATCTAATTCACCGACTCCGGTAATTGAACTGGGAGGCCTGTCATCCATATGAAGCAAACTGTCACATCCCGAATTAACAACATTATAACCAGTACCTCTTTGAAAAATTCGCCCTACTGCTAGATCCAGATCCTCTAACGGACCAATTGGTTTGGCAATACTTGTATAAGGACGATGAGTTCTACTTCCTTGTAAAAGCTGTTTAACAGAACGCCTCAACTCATTAATCATTGCAACTGCGTTTTCAACTTCCTGTCTACCAAGTAAGTTGCCAACAGAAATCAAATCACCTGTCATCATGCAACCCTCCCGTTTGAATGCCGAGAGAACTACCGGGTTAAATCTTGTTTCAGAATCCTCCCGTAATCGATTAATGTGCGCTTCCACCTTACACGTCTGGCTCCCACCAATCTTTGATACAACAGGAGTATCTGGCTGTAATCCAAGAGCCTCTATATGTTCATCGAATGTAATCATTATTAAGTTAAATAAAAAAATAAAAAGCCTCCCTATTTGGAAGGCGCAAGCTTTAAGTATGGAGTCGCTTCCTCCTTCCCGGGGGGAAAGTCTTCTTTGTCTTCTTTACCAAGCCGATAGTGGATAAACAAGAAAGCATAAAATAAAACCCCTTCTCGGGAAGGGGCGCGTGTGATCTAAATTTAGGCATCAACAGCAGTCCTTCCCTAGGTGGGAGGTCTTCTTTGCCTTCTTCTGGCTTGGAAGTGCTGAATGCATAACGAGGCGACTATAACTGATAAAATGCGGGAGTCAAATATTTACCACTCATAAACATAAATCCTATCAGTCCCTCCAAAATGAGCGGGTACTTCCACTTCTTTAACAGGAGTTTTATCCCAAAATTGGAAGGCATGTGATATCACTTTGGTTCCGGGCTTCAATTCTTTATCAAATTTCTTACCAAGTTTTACCATAAGGCTCGTGATCATGTAGAGAAATACACAATCTGCATCAGAAATGTCTGCCTTGAATGCATCTCCGAAACGCAAATCAACATCTGACCTCAAAAATAATTTTCTTATGCGTCCCAAGAACCAAACTACCGGAACTATCTCGTACCCGACAGCACGAATTCCCGGATACTTTTTTTTGGCCCTGATAAGCATCCTTCCATCCCCTGACCCCAAATCATATATAACTTCATTTCCCTTAAGCCCCGCAGCTTCAATCATCGCCATATTGGTTCTCTTTGGAGTTGGCACAAACGGAACTTTTGCCCATATCGTTCCAATTACAGTTGAAACAAATGCAAACACTATGAGCAAGACGATGCCGTAAGTGATGTAGAGAATTATGATGGAGCTACTTTAGACTATTATTAGTAACGATAATAGTATCCGGCTTTTGGTACATAAATCCTGTCATCGTAGTTTGGATAGTACCAATCATCCCGGTAATAGGAACTTCTGGAAGGACGCCTATTATTACCGTAGTAAGTATTATTATAGTTGTACCTATTATCGTTTCTGCTGTCGTAATAATACTGATTGTTGTAGTTACGATTATTGTAATTATTGTAATTGTAACCGCAGTTTCTATTACTGTTACTGTTGTAACGATATTGATTGCGAAGTCCTAAACCATACCCGCAGTTATTTCTGTAATTACTTCCATAGTTATTTCCGTATCCATAATTGCTCCCAAAGCAAGTATAATTGGTACACGCACCAGAGCTATCGTATGAATGGCATACGCGATCTCCGCAATACGGAGAGGCTGCAGATGCAGCAAGAGGAATCGTTGTCAGTACCGTCGCTAGGCCGGTGATTAAGCTTAACTTGTTCATAGGAGGAAAAAGGTAGTCCTGACTGTATTTAGTATCAAGCAGGGTGAATAGACAGAGGACTTGGGTGTATGTGTGGTGTGATTATTAGAAAATTAAGCAGATATTTGTAAACAGAAAGAGGCTCATCTAGAATACTTACGAATTTCCCCCTTTTTCATGAATAAAGAGTGTTCTCTTCGTCTTCACATCCTATTTGGCCTGTTTGTAGGCCTTCTGGTAGGAATGAACCTTCTTGGAAACAAGATAACAACGCTATTTGGCGTTTCTGTGTCGGTTGGAATCTTTATGGTACCTCTGACATTCCTAATTACCGACATAATTGAGGAAGTATACGGAAAAGAAGTGGTCAAGCACTTCATAATTGCAGGGGTTCTTACGATTATATTAATGTTCCTTTTCACCGGTCTTTGCATTTGGCTTCCGCCCAACGAGAGATTTGCAAATAATGAGGAATACAAACTCATTTTTGGATCTTCGATGAGAATTATGGTCGCAAGCGTTATCGCATTTGCACTCGCACAGCTTCATGACATGTGGTCGTTCGCTTATTGGAAAAACAAGACTCATGGAAAATTTCTATGGTTAAGAAACAATCTATCAACGTGGGTTTCGCAAGCAATCGATACATTCGTATTTATGATGATCGCGTTTTATCACATTACAGATAAGTTTACTCTCGAGTTTATCATTCAACTTTCGATCCCCTACTACTTGTTCAAGGTTTCGTTCGCAATTTTGGATACGCCTTTCGTTTATCTAGGGGTGGCATGGCTTAAGGGCAACAAAAACAAGTCCTCTTAACCCTCACCCCTAACTCCTCTCGACCTCATCCCCCCGACCCCCTTCTCCTGATCTACAATTGATCACCTAAGATTTTTCCATTTATCTGAAAAATTGATAAACAGGAGAAGGGGGAGCTATGCAGTTAAATACATTTAGCATAGTTCCCCCTCTCCTCTACTTTGTAATTACATAGACGAAGAACATTTTGTTGTTCAAAGAAGTCGGAGGAGAGGGGGCCAGGGGGTGAGGTCGGACAAAGGGGGTGAGGTTGTAAAGCTCACTTAATTAGCCAACTCTAACCAAACAATTTCTCGGAGATAGTCATAAAAGAGAACACTCCAAAGAACACAAACGTCAAAGCCATCACAACATTGCGCCATATGGCAGGGCGAAGGGCCTTGGAGAACATTTTGTTATTAAGGAGTATAAGAAGCCCCGAATATACAAACATCGCGAACGCATTCAACACTGCACCAAGCACAATCAGCGTCAACGGCTGGTCAAATCCTATGCTAAAGACTGTGATTCCAAACAATATCTGAATCCAAAGAATCGTATAATAGACTTTGGAAACTTGAAATTCCTCTCCTCTGGTTAGCAAAAGGAAATTCTCCGTCATTATCCTGCTCGTGGAATCGAGCACAGTCAGTTGAGTTGCACAAAGCATGATGCCTGTGACAATAAGAAATATAATTCCAAGCTGAGGGAATGTTTTCATACCGATTGTGCTGGCCTCGGTTATTACAAACATTATTCCCTCCGTATCTCCACCCTGTCCGTACGATGTTACGTATGCAAGGAGCGCCAAAGTGAGCATTGTTATAAGCCCCAGACACCAAAAAACTATAAAGTGCTCTGCGTTTATTACTTTCCACCATTTTTTGTAATTAGCTAAGTTCTGTGGGGTTTCAGGAAATTTGTTTCCCGTTATTTTAAACTTCTGTTTCCCCTCTTTTCGGAACAATCCTGAAATTTTATCAGCATATTTGCCCATCCCGTATCCTTTATCGCGAATATAGCATGACTGAGCTAAATTCAGATTCCCTCCAGCGCCTGAATATGCAAGCGCTCCCAAAAAAGCTGCAATTGCAATGCCCATAGGCAGAAATGTGAAGCCTTCTCCTTGTCCAACAACTCCTTGAGCAAGTACTACGAAGTCGGATGCGTCAGCCAGATAAAAAGTTAGTAATAAAATGAACGGAACGCCTATACCAATTAAAACCATCTGCATTCTCTCGACGGTTTTGTATATCGTTTTGCCAAAAGTTAGTATTACACCAATGAGTAAAAAAATGACTATGCCGATGATCTGAACATTTTCAATATTAAACGCACTCCCAAGCAGAGTTGCACCTCCTAACCCGATACCCGGCCATCCAAATCCCAGAAATGTGGAGAGTATGAACCATGCTGGAAGAAGTTTCGCGAGTCTTGCGAAGCCTACAAATACACTTTCTCCGAAAGCCAGAGCATATCGCTCCACCTCCATATTAATAAAGAACTGCATCGTAAGGCCGATAACTATTGCCCATGCAATCCCCAGACCATAATTGCTAGCTAAATACGGCCAAAGAATTACTTCACCACTTCCAAGACCTAGGCCGAGGAGTATGAAGCTGGGACCTATGAGTTTCCTTAAAGGAAGCGGTTTGGGGAGATCTTGCTCTCCCAGTGGTAATTTAGTCATGTGCACATAGTATTACTTTCTCCTTTCTTTTGTCGATACAAAAGAAAGGAGACAAAGAAAAAATCAAGACAAACACAAACTCGCTCGAAAGCATTATTTGAGAAACAAAGGTGTGCAGAACGAATTGGATGCACTCGGAATTAGAGGCCTTTAGATGTAGAGCCTCATCCAATTCGTTCTTGCGTTAAGGAGTTAGTGATATGAAGCTTTCGAGCTCAAACATGTGTTTGTCTTTCTAATTGTTATAAGAGTGGAGGGGTCGCCCGCCACGGGGGGTGTGAGGGGCAAGTGGGTGGGGATTGGCGGGCGTTGATTTTTTTATTTCCCTCTTTATTTTTGTATCAAGACAAAAATAAAGAGGCTAGAAAATTATCTTTTTCCATAAAACTCCC
>JASMHZ010000020.1 GCA_030750465.1 Candidatus Peribacteraceae bacterium
GCACTTTCAGCGTTCTTGATTCTTCTCATTTTTAATTGTTCAGTTATCATGTTTACCTCCAAACTCCTGTGTACCAATTATAACCCCATTGTATTATAAGAAATACTGCTATACAAATTAAAACAAATAAAATTGCATGCAACACTACCTCTATCTGAGCTTCTCAACCACTTCTAGAAGATTCTCATAGTATACATCAGCATCTTCATTGGGCTTTCTCACAAGAATTCCTTTTATACCAACAGAAGCAGCACCATTAATGTCAGCAGCCACACTATCACCAATCATCCACATATCATCATTGGACTGAATATGACTTAGTACATGCTCAAACATTTTTTGGTGAGGCTTTTCATAGCCCACCAATGCAGAAGTAAAAACCTCTTGAACGTACTCATGTATCCCCAGATGAGAAACAAGGGCTTCGAGCTCAGGAACATGATTAGAAACAATGACGTGTTTCCAGCCCTCTTGTTCGAGTTTCGTAAGTGCTGGGATTGTATCCTCAAACAAATGCCATTTTTTAGTGTTAATAAACTCGTTTCTGACAAGGGAGGCACATTTATTCGCTAACCCATCATCCACACCAACTCCTTTGTATGCATTCACAAACAAAGGATGCATTACCGCCCACCATTCATCGGAAGTTTTAATGTCTGTGTGTTCCTTTTTCGGTTCATGCCATGGGAATCCCTCATTTACATATGGCCGTATGTCTTCATCTGTGACTGTAGTACTAGGGTCTTCGGCAACGAGTATGTCTGTGAGACAACCTCTCCACATTCCATCCCTGTATGCCAGTGTTCCATCGAAGTCCCAAAGTAGCGTTCCTTTCATATATTTAGTGTAGCTTACTGCTGCTTTTAAATAGAAATACTGTGGTGGTGGTCCCAGTAGGAATCGAACCTACATCTACCCCTTAGGAGGGGGTTGTTCTATCCATTGAACTATGGGACCTTCAAATACATTGTACCCGAAACCGAAACCGAACCCGAAAACCGAACCCGCTATTTAAGAACAACAACCTCCCTCCCCTCAGCCGGCAAACTAGAACGTCCCTTAATTTTATACTCTTTCTCAGCTTCCTTACCCTTTGCACCGCATTTATCCAGTAAATCTAAGTAGGCATCTTTGTCTTTCATCTCTAATGGAAAAAGCGCGCGCGGATCAAGCTGATCGATTATCTTCTGTCCAATCTTTGCATCATCTGCAGGAAGAAAAAGAGCATCAACATCTCCAAGTAATTCAAGTATGTGATCGCTTAATTCTTCTAATGGAGAAGCAAGGAATGCGCATCTAACGTAATCAACATCAATAACGAATGAAACCTTATCTCCTTCTCCATGTCCGATTCCACGAACAGAGAGTCCGTCAAAATCATATTCACCCGGCCAGGAAATAACACCTTCTTCCGGCTCCTTCTCAGGATGAGCCATAAGAGACAAATCTAATTTGGGATCAGGTTTGTCCGGGAAAACAACTAGCTTCTTTCCGCCATTAACGACCTTAATTGTTCCGGAGCTTTGAAGAGAAAAAGTTAACATCGACGCAGATTCTAGCGGAAATTAATCACAAGATAAAGAAACAGAAGAAACAAAGGAAACAGAGGTTTCAGAGGATTTCATCTGTTTCTTCTGACTCTTCTGTTTCATCTGTTTCTTCTAATTAACAATTCGTTCTATCTCCGCACCGAGTCCCCTCAATTTTTCTTCCAACCGATCGTATCCTCTCTCGATGTACTTAACATCCGTGATAACTGTTTCACCCTCCGCACAAAGTCCGGCTATTACCATCGCAGCTCCTGCCCGGATGTCGTTACTTGCCACCGAACGCCCTCTGAGTTGCGTAGGACCGAGTATAAGCGCCTGATGGGAGTTTAGGACCTCTATGTGCGCACCCATCTTCTCAAGCTCATACAAGTATGCCATACGGCCCTCATACAGCCTCTCAAAGACCCTGCTGACTCCGTCTGCCTGTGTCATTACAACTCCAAGTGGAGGAAGCAAGTCAGTCGGAAATCCTGGGAATATGTTTGTCCTGACGCCAGTTGATTTAAGTGATGATAATTCTCCATCAATAAACAAAACTTTTTCTGCTTCATCATGTTTCCAAACAATTCCCATGCGAGATAGTGCTCCAAGAAATGAGAGAAGATGATCGAACTCAACGTTGTGCAGTCGGACTTTTCCGCCGGTAACAATCGCCGCGCATGCAAGTGCTCCGATTTCTAAGTAGTCTGATGTGACTTTATGCGTCGTGCTTTGCAACACTTGTTTACCTCTGACTTTTACTGTGTGTGTTCCAATTCCATCGATCTCCACACCCATTGCAATTAGCATTTTGCAAACTTCCTGCACATGAGGTTCCGCTGCCGCCATATCAATCTGCGTTTCGCCGGGAACCAGTGCCGCCGCCATGATTGCATTTTCTGTCGCAGTGACCGAGAACTCAGGCAATATCACTCGTGAAGGTTTTAGTTGGCCTTGAAGATGAAGCACATCATCCTGGCTGGAATCAACAGCTCCCATTTGTTTGAAAGCCTCCATGTGCGCATCAACAGGACGCTTGCCAAGTATGCATCCTCCCGGAAACGCCATCTCTACAACTCCGAACCGCGCAAGAAGCGGGCCCATCAGAACTATTGACCCACGAAGTTTGCCAACTAAGTCTATTGGAATAGATTTACTTTGAATTGAATGAGTTCTGATTCGAACTGTCCCATCTGTAAAACTTGTTTCCGCTCCAAGGTAATCCAGTATCTCTAGCATTGTCCTCACATCTCTTAAATCCGGAACATTTGTAAGAACTGTTTCTCCATCACCCAAAACGCTAGTTGCAATTAGAGGAAGTACTGCATTTTTCGAACCGCTGATATTAACGTCTCCCCTCAATGGTCTTCCGCCATGAATGCGATACCGCACATCAGTTTGATCTGATGCTGACTTAATAGCATTTGTAATTGCAGACTTAGAAATCTGCTCGGCCGTTTTTTCAATGGTATGGCTTGGATCCATTAGGGGTAGGACGGACATTGTAGCGCATCTTTATCTCTTCCAAATCTTTTATTTCTTTTTAATAATCATTTCCCAAAAAAGCACGACAATTCCAACCGTTATACAACTATCAGCCGCATTAAACACAGGGAAACTCCCCACTTGTACAAAATCAGTCACTTTCCCGTCAATTAGTCTATCAATGATATTTGCCAATCCTCCGCCTATAATTAGGCCAAATCCTATTTTGCTAGAGCAAGTCTTGGCATCTTTTGATGCATACCAAGCCACGAAAAATAGAGCCAGGAAGATAACAAACATTTGGAAATGCTCAGGCAGATTTATTCCAAAGGCGACTCCTGAGTTTAATGTGCGCTCCAATCCAATGAATGAACCAATGATTGCAATTCGTTCAGCTAAAATCTGATCAGCCAATAGAGCTAAAGCAATACTTGTGCCTAGGGCAGATAGAATTGTGATCCAGAGAGGTTTCACAAAGATATACTAGCTACTTGATAGACGACTATTATTTGACATTCATTAATTTAATTGTAAATTAAATCAGCTTCAGCACTGTGTTACTTCCACGGTGATTTGGGTGAAGCCTTAGAATCGATCTCCGCAAGAATTCGAAGGCTTCGTTGATACTGGTTGGCTTCCCTTATGAAGCCAATGCGGTTCCCTCCTAAAGAGAGAGAAGTGCGTAGGAAATGGATATTTGGTAGGCTGGCTCCTGCCGACAAATGTCACTTACGCCTGAGGCACGCTATGGATTCCAATATTCTCTCATCCATAGCTTTTTTGACCATGATTCATTTGATTATCGGATTACCTTGATTTTAGAAAAGAAAAGTGTACAATAACTACGTAATTAAGTTTCACTGTCTTGTGATCAAGACGGTGATTTCTTTGACAACAATCGACACTCGACACACTCCGCTACGCGGAGCTGTCAACAATCAACAACTTGTTGATTGTCGAAAGTGAGGCCGAAGGCCAAACGTGTTGATTGTTGATTGTCACCCATTTATTTTCCCCTAATCATCATGCGTGCTTCATTCCTAGCCGCCATTAACCAGATTTGTTCCGAAAAGAACGTGAGCCCGACTCAGGTTCTGGATGCAGTTAAGCAAGCAATTGCAACCGCATACCGAAAAGACTTTGGAAACAAAGAGCAAGAGATACGCGTTGATCTGAAAGAAGGACGCGACATGCCAACGATTCTATTGATCAAAGAAGTTGTTGATGATGTTGAAAATGATAACTTCGAGATTTCTGTTGCCGATGCAAACAAGATCAAGCCGGGAACAGAGGCAGGAGATGAAATTGAAATTGATGTAACTCCGGTAGGTTACGGACGCATTGCGGCACAGGCGGCTAAGCAAGTAATTCTTCAAAAACTTCAGGAAGCGGAGAAACAGAGTTTGTACGAAATGTTTAAAGATCGCGAAGAGGAATTACTAACCGCAACTGTTACAAAAGTCGAACCTAACTGGGTGACTTTGGAGATTGAAGGAATGACAGTTTCACTTCCTTGGAGAGAACAGATTCCAGGAGAACACTACTACACAGGAAAAAGAATTCGCGTTTACTTGGATAAAGTTGAACTGACTGGTAAGGGTCCTCAATTAAGAATCTCTAGAACTCATCCAAGTCTTGTCCACAAACTTTTGGAGCTAGAAATTCCAGAAGTTAGAAACGGTGATGTAGAGATAAGAGGAATTGCGCGCGACGCTGGATTTAGGAGCAAAGTCGCTGTTAGCAGTTCCGATCCCAGGATTGATCCTATTGGGGCTTGTGTTGGGCAAAAAGGAGTAAGGATTCAAGCTGTAATGGAAGAGATAAACGGCGAACGCGTTGATATGATCGAGTGGGCGGAAGATCCTATAAAGCTAATTTCAACGGCGCTTCAGCCAGCTTCAATTTCCGCTGTGATTATTGTTAATGATCAGGAAGGAACTGATGAAGAAGGACGCAAAATTAAAAAGCGTGCTGCAGTTTTTGTGGAAGAAGCACAGCGCCCAATGGCAATTGGAAAGAAGGGGCAGAACATCAGACTTGCAACTGACCTTACTGGTTATGAGCTGGATATGTATAACTACGAGGAACTCCCCGCATTCAAGGCAAAGCTAGCTGAGCTTCAGGGCAAAGAAATTGAAGTAATCGAAATTGTTCATGACGAAGAGGAGGAAGGTGCACCAAAGGCAGGAGCAAAGCCGGGGGCACTCAAGAAGAAAGAGAAAAAAGAGACAAAGGATGAAAAAGAGGAAAAGGATTCCGAAGGAGCCAAGGAAGCCGAGGAATCCGAAAAATCCAATGATGACTCCGCAGCTGCGACTGCTGAGTCGCAGCCTGCGCCGGAGGCGCAGAAGGAGGAAGATTTAGTGTCCAAAGAACCCGAGCCCGAGAAACCCAAGGAAGAGGACAAGAAGAAGGACGAAAAGGCTACAAGCTAAAAGCTAAAAGCTATAAGCTAGTAGTCGTGAAACTTCCACCGCTATCCTTCGTCGTTCTGGACACCGAAACAACCGGTTTTGTACCGCGAGCTAACTGTGTTATTGAGTTTGCGGCAATTAGAATAGAAAACGGGAAGATAGCGTCTGAGTATGAACAATTGTTTAAAATTCCAACTGAAATTCCGAAGACAGTTCAAGTTCTTACTCGCATAAAGAATGATGATCTGGAAGGGAGACCAGAATTTTCTGAAAAACAAAATGAGATGATGGAGTTCATAGGAGAAGGGGCATTGATCATCGGACAAAACATCAACTTTGATATTGGAATGTTGAAGGGCGAAGGCATTGATTTGAGTGAGCATCCAAAACTTGATACTGCGATGATCGCTTCTCTTGTTTTTCCGGAACTTAGAAGTTATTCACTCGGTTACGTAAGCAAGATTCTTAAACTTAAACACGAACCAGTTCACCGTGCAATGGGGGATGTAAATGCAACTTTGGAACTTCTGGGTAAATGCTGGGAAAGACTGCTGAAGCTTTCGCCTGAACTTTTCGAAGTGGCAAAAATTATCATGAGCAAAAGTTCACCTGGATACCATATGTTGTTTGATTCTTTGCCTGAACCCAGAGAGCGCCCCTTCGCGGGCGCGAAAACTCCAAAATGGCTTCAAATACCAAAGCTTAAACTAACTTCCTCGGCGCATGTTACTCCACTCGCAGAAGCTATTTTCGAGAAACCGGCAATTGGAACTGTTTCTCTTGTAGAGGAACCGATGTCACCGACCACTATGCAACAACTTTTAGATGCCGCTGTGCCTAGAGAGAACACAATCCACTGGATTGCAGTTAAAAATCTGGAAGCTGCGCTGAGAAGATTGACTATTCCGGAAGGTGTGAGAGTTCTGCAACCTCCTTGGAATTTGTACGACATGGAAGCCGCGACTACTTTTGCCGCGCAAGATGAGTTTACAGCTGACGAAGGTTCTCTTGCAGTTAAACTTGCTTGGTATGAGCCCAAGACAATTCGCGATTTCCCAATTCACGGCGAAGAAAAGTCCGTCTGGAACGGCAAGCTCTCGTGCACAGACGAATCTGATTTATACACTGCGCAGTTCGATGATCTTCCCGGAGTTGTACTTCTGGACCATCGCCAGCTTCTTGCGTTTCTTGGAAATCCTAAACACAAGGCGCATGAAGCTTTGAATGATAGCGCGCACATCATTGTTGATGATGCCTCTATGCTAGAAGATACTGCTACAAAGGCTTACAGCTGGTACTGCAAACTGGATGATATTCGAGCTGGGTCAGAATGGAATGAAGATCTGACAAGTTTTACCGACGCAGTACAAATTTGGATAGAAAAGGTGCGCGAAGGCCAGGATAACCACCCCGTAACACGTGCAATGCTACAAACGCCTGAGGTGAGCGGCCTAAAGGACAGACTGAGTGGCATATTGAATTCCGCTGAGTTTGCAATTCCCATAAAAAAACAGCTAGAGAATCTTGATTCTATGCTCGATCACAACAAAGTTCACGATCGAATTGCATGGATCGAAATCCGCCAAAATGGAAGCCAATCATTACAATCAGTTCCCGAGTTTGTTAACGAGGTATTGAACGAAAACCTGCTTAGCAAATTTTCTACAACTCTTTTGATTCCTTCTAAATCTAGTGAAACTCTTACAGAAGCCTTGCCCAAATCCTTGCAGAAAACTTTATCAATATCGTCCGACACAGATCTCGATCTACCTTCGATAACTTTTTCTCCGGACAAATCTATCGAGACTTTCTTGATAAAGCCGCAAGGAGACAAGCAAATAATCCTTCTACCAAGCAGAAGAATTATCGAGGATGCATTTATTAAATATACAGAGGAGTTGGAATCGAAAGGAACTACATTGATTTGCCAGAACTTAAGCGGTGGATTGGAACGCATGCAAGCTGAATTTACTGCTGCAAAAACTCCATGCATTTGGCTTCTTACTCCGTGGACATACGAAGGTGTAACTCTCCCCCCCGAAATGGTTGATCAGTTAATTATTCAAAGTCTGCCATTCGACTATCCATCTCATCCGACATTCGCAAAAAGATCAGAGCATTACAAGAATTCGTTCGAAGAGTATTCTATTCCTCGACTTGAACATCGAATCTTCAGGCTGCTTAGAACATTTTGCAGGCATCGAACTTTAGACGGATCTGTAATTGTTTTGGATGATCGATTGGACAAGAAGGCGTATGGAAAACGTATAAAATCTTATATCGAAGATCTGTCGCGATCAGAGAATGCACCTAAATCAAATAGGAGGGGGAAGATGAAGAAAGCTGTTGTTATAGATGAAGATCAGTTGTCTCTTTTTTAGAACAACTGCGTAATTTTCAATTTTCAATTTGAAATTTTCATTCAAAATCCAATATTCAATTGTTTAATATTAGAAATTGGATTTTAAAAATTGAATACAAATTGAAAATTGAAAATTAATTATGCCATCTATTCGCCTTCACTTCTTATCATCACCCATCCCGTTCTCCAAATAATCCAAAGATCCATCCCAACCCCCCATTCTTCCACATATCTGATGTCGAGCTTAACTTCTTCCGCAAACTTTAAATTTGATCTTCCTGACACTTGTGCAAGCCCCGTCATTCCCGGTTTCACCGTGAATACTCTGCGTTGGTATGAAGTGTATTTTTTAACTTCGTCAGGTAAATGTGGACGCGGACCCACCAAAGACATCTGGCCGACTAAAACGTTAAATAGCTGAGGCAGTTCGTCCAAATCAAATCGACGCAACAGCTTTCCAACGCGGGTTATACGAGGATCATCTTTTATCTTGAACAAAGGCCCATCATCCCTTTCATTTTTCTTAACTAATTTTCTTTTCAATTCATCTGCATTTTTCACCATCGATCTGAACTTGAGAACATAAATATCTTTTTTGCCGTATTCACCAACTCTTTTTGAAATGTAAAAGATCGGCCAACCAGTTTCTATGTAAACCGCACTCGCAATCAAAATTAATATCGGTGACAAAACTGCGATGAAGATAATGCTTCCAACAAAATCAAAAAGGCGTTTGAATACTTTGCCCCATCCATCCAAAGGCGTCGGTTGAAACTTGAGTATTGGAACAAGCCCAAGGCGCTCTACTCTGAGCTGATGAGGAACATCTGCAAAAACCGGTGGAAGAAATGCATAAGCAATGTGATGCGATCTGCAGTAATCGATTAATGATAATGTTTGTTGGCTCCCGGGGGATGGATCAGTTTGCAAAACAAGATCGGGATGGCACTTTGGCTCTAAAGTTTTTAAGTGATTTAGATTCGGGAGATGTCCTAAATACTCGTAATGAATGTCGCCGTGCAAAACCTCTCGCGCTGATCGCGCTATTGGATGCTCGCCGACTGACGCTACTAAACGAACTCCGACTCCAAGTTTCAAAAACGCTCTCTGTAAAATAACAATTGCTGTCCTGCCCATAGAAACAAAGACAATCAGGAAGAATACCGAGTGCGCCAAAAGTATTCGCGAGAAGAAGAGTTGTTTGGCCACCAAAAAGTACCACGCTGTTACAAGTACTACCCACAGAAGAGAAGCAACGATAATTCTGCCCATTTCACTCCAACTGGAAGCCGTGGTAACAAGTGCGTATAACCTGAGCAATGCGGCTACCGCCAGAAATACAATGATCCACGGCAAAACAAAGCCAGACATGTACTCAGAAAGCCCTGGAAGCGTCGGAGAAGGCTCCAGGAGTTGTATGCGGGGAATCAGGTCAATATTGGCCTCTCGCAGCCTGTAACTCAAAAGAAGCGCTGCCAGAGCCGCCACGCAGTCCATTGGAATACGCAGGAGGCCGAAAATGATCTCTGAGCGCTTCATGAGGACTAACAACTTACAACTAACAACCCACAACTTACAACACTATCTTTAAGGCTTTTTATCCATAAACAGGCAAACGCATGTTTGAGCTCGAAGGCATCGCATTGAAAGTTCTATAGCGCAAGAACGAATTGGATGAGGCTCTCCAACTCAAGACCTCTAATTCTGGGTGCATCCAATTCGTTCTGCACCCCTTAGATTCTCTAAACTGTGCCTTCGAGCGAGTTTGCGTTTGCCTTGATCTTTTCTTTGCTTCTTTCTTTTACATCAAGGTAAAAGAAAGAAGAAAGATCTTGCATCAATCAGGTAAAATAAAAGCTATGCGAAAGTCATGGCCCGCCATCCTAATCATAGTAATAACCTTCCTGACCTTTGCAGGGGTGCTTGGCCATGAATTTTTGAGCTGGGACGATGAGATTTTGGTTACACAAAATTATTTGGTTCGCAATTTCTCACCGATGATATTCTGGAGCTACGATCCGGAACTATATATTCCGATAACTTTGCTCAGTTTTCAGATTAATTATGCACTATTCGACCTTAACCCTTTTTGGTACCACTTAACGAATCTGATAATTCACATTTCAAACGCACTTCTTGTCTTTTGGTTAAGCTTGATGATCATAAAGAAACGATATCTTGCCGTATTTGCAGCGCTGATCTTTGCAGTCCACCCTCTTAATACGGAAGCAGTTGCATGGATAAGCGCGCGAAAAGAATTACTTAGTACATTCTTTATGTTAAGTGCATTGATCACATATGTAAAAACTGGAGACAAAAGGTGGATGATTGTTCTCAGCCTGATCTTATTCGTGTTAGCAATGATGTCGAAAGTGACGGCGTTGGTTTTGCCACTAATTCTGATTCTTTATGACCAAGCTCAACCGAAATCCGAAAACCGAAATCCGAAAACTTATATTCCTTTTCTTCTGCTTGCAGGAATATTCGCCGTTATAGCTGTGGTCGGAAAGTCCATTGCAGTTATACAACTTACAACTACGGAAATGGTTCTGCTCGCTTTCAGAAGTACAACTTTCTATCTGCAAAAGTTCCTGTTGCCCATTAAACTCTCGGCAATTTACGGGGCTCCCGATCCAATATCTATTCAAAACTGGGAGATTATCTTTTCAATTCTGATAGTTGCATTACTGATAACCGCAACCTGTATTTTCAGAAAAATGAAAGTTGCAATGTTCGCATCCGGATTTGCAATCCTGACTATTGCCCCAAGCTTTATGGCCTACATGAAAAGTGATGGAATATCCGTTGCCGCTGATCGTTATGCATATATGCCTTCAATAGGATTGGCTATGTTGATTGTTTTGATAGTTAGCTCAATCCGTAAACAGGATTTTGTAATATTTATACTGGTAGCAGTTATCTCATCTTGTATGTTCTTAACTATTGAACGAAACAAAGTGTGGGCAACAACCGAAGTTCTATTCCAAGACATCATTAAAAAGAATCCTACTTCCCACATAACACATAACAACATAGGAAATATGCATTTGAATAATGGAGATTTAAGAACCGCACTTTTGTATTTGGAAAAGGCAATGGAACTTAATCCAGAAAGTCCGGAGGTACTTGTGAACATGGGCGTTTATTATGGGAAGCTTGGTGATTACTCTGCATCTGAATCTTATTTGAACCAGGCAATGGAAATTCATCCGACTTTTGCACCTGCGCACTTTAATAAGGGCGGCATTCACTTTCAAAGAAGGGAGTATAGAAGTGCAATCGAATCCTACAAAAAAGCTATCGAATCCAATAGATATTACACTTCTGCAATATGGCAACTAGCGCGTACTTATCTGAAATCAGGTGATCAAGAAATGTCTCGGGAAACATATTTGGGTTTATTGAAGTTTGATGAAAGCTATAAGGGAAGAAGGGCGGAATTGGATGAGCTAATTAATTGACAATCTACAATCTACAATCGACAATTAGTTAACAAGCCACCTTAGCTCAGTTGGTCAGAGCAGCTCACTTGTAATGAGCAGGTCCGGGGTTCGAATCCCCGAGGTGGCTCCAGTTTTTTCTTACTAAAAAAGACTGTACTTACAGTCTTCTTTAGCCCGCTCCCTGCTGTACTCCGGGTTTTGTCGAGGATGATCATCTATCTGGGATCAGAGTTACCTCGTGACCTCAAGCGCGGAGGAGCAATCGGAATGACGGAACCATCACGTGCCCCGTACCGATGCGAAGCATCTGGTATGGGGTTTGATCCGACTACCCAAACCCTCCTTGCATCACCAAGAGTTTACCGATTATGGAATCACGTGAATCCCACAATCCACGCTAGGCGTGGCGTTTCACTCCCCAATAAAGGGGCTCGTCTCTGTGGCACTTGTCCTACTGCTGATTTACCAAATATATTCAGCAATGACGGGTGTTACCCGTATGGCGTTCCGGCGACCTGTCGACCGTAGCGCTAAGCTGTGGTCTAAGATCACCCTTCGCTAGCGCGAAGGTTGATGCCCGGATGTTCCTCCCCGCGGCGTAGTCCGAAGACGAAGCCGGGGGCGATCATCTGCAAAAGAGCGGACCTATATGATAGCTCAAATGACAATTTCAATCAATCAAAAGCCCTACGTCTTACATCTTATGCCTTACGTCCTAATTTATCGGAAGCCTAAGCACAAACTCCGACCCTTTTCCTTCTTTACTCTTAAAACTAATCTCTCCGCCCATATCTTCTGCAATCAATTTTGAAATAAACAATCCCAAGCCATTTCCAGTCGTATCCATTTCTTTTACATTGCTTGCTCTAAACAGACGCTCAAAGATACGCGGCTGATCTGCTTCTGGGATTCCTAGCCCTAAGTCTTTTATTGTAATTTCGATCTCCGCATCACTGACTTTTGCCTGCATCGAAATAGGAGTTTTGTTTGGTGAATATTTAACTGCGTTAGAGATAAAGTTCTGAACAATCACGTGCAATAGAATCGGGTCTGTCTGAAGCTCGATCTTTCTGTCTGGAATATCTATCTTGCATGGACAACCGGCGTCCTTTGCAAACGATTGCAGCTCCCCTGCTATATCTTCTAGTAATTCTGTAAAATCAATTTTCTTAATTTTTGGCTCTATAGACCCGCCTTCCAATTGTGCCGCATGAAGAAGAGTATCGATCAGATTGGCCATTCTCTTTCCTGACTTTCTCATTTCCTTTATTGATTCTTTTTGCTCTTCGCTAAAATTAGATTTTGTGCCTTCCAGTAATTCCAAATACCATTGGAAAGTGGATAGGGGAGTGCGCAGCTGATGCGAAGCAAGAGTTATGAATTCAGATTTCATGTAATCAACTCTTCTTTCTTCCGCAACATCTTGAAATACGGCAACTGCACCATGCACATCACCATTATCCAACAGCGGAGCTACCGAAAGACGAACAGGCAAATGCTCTCCATCTTCTTTTTCGATATTCAGGTGGGCAATGCTATCGAATCTAATTATCGACTTTGAATTCAAAGATTTGCGAATTGGGTTGTCATCTCCGCGATATTGCTCGTTTCCCTTATAGAATTTAACAACATCATCAATTTTTTCCCCAATCAAGAATACTATATCTTTCTCGAGTAGTTTTGCTGCAGCAGTATTTACACTGATAATTACTCCGGTTTTCCCGACTGTGATAATTCCATGCTGAATGCTTTCCAGAATCGCACGGTCTGTTTCGTATTGCTTCTTAAGTTCCTGAGTTCGATCAACAATAATTTCCTCCATTCGTTCATAAGTGTCCTGCAAGCGCGTTGCCATATCCGAAGCAACAGTTTCCAAGAGTTCCACTTCGTCTCCTG
The DNA here is from genome assembly GCA_030750465.1 of Candidatus Peribacteraceae bacterium. GTDB lineage: Bacteria > Patescibacteriota > Gracilibacteria > Peribacterales > Peribacteraceae > UBA2144. The sequence continues at coordinate 13,130 of JASMHZ010000020.1, forward strand.
TCCTAGCTGAACGATTGAAATGCCAATGTCCCGGTCCCAGCTTACCCATTTCTTTGCTGAGCCTTACGATTGGATTTGTAAGCCTTCCTGCAAGAATGTGAGCAATTATTCCGGAACTGATTATTATAAATATTCCAATTATCGTCAGGAAAAATGCCAAGCGCATTGTTCCTTCCAATGCCTCTTCGCGCGTGATCTTAACAACAAGACCCCAGCCCAAACTTGGAAGCGTTCTATATGCCGCATAAACTCTTTCCCCTGTGTAGTCTGCCGCTTTACCAAGGTTTTCTTTTCCCTTTACCGACAAAGCCAGAGGCAATCCATACTCAGCTTGTTCCTCCAGGTTGCCCAGCTTTAGTGTTTTACTTCCTGCAGGTTGAAACCTGTGATGAAGAAGAACTAGTTCTCCTTCTTTTTCCGCTCCCAACAATATTTCTCCTGTTTCTCCAACCGAAGCTATCGAAAGAAGCGTATCAAGAAGCGGTCGCGAGTCGTACCTTACGCCAACGATTCCAATATGACTTCCTTCGTGATTGTAAACTGGAGAAAATATTTCGTGTTCCTGCCAACCATATTCATCTATCACTGAATAAAGTATTGTGCTTTCGATGGCAGGTGGAGTTGTAGCTACAGAAAGTCCTGTGTGCGCAACTTGCTCACCCGAAAGATTATAAATTGCAGCAATAAAACAGCTTCTCGTTCAAGTTTGTAATCAAGGGCTAGATGAGTCTAGATGAGTCTAGATATGTGTTTCAACGCCTCTGGATTGCAATGGTTCCATATTTTGATCGGGATCCTCTGCCACTCGCAAAATACATAACGGCCAAACTGGCACACCGCATGCTACATAACAGCGGGGAACATACCCCTCTACTATTACCACTCAATGGCGTTCCAAGGACAAACGTAGCAGTTGAAAAAGAATTTCTAGATAGAACAAATGAAGGTCTGGAGTTATGGCAACCTTCAGTGAGGGAAGCGGCAAGTCCAGAAGATTTCGCAGAGGAAATTAATACAAGACGTGCTCTCTTTGTCGCTTTTAGTGGCAAAAGTACTGATCTTTTGTACCACAAAAAAGAAGTACCTAAATTGAAAAGACTTGAGGAATTTGCAACTAATCGAAGAACAGATGACCAACCAGGGATTGTTCTTATCACAAGTGATGCTCACCATGATGATTTTTGCAAAAAACTCCTCAGTACTTCGTAAAGTTGGCAAGTTATTGCTACATATCCCCCTCGCCCAGAAAATACAACGTTGACACCCCTCTGCGCTCTCAGCCAAAAAGAGACCCCAGTCACCCAAGGCCTCTTTTAATAACAAACTCAAATAACTTATCTAGTAACACTAATCGTTGCACTTTGTTCAGCTGATGGCGCTGCGACTGTCACGCGTCCATTTGCATCTTGAACGATTGTATATCCGGTTACATCTGTGCTTGTATTCTGCGGATCTGCCGGTACTGCTACGATGTATGTTCCGATTAGATCAGAAAGATCTACACCGCCCGGAACTCCCGTACATGCCGCATCGACGACAGTGCCAAGACAAACAGGCTTTGCGGCAGCAGGAGCTGCAGGAATTGCTCCTGGCAGGGTACCATTGTTATCAATGGCGTATTGATAGACCGCATTTAGGACGGTGTTAACGTCGCTGCGGCGCTGAGCGTTGCGCGCATCACCGAGCTGCTTGGTTGGGTTAATCGCAACTATGACGATTGACGCCAAGATCGCAATAATACCGATTACCAGCAGAAGCTCGATTAGCGTGAAAGCTTTGCGAGTTTTCATATGGAAAGAGGGAAAGAGATAGCCAATAGATTCGGCTTTCCCCGAGTATATCAAACGTGATTTTAGAACTGATAGGAATGGATTGACTGGCAAATCAGATGTGTTGTGGTTTATGAAATACAGAATGGAAAAGAATGAAAGAATGAAAGAAACCAAGAACGAAAGGAATGTTAAAAATAAAAAAAACTTAAAAAGATTTTATCCTTACAGATTTATTCCTTAAATCTTTCCCTCTTCCTTTTTCTCTTGTCCTCTTTCGTTCTTTCGTTCTTTACGCCCCATTCTTTCGTTCTTTTGTCTGTACTTTTATTCACATAGAAGTTCCTCCCCGCTATCAACACAATTCTCCCCATCACAATATCCCCAATCAAATATATCACTCACGCACGTTGGAGTACTACAAGCACAAGGATTCCCTGCAAGATCATCATCAGGAAACAATGTAATCAGAGATTGAAACTCTCGCTGGTATATTCCTCCTGTTGGCAAACCTGTTGATTTGGAAGCAGTAAATATAATTCTTACGCTATGGTTGCTGGAAGTTGCAGAAGTATTTTGAAATACTAAATTGGTAATAGTCAGTCCTTCTGAACTTAAGTTTCGAAGAACATTCTTCTCCGCAACTCGAATTGCTCCTGTTTCAAGTGCAATAATAGTTGGATCTTGGGATTGTTCCGCAACTTGCACAGACAGTACCGAGCCTGATTCGCCTCTTAAAGGATATGCGATACGCTCTGCACGCCTGACTCTTCTCGTAAGTGTCTGCATTATCTGCATTCCCTCCTGTTCCACACCTGCAATCATTTGTTGTCTGACTCTTTGTTCGTTTGTCGACATAAGAACATTGATAAGTACTCCTGCGCAAACCGAAAAGAAAGCCATGAACATTATTAGTTCTATCAAGCTCATGCCGGAACGAAAAGTATGGGATCTATTCATAACTGCAAGAAGTAAACACCTCCACTTCCTGCCATGCGGCAACTTCGATCGAAGGAAGCACACGTTTTAATATCGTTTCAAAACGTCTAATTGTATTTCCACTTTCACTCTCTATGCAAAGTGTTCTATTTTCGTACCCTGCGCCTCCAATAGGAAGCACAAAACAAGTACCGTCACTCTCGGTTATTTCTTCATTGCCCGCATATGTAAAATCTTCGAATAGTTCAAGCAAAGCATGTTCCGCACAAGTCATTGCAAGCTCATACCCTTTCCCGGAATTCTCCATAATCTCTGTGTTTCGCATGCTAACCCAGCTTAGTAAAAGCATTGTGCCTGTCACAGCAATAGATATTGCACCGATGAAGAGTACAGCAAGAAGGAATGTGTAGCCGGATCTAAAATTTTTCATCGGTTCAATCATGGATTTGGTGAAAATATTAATAAGGCTGAAATAGTTACGGCAAATAATCGATCTCTTATGGGATCGTAGATGAGTCCTCTTCCTATCCCCGTGTCCGTATCGTAACTCGCGATCAATGGCATCTGTCCGGCACGCCAAAGATCCGAATCAATCACCTGAACTTCAGCAGACTCATGCTCAGTCGCAACGAAAATATATTTTCCTGTCGCACTTCGATCCATATCATGAACATCCGTTCCAACTCCTCTGTACCAAGGGCCTGGCGGGGGACTGGGAACAGGACTGTCGGCAATATCAAATAATGCCAGCTCCTGTATTACATCTCCAACTGATCGGCCAATGGCAACTGAGTTTTCGAATGACACAACAGCCCTTCCATCTGGAACATCCGTAAGGTTGTATCCGATTCCAGGGGCGAACTGCAGATTTGATGGGTCAAAAACATCTATTACTGTTAATTCTGCGACATCCTCTGAGTTTGCAATGTACGCATAACCTCCGTTAAGAGTAATTCCATTATAACTACCGCTATCATTAAGCGAATCTAGAAGACTTATGTCGGAAGGATCGGAAACATTGAACGAATAAAGTTCTGGTTGCGATCCGTCTTGCTGTGATCCTACAAAAAGAGTTGTTCCATAGATCGCCATCGAGCGCGCCTTTCCACTTTCTGGAATGTTGTATGTATCAATTAATTTGCCTGCTGAAAATTCTTCCGGAGCAGATATGTCATATGCCTGAAGTTCTGCACCTGGCATGCTTGTAATCACAAAAAGTGTATCTCCACTGACTAGGAGCTGATGACCCTCTGCACCAAGCACGAATCCTTCTGCAATTCTAGTTGGTAAACTTAGATTAGAGACATCAAATACATATAAGCCTGCACCTCCTCCGTCAACTTCGCTTGTTACAAATGCGTAATTTCCTTTGATAGCGATGTCGTTGAAGTTTGGTGCTGGATCTTCCAGATGAGTTCCCGTATGTAAAAGTACATTCCATGTTCCCATACTGCGTTCCTGCCTCCAGTTTGAATAAGTGGACGAAATAGTTACTGAGCCCGATCTTTGCACACCAAAATCCCAAGTTGTAGTTGCACTTGCACTGTATCTGTTATCGTCAACAGCGGTAATTACGATGCTTGTTGTGTAACCATCGGAACTTACTGTTTCCGATCCGTTGAATTCCCAGATTCCATCATCACCTATTCTAATTCCATGTGTTCCTTCTATAAGATCATCAAAATCTCCGTCCCTAATGCTTCGGACTGCTTCTATTGCCTCCTCGGTGAGCGAGACCGCCCTTAATCTATCACCACTTGATATGGTTAATCTCTGGCTTGTAAGAAGTGAGTGTCCTGCAATGCCAATGAAAATCGCAAAGATAGCAACGCCGAGGAGAATGTCGAGCATGAAGAAGGCTGGCCTTCGATGATTGAAAATAGACATTTTTCAGCTAAGACTAGTATATACAAGACTATAGGTTACAGGTTACAGGTAATAGTACTACGATCCACAACTTCCACCTGTGACCTGTAACCTATAACCTAAATATCTATAATCGTGCTCTCTTAACCATCCTAAGTACCCTGACACTGCACCCATGATTTCTGGCTCCTCTTATGTAATGCGGGAATAGGCTCTTCATATTGCGTTCCAATATCGGATATTGCGAGAAGTAATACGTATTTTTGTCTTCGGCAACATCTAGGAGCTGTTCGCAACTGCATCCTTTTGTGTTACGTAACGTGTAAGCACTGATTCTTTTTCTTGGTCCCTTTCGGAATATTTCGCTTTCCTCGGTAAGAGCAAATCTTCTAAACAGCATGAAATCTCGAGGCACTATTTCCGGTGTGCCTGTATTAGGACATAAGTCGTCATAATTCGGGATGCCGTCTCCATCCAGATCTTCCGCACATGATCCTAAACGATCACCGTGTCTTCTATGCGCTGCCCATGCTGAAGTGGAAATTGTAAGAGTCTGATGATTCGAACGATTTCCGGGGGGATAGTGACAAATTGTAATTTCTTTGGATATAGTTCCAGAACTGTCATCACCTGACTCTTCTGTTTCCTCTGCTTCTTCTGTTTCCTCTGCTTCCTCTATTATAGATCCACATGCCGGTCTTTCCATAATTATTTCCACTGCCGCGTCGGAGAAATCTGAACTAGTATTCAAATCTTGAAGTTCTACAAGAGCCACAACTCTGCGAGAATCAAGTTTGATCTTCCCTTTATCCATAATATTCCTCATAAACCGTCTTAAGCGTGTAATGCTGGTGAATACCGAGGTGCCCGGAGGATTATCCCCATTCTCAAATATTCTTATACGACCGGATCCGTCGCGCGAACTTGAGGTTTTTTTGAATATCCATCCATATCTCCCCTCAGCCTTCAGAACTATTGAACTTCCAGAAGAAACATTCGTGAAAGACTGCTGTTCTCCGCCATCTACATCTCGGAAATTGTATAGAGTTTGCCATGTATCACCGCCGTCTAAACTGGCACTGAATCTGACCTTAATTTCAGGCCCGTTAATTCCATGTCTTGCGTGCGAACCAAGAATTTTGAATGTGACGTGTGCATTTTCAGATAAGACCAATTGCCCATCATCAAGAACATACTGCGCTGAACACGAATCATCTGATTCATCATCGT
>JASMHZ010000021.1 GCA_030750465.1 Candidatus Peribacteraceae bacterium
GCAGACTGGATTGCACAAAACCGAAATGTGGAGATGAAATAATAGATGCTGGAGAAGATTGCGACGATGGAAATTATCTTCCGGGTGACGGATGCACTCCGGGATGTAAAAACGAACCGGGATCAACAGTACAAGGGCAAACAGCGTTCAGCATGGTTACAACATTCCCGGGTCAGCAGCCCAAACAATCCGGCATGATCACTCAGTTCCCGACAGGCGCAAGCTTAAAGGCTCTTCCGTACAATCAGCCAATTGCATCTGTGACCGCATTGCGCTCACTTGCTCCTATGCAAACATTCGCAACCATGCCTGTCTCGGGAGATACAGGCCCGGCAACTGCGGTAGTAATCGCAACAGGAGCTGCAATAGGTTATGCAGCTTCAAGAAGAAAGAAAAAGAAGAGGAAGTAGTGTAGGATTTACAATTAATAATTCCTTATTATCAATATGAAAAGCCTCTTTCCGTATTAGATAATCAATTAATCTTTTTGTCGATAGGCGATTATTTATTGTTAGTGATACAATTTCCGCATGTTACCTCCTCGATTTGTTTACGGATTCTCCGTCGGTTTAGTTTTTGGAATTGTTCCTCTCGTGATATGGTACGGCTCTTCGCATTGGAGCTGCGGGTGCGAGCAAGAAGAAAGTTTGCATAGTGCCCCTGTTGAAGCTTTGGATTTATACGTAGATGATGACGACGATGACGAGATTCGGGTGAATCTGTCCGACTTGCCGGAAGCAGTACTTGAAACACTTATGATGGAGATTGAAGATGGTGATATTCAAGAGATAGAGAAAGAAAGGAAGGAAGGTAGAACGATCTATGCGGTTGAGGTGGAGATTGACGGAATGGAATACGAAATCGAAATTGCCAGTAATGGCAGGCTCCTAAGTAGAGAGATCGAAGACGAGTATGAGTATGAAGACGACGAAGATGACGAAGACGACGACGATGATGAAGATGATGAGGATGATGAAGACGATGAAGATGAATATGATGAAGACGAAGATGAAGACGACGAAGAAGAAGAGGAAGACTTATTTCTAGATGAAGAGGACGAAGATGATTTTCTAGATGAAGAGGACGACCTATTTGATGACGATGATAGTTTATTAGATGATGATGAATCATTCCTTGAGGATGATGAAGAATTCTTGGATGATGATGACTTTTTAGACGAGGATGAAGATTTATTTGATGAGGAGGAAGATGATGATTTGGAGTAAGTAATTAACTTGTATAATCCAAACTAATGTTTATTTCTATAATCCTGCCGTGTTTAAATGAAGAAGAGAATATTGAGCTTGTAGTTAATGATGTTTTTAAGTGGTTCAAACACCAGAATTTGGATGGAGAGGTAATTGCTGTCAACGATGGGTCTGAGGATCAGACAGGTCCCTTATTAGACCGTATGGCGGTTTCCAATAGTAGACTGAAGGTTATTCATCATAATGAGAATAAAGGGCATGGAAAAGCGCTTATTTCTGGATTTTCGCAAGCGAAAGGGGAAATCTGGGGCATGATGGATTCTGATGGGCAGATCCATGCGGAGGATTTTACCGGATTACTGCCGTTTGTCCGCTCAAAACAAATTGCGATTGGCAGACGCGTAAAGAGAGTTGATCCGTTCCCCAGAAAAGTGTTTATGCGAATATATGCATTATTAGTATGGATCATTCTTGGAGTGAGAGTAAAAGATGTTAACTGCGGTATGAAACTATTTCATTCATCCGATTGGCCAAAGCTTGAACCCAGAATTGCAACCGGAGGTTTTTTTCATGCTGAACTTTTATGTAGGGCAAAAAGATCTGGTATTTTATTGCAGATTGTTCCTGTATCTCACTATCCACGGCATGGAGGAAAACAAACGGGGGCTTCAATAAAGGTTATAAAAAATATTGTTATAGAGCTTCTTAGGCTTAGGAGAGGCTTATGATGGATTGCACCATTTTTCTTTGTAATAAAGATTGTCTTGTTTGCAATTATGACAGCGGACATTCCACAATGGGAAGAAAGCTCGTCTTTTTAGCTGCTCATCTGTCATTGGCGTCAAATCAATCATCGGACGGTAGATTAGATACCCCAATACCATTAAAGAACTTAGAAGAATACATAGAAGAGAAATAACTTCACCTTTAAATGGACCTCTGGCTTTCAGTTCATTAATGACCAATGCTAGTAATATGAAACTGACATACAGAGGCGGAAAATAATGATAAAGGAACATAGTCCTGCTTATTTGGCTTATGGCTAACATGTATCCAAGATAAAGAATAAGGAATGATATCAAGAGCTTCGGCTTGCGTAATTTCTGCCCCATAAATATAAAGCCAAGAAGCATTGCAATTGATATGAAGACAGACAAAGTAGCCGTCCACCAGACTGCCGGGTTTGCTTGCAGATACATGTAATTACCAAGGCCCCCTTTCGATCTTCCACTTAAGAAGTGAATTGATTTGCCTCCAAAAGGCCAGAAAATCCAGGGACTTCCTCCATAATCTGGAGTACAAAGGTTTAGGTCTCCAATATTGGTGTGACTTCTATACATATACTTAAAGGAGTCAGCTAGAATTGTTGGAAACATCAGTAGAGATGGGTTTTTTCCTTGATCGAGGATTTCACGATATTCATGCAGATTAGTATGATATCCTTCCATTGGAAGAGTTGGATTTATATTTGTTCCTAAAGAGAAGTGCAGTTGCCATATCCCAACAGTCACTATCGCGAATCCTGCAAATATAAAGGCAAAAGCTATTAGCCACTTTTTCCAATTTGGCCATAAGTGCAACAAAAGAAGTGGAGCAAGGAGAATTAAAAATAGTCCTGTCAGCTTTGTTACAAATGCTGCTCCCATTGCTGTTCCAAGCAGGAATGTCCAGAGTGCAAATTTCCATTTATTTTTCACATATTTTGGAATTACAAGAAATGCAAGGATTGCGAAAGCAGTTGAAAATATCAATGGACTTTCTAATACAGCCGCCTTAAGCAAGGATATTTGACCTGTGTCGAAGATAATTACAAAACTCAAAAGAGCGGCGAGTATTCTATTTCTAAGAATTAGGAAAAATATAATGAATGTAATAGGGGTGAGCAGCCATGCAAGTATCATTGGTATCAATCTGTAACCACGCATATTAAAATCTGGGCCATGTTTACCAATAAGCAATATATCCACAAACCGTGCATCGGTTTCAGGTGGATTAGCATCAACAATTATTTCACCTAAAGCTATAAGCATTTTCCCCAATGGTGGGTGTGCTTGCATAAAGTGATGGTTGTTTAGATATTTCTGCGCGCTCGTCACATGAAATTTTTCATCCCAGTATGGGTGATTGGGTTCGGAATATTTATAGATCGTTGAACAGAATGAAAGCAACATGAGCATTACTATCAATGCCCATCCCTGCCAGCCAAAATGTTCAGGTTTTGTCATCTTTTATTGGGGTAAGGATTTTGGTTCTCTTTGCATATTGTTGGGGGACTAAAGAAAGGATCATTTCTTTTGCAACCAGAGCACTGCAAATTCCATAACGGGAATATTGCGCGTTTCTCCAATTGGGCCTTGGTCAATGGTCTCATAGTAGATAACGGCTTGTAAAATTGATAAGTCGCAAAGATGCAAATACTTAAACACAGGGCAACGAAGACTTTATGATCGTGATCAAACTCCCATTTTCCTATTTGTTTAACTTCATTAAGTACAAGTGCAGCTAGTATGAAACTGATTATAAGAGGTGGGAGGTAATGATGCAGGTACATAACGCGATCTATCTGGCTTATTCCAAACATGTAACCTGCGTACAAAATGCAAAAAGAATTAAGCAAGAAGCGTTGTTTTAGTTTGAGTCCGAGTAAATATGAACATGTTAATAATGAGAAGGCAATTAGTACTGCAAATGCACTTAACCACCAAACAGCGGGGTTAACTTGGAACATTAGATATCCAACTTTGTCTTCTGCATGGCTTGTCTTGGAATAGGTAATAGATCTTGCTCCAAGTGGCCAGTAAAACCACGGACTTCCGGATTCATGAACTTTGCACATATCAAGTTTAGGAACTCCGTCGTTGTATTTTATTGAATATTTTAAATGATCTTTAATTGCAATTGGATACAAGGAAAATGGAATAGGATTGTCACTTTCTAGGGCTGTTTTGTATAGTGCAGAGGCACTGTAGAAACCCTGATTGGTGACCTCTGTTCCAAGTGAAATATGGACATGCCAAACGCCAATAAACGTTATCAGAAAGCCAAAAAACGCAAATATCATTCCGATTATCCAGACTTTCCATTTTGGCCAAAGTCCGATAAAAAGTATGGGAAAAAGTAATAACAAAAACAGGCCAGTGATTTTAGTTAGAAATGTTAGTGCAAATGTTATCCCTAAAATAAACGACAGTACTTTGAATTTAATATTCGGTTTTTTGATATTTAAAATATGAAGAAAGATCAGTAGAGATAATGAACAGAAAAATAACATAGGTCCCTCCAGCAAGGCTCCTGGTAAATGAACTGATAGTGCGGTATCGAATATATACAAAAAACTAAAAAGCGTTGCAAGTATTGTAGTTCTGGTTATTGCAAGAAAGATAAAGAATAATACAACCGCTGTAATCCAACTAAGAAGAGCGGGGAAGAAGCGATATCCGTTCATCGAGAATCCTTCGGCTCTTTTTTTTACGTGATTGGTGTCTTTGTATATTCTATTCAATTCGTCATCATTTGCATCTATCAATTTTTCTCCGGCTGCAATAAGAAGCTTGCCAACTGGTGGGTGCAGTTCCATGAAATAAGAATTATTCAAATACTTCTGAGCACTTGTGACGTGATACACTTCATCCCAATAAAGAGATGTTGGTTGTGTGTAATTATAAAAATATGTGAAACATGACATTACAACAACCAATCCAAGAAGAAGCCAATCACTGTTTCTGAACGAATTACTTCCCGAGTTCATCAGATGGATTTTAACGTTTAAATCGTTTTTGTTCCAGATATATTAATAAAGAGAATAAAAGACAATAGTTCTTTGATATTGATTTTGATACAATTCCCAAAATGCGAAAATTTGCACTACCTATGGCTGCTTTCCTGATTGTTGTAAGCGGAGCCTTAGTTATGGATCAGTTTAGTGTTTGGCGAGCTTCCCCCATTTTGCAAGGCGATGTCAATGCTAGATCGGTCTGTGGTAATGGAAAATATGAGCCCCCATATGAACATTGCGAAAAAGACAAACATTGTGATAAAAACAGAAATGAATATTGCACCAGCAAGTGCATATGCAAGATTAAAAACTCAAAATGCGGTGACAAGATATGGGATGAAAAAAAAGAGGAATGTGAAAACAATTCTCAATGTGATGTGGGTTGGAAATGCAAAAAATGCAAGTGCGTGATAAGAACTACAAAATGTGGAGATGGAAAAGTAAGAGGAAAAGAACAATGCGAACCTCCGGGGACTTCTTCCTGCGATGCATGGTGTAAAAAAATAAAGAAACCGAAGAAATCAAAGAAAAGCTCATCTAGCAAAAACAAATCAACAAACGACTACAACGATGACAATTTCTTCGACGATGATGATGACGACGATGATGAAGAAGAGGACAATAAGAAGAAGAAAGAGAAGAAGGAGAAGAAGGATAAGGATGATGATGAGTTAGATAATGAATCAATCAGTCTTCCAAACGGTGGAACAGAAGTTGTAGAGAAGCAAACAGTAATAACCTTCGTAGTTGATAAGAGGGAACACACTCTTACGGTAAACAAAGTTAAAAAAAATACAATAGAAATTACAGTTGAATCAGATCCACAAGACTTTAAAATCAAACTCAAGCAAACAAAGAAAATAGATGTAACAGGGGACAAAGAACCGGATATCACTGTAACTCTCACAAAGATTAAAAAAAGCAAAGCAACAATTAAACTAGTCATTATTGACAAATCTGAATGTGGTGACAATATTCTGGATCCCGGGGAAGAATGCGAACCTCCAAATTCACCTTTGTGCGATAAGAATTGCAAAAAGACGGCAGCACAGTCATCACCTGTTGAAGATCCAGGAGAGCTCGTATCAGATTCCCCGACCGAACCTGTCACAGACATTGAGCCAAGTCAAAGTGCACCCACGCCAGTTCCCAAGCCAGCCTCTCCACTGTCCAAATGCGGAGATGGAATCGTAAATAATAATGAGCAATGTGAATCAAATGCTGGATGTAGTCCTCAACAACGCTGTATAGAATGCATGTGTGTCTTCTACATTCCTGACATGCTCCCTGTATGTGGGAACTTTAGAATAGAGAAGGGAGAAGAATGCGATGATGGCAATGAATTGGATGGAGATGGCTGTAATTCATGGTGCTTCAGAGAAAAACCAGCTCAAGTGGCTGCTATCCAAATCACATCCCTGCCTGACCGGCAGGCAGGCGAACCTGAACCTGAAATTCTAAATCCGAAACCCGAACCCGCGAGCCCCGCAAAGCTCGAAGAGCGAAGTGGGGAACCCGCACCAGAACCTGCTTCGACAGCGCTCAGCACAAGCTCACCCGAATCCGCGAGCCCCGCGAAGTTCGAAGAGCGAAGTGGGGAACCCGAACCCGAAATCACATCTCTCCCTCTCAAGCTTCCTCCTATAAAACCAGTTCCAATAACAGCTACAGTTCCTTCTATGCATGTAGCAACCGCTCCTCAGCCAATCATCCAGCGTGCTCCGATAGGAGATACAGGACCAACGGCGATTGCACTAATCGCTTCAGGTTCTGCATTTGGATATTTGGCTTCTAAGAGAAAGCGGAAAAAGAAGTAAAAACATAGATACGTTTCGATTCAAGTTTGTGTGATGTATGTTCCTAATTTCTTTGCAGTAATTGATGACTCCTAGTGTTTTGAACGCTATCCTAGGTCCATGAACCCAGCAGCACGCCAAAAACCACCGCGACAGAGATGGCTATTCTCATTGTTTCTATTTGCTTCGCTAATATTCTTGTCTCTTTATTCTATTTCTAATCCCCTCAGGGACAAAGATAAGCAATTTGAGGATGCAGAGGAGGTTGCAATAAGCCGAATTACAAAAGGGTATGCAGAAGAAGAATTTGAAAATATCATCGTCAAAGATAACAAAGTTTATGCTGTTACAAAGGAGGGGACTTCTTACCAGTCATACAAGGAGGCGAGGGATAGTGTAAGTACGCTTGGATGGAACGATCCAGAGAATGCAACGATAGTCGAAGTAGAGAACCGTGAAGCCGCGAACATGTTTATTGCAATACTGCCGGATTTACTCTTCTTTCTCCTTATTATTGCAGGACTGGTGTGGCTTTTTAAAGGTATTGCGAGAAGCCAAAACACAGCTCTATCGTTTGGTAAATCCCGTGCTCGTGTAACAGATGCAAAACAGGTCAAAACCAGCTTCAAAGATGTAGCTGGATGCGATGAGGCGAAAGAGGATTTGGTTGAGGTTGTTGACTTCCTAAAGAGCCCAAAGAAATACATCAACTTAGGCGCGAAGATTCCAAAAGGTGTTCTGTTGGTTGGCGCCCCGGGAACCGGTAAAACTCTTCTTGCACGCGCAGTCGCGGGCGAAGCAGGAGTTCCGTTCTTCTCCATCGCCGGTTCAGAATTTGTAGAGATGTTTGTTGGAGTTGGTGCAAGCAGGGTCAGAGACTTATTCCTCAGAGCTAAACGCAATGCCCCATGCATCATATTCATTGACGAAATCGACGCCGTAGGACGCCAGCGTGGCGGAGCCGGATTTGGCGGAGGACATGATGAAAGAGAACAGACCTTGAATCAGATCCTTACGGAAATGGATGGATTTGAACAAGGTACAAATGTAATTGTAATGGCTGCGACAAACAGACCGGATGTTCTAGATGTTGCATTGCTCAGGCCTGGCAGGTTTGATCGTAGAATATTCATCGACAAGCCGGATCTGGTGGCGCGTGAAAAAATCCTCAAGGTTCATTCAGAGAAGAAGAAAACAGGAAGAAATATAAATCTTCGTGTTATTTCAAAGCAGACAGTTGGCTTAACCGGTGCCGATCTTGAAAATATCTGCAATGAAGCTGCCATTATTGCTGCGAAGCAGAAGCATAAAACAATTTCCCAAAATGATTATGTGGATGCGGTCGAGAAAATAACTCTTGGGTCGGAAAAGAAATCCAGAAAGCTTACGGAGAAAGAGAAAAAGATTACTGCCTATCATGAGTTGGGACATGCCATTGTTGGGTATATGTGTCCGGAAACTGATGCGCTTCACAAGATTTCAATAGTATCACGCGGAATGGCATTGGGAGTTACGTGGTTCTTGCCTCAGGAAGACCAATATACAACCAGTAAAACTAAGTTTCTGGATGAAATATGCAGCCTGCTTGGTGGGCGTGCAGCTGAGGAATTAGTCTTCAACGAAATGACGACAGGAGCGAGCAATGATATCGAAAAAGCATCGCACATCGCACGAAACATGGCGATGAGGTACGGAATGGGCGATGACTCGCTTGGTCCTATTGCATACGGCGAAAGGCAGGGGACTATGTTCCTTGGCGTTGATCCTGCTTACACCCGAAATTATTCCGAAGAAATGGCAAAAGAAATTGACACCTTTGTCAGGCGCACTATTAAAGAGCAATATGAGCGCGCGCTTGTGTTACTAGAAAAGCATCGTGGTAAACTGGATGAACTCGCAGAGCAATTGCTTAAAAAAGAAACTATGAGTATTGAAGAGTTTGAAGAGAAGTTTACGGGGAAAAAGAGTGACAATAAAAAAAAGAAGTAGTAAGATCCCATCTTTCCGTTAACTCGTTAATTCGTTAATTAGTTAATTAGTTTTTATACAGTATGAATAAATTTAGGAAATTTGAAGATATGAAAGTGTGGCAAGAGGCAAGAAATCTCGTCCGCGAGGTGAGATCTATATGCAAAAGGTCCAAGGCTTGCAAGGATTTCGCATTTATTGATCAAATTACGCGCTCATCCAGATCTGTCGCGGCAAATATAGCGGAAGGGAATGATGCTATGACTAATGCTGAATTTGTTCAATTTCTTGGATATTCAAAAAGATCCGTATCGGAAGTTAGATCTCACTTATATGACGCATTAGATGAGGAGTATATTTCAAAGGACGAATTTAGGGTCTTATGCGATAAAACTGACAAAATATCCAGTATGCTTGCAAAACTAATTCATCATCTTCAGAAAACTGATAAGCAGTTCAAGCGCACCTATAAAGAAGTCGAATTAACGAATTAACGAATTAACGTTATAATTCGTGTAACATATATGTATCGAATTCGTTCCAATCCTCTCTATGATCAACGCTTTATCGCCCCTTGACGGTCGTTATCTGACTAAAACAGAGGCGATCAGGCCGTTTTTCAGTGAAGAAGCGCTGATCAGAGCTCGTTTACAGGTAGAGATTGAATGGTTCCTGGTCCTTTCTTCTAATCCTGATATAAAGGAGTGCAAGAGGCTAAGTAGTGGCGATAAGAAGAAGCTTAAAGCCATTCTGGAGCGATTTGGAAGAGTACAAGCAGAGGAGGTTAAGAAGATAGAGAAGAAAACAAATCATGATGTGAAGGCTGTGGAGTACTTTCTTAAGGCAAAAATGAAGAAGATTTCCGGATGCAAGAAGAGCTTGGAATTCGTTCATTTTGCATTAACAAGCGAGGACGTTAATAATCTCGCTTACGGAATAATGATTCATGGGGCTCTCAAGGAAGTTGTTAAACCCGAGCTTAAGTCATTGATATCCAAACTCAACGGACTTTCAAAAAGATGGAATAAGGTGGACATGCTTAGCCTCACTCATGGGCAACCTGCAACTCCAACAACTGTCGGAAAGGAAATCGCGGTATATGTCGAAAGGTTAGAACGTCAGCTTAAATGGCTCAATGAGTTCAAGATGCAGGGTAAGTTCGGCGGAGCGGTGGGGAACTACTCGGCGCATAAAGCCGGATACAAGAAAGTGAAGTGGGAAGCACTTGGCAAGAAATTTATGAAATCCCTTGGAGTAGATCCTATGACAAATACAACTCAAATTAATCCGCATGACGACGTTGCTGAACTTAGCCACATAATGTGCCAGATTGATACGATCCTGATCGACTTTTCGCGTGATATTTGGATGTATATCTCACGTGGAGTTTTTGGACAGAAAGTAATCAAGGGTGAGGTGGGATCTTCCACAATGCCTCATAAAGTAAATCCGATAGACTTCGAAAACGCAGAAGGGAATCTCGGTCTCGCAAATGCACTCTTCCAACACTTCGCAGAAAAACTGCCCATCAGTCGTCTGCAACGGGACCTGACTGATTCAACAGTCCAGCGAAGTATCGGGTCCGCATTTGGTTATTATCTTGTCGCTGTGGCGTCACTCAAGAAAGGAATAGGAAAGTTAGAATTAAATAAGAAAGTGATCAGGCAGGAATTAGATGATCATCCGGAAGTCAGGGCAGAGGCGATTCAGATAGTCCTTAGAAAGTACGGAGTCGAAGGTGCTTATGAAAAACTTAAAAAGCTAACAAGAGGAGAAAAAGTAACCCACAAGACGATCAATGAGTTTGTTAAGGGTCTCGAGATACTGGAGAGCGAGAAAAGGAAACTTGTCAGGTAAATTTCAGGTAGATCAAGAAAAGTTCTAGTACAAGGGCTCTATGATGCATTGACATACATTAAATAGCCTAGTTTGTTTACTATTGTGTTAATAGGAATAGAGTGCGTCCACTTATTTCCCAAAAATTACTATGGATATGGATAAAGATGTTAACTTCGAATCACAGTTAGTTGCGAATTTTGGAGCAGTTGAAAGAAGGAGAGGATCAATGACTGTTTTTGCAGAAATGGAGACAAAATTTGAAGAAGTACTAGACAGACATAATCAGATGTTACAGGCTTCAACAAGTGGAGCAGCGCGTGATCCTGAGAAGGTTGCAGAAAATAAGTATAGGCAAGCCGCATTAGATATAGAGATTTTATTACAAGAAGCGGATGATAATGGTGGTAGGTTTCCGGATTCAACAAAGGCTTTAGTGGCTTAAGAGATTTGACGGTTTTGCGGGAATAGTGACTTCATGGTATAATATTGTGATGTCAGCCGAACACATCCATAATGACGGCTCAGATTCAGATCATGAGGAGCATATTGGAGTACAACATAATCCGAATGGTCCTTGGGCAAATCTTGAAGACACAGCGCTGCAAGACGCAATCTTGCGAGAGGCTGGGGAATGCCATAAGCAATGTGCACTCGACAATCCAAAATTGAGCAAATTTGCCGATTTTCTGGATGCGTTTGCAAGCGCCTGGCTCGAGCAGAAAGCGAAAGTAGAGGAAGAAGGCAAAAAATATGGGTTTGCCCCGTGTGAAGATACGGCACTACTTTCCGAAGAAGACCGCCGCAAAGCTGCACTTCTCTGCTTAACACTTTATGGAAGTTATGTTTTGCTTGGCAATGGATGTTTAACCAACGGCGGAGGTTCAGGTCGATACGAAAAAATACCCTTTCGCAAAGGAGGCATGGCTACAATAAAAACTGCTCCTCATTCTGTTACCGTGGATGGTGAAGCTCGACTGCAAGAACTTTTGAAAATTGTGGATAGACCCATCCAATTTATTGGAAATACAAGCAGTCTACAGATGCTCTTAACTACCACAGAAAATCTTCCGGAAGAAGATAAGTTAAGGCTCGGCGAGGCTCTTTCCGAGAGTTGTGTAGACCTTATAAATACAATCCGAGGTGACATAGACGAAACTATCATAGTGGAAGTTCCACTGGGAAAACCGGATCGTGGTAACGAATTTCCGAATGATGCTCCGCTGGAAGTTCCGAAGCCGGAGCTTGAGCCAATGTGTTAGAGGTCAGCTGATGCCAAGGATTTCATTAGGGGAGTGTATGTACATTGTACATACAGTGAGATTTGACGATTTTATTATTGTCATTCCTTGTGTCCTTGGTACACTTTATGAGTCTATATTGCCCAGGTGGCGGAATTGGTAGACGCGCTAGCTTGAGGGGCTAGTGGGAGCAATCCCGTGGAAGTTCAAGTCTTCTCCTGGGCACCAGGATCAATTACAAAAACGCAACCGAGGTAACGAACCTCGGCTGCGCTGTTTTACTTGGATAAGCCATTTTTATTCTGACAAATTACTATTTGAAACAGGCCCAATAGAACAGTTAGCTTCTTCTCCATTTGCAATCCAGCCTCATTTAAATATGACTCCAGTCCTGCTTCGATGAAGGCAGGGTAGTATCGTGTGTCGCCACGTTTCATCATCATATGATTGAAGCTTCCTAACACATTGGGTGATTTATGGTGCTCTACAATAATAATCTTTCCTTCTGCTTTTGTTACTCTCTTCATTTCCGATAGAACGGAAATAGCCATGTTTTTTGGCATATCATGTAGTCCTAATGAGATTGTGGAAATGTCGAATGATGTATTTTCAAAAGGAATAGAAGATGCATCATTGCACAAAAATTCTATATCCATGCTCGATTTAATCTTCTTCATGGCCTTCGAAAGCATATCTTTGGAGAGATCGATACCGATTACCGAACATCCAGCTTTTGCGAAAGCTATTGATTGCTCTCCCGTACCACAGGCAAGATCCAGCACTCTCATTCCACCAGCTACTTCGGACAGTGCAACCACTTTTTTTCTAAGTGGCTTGAGAGGGATTGTGATTAGATCATAGCGCGGTGCCAGTTTTTTAAAGAAGCTCCTGGTATATTCATTATGATCGTTACTTTGGTTCATAAGTTTATTATGTAATCATCTACAATCCCAACGCCTCCATAAGATCCCTCTCATGCTCCTTCTCATCAGACAGAATCTGCTTGAGGACGTTTTCCAGAGCATACAGCTCCAAGGTCTGCGCCTGTTTAACGCGTTCCTTATATCTGCGTATTGCAAGGCGCTCGCCTTCCAGATCCTGCTCAAGCATCTTTTTTGGCGCTGTATCCGTGTGTCTCTCGGCTACATCCATCGTCGGAGTTCCTCCAAGGTAATCAATCTGTTCAGCCAATAGGTTGGCGTGTCCGATTTCTTCATTTACATGCACCAGAAGTTCAGCCGTTATGGCCTGAAATTCACCTCCGGTCATAGTTGCGGCATGTTGCACGTATTGGATTGCAGCTGCAAATTCATAAGCGATATCGCCGTTCAGATCAGATATTAGTTCGTCTTTGGTCATAATTAGTTAGGTAAAGGAAGTCAGGCAAGTAAGGTACGTAAGGTAGATTCATTAATGCAAGCAAAAACCTAATTCAATATTTTCTTAAACCTCTTTTCATCAACAACCTCAACTCCTAGCTCTTTTGCCTTATCAAACTTACTCCCCGGATCATCTCCGGCTAATACGAAGTTAGTCTTGGAACTTACAGAAGAACTTACTTTACCTCCTCTTTCTTTGATCATCTTCTTTGCATCCTCCCGGCTTAGAGTAGGAAGAGTTCCCGTCAAAACAAAAATCTTGTCCTTGAATATCTGCGGAGCATGGCTTCCCTTTGGCATGATTGCAATCACTCCTCCGTTTTCCATCTTGTGAATCAGCGACCGGTTATCCTCATCATCGACCCAATCTTTAAGCGACTCAGCGACAACGGGTCCTATTCCATCAATTTCAGAAAGTTCCTCCAATTCAATTTTCTGGAGGGCTGTAAGCAAATCGGCGAGACGAATACCATTCACTTTGATTTTCTTTTTAGGCTCAAAAAGTGAAGATTGTGCTCCCAGATTCTCATCAACCTCGATAGTATTTTTCTGACTTGGCCACTTGATTCGCTTGGCAATAATTTCCGCGGTTTCTCTGCCAATGTGCCTGATGCCGAGTGCGAATAAGAAACGATCAAGTTCAATAATTTTGGAATTTTCGATCGAGCTAAGTGCATTTTCAGTTTTCTTTTCCTTAAATAACGGAAGAGATATCAGGTCTTCACTGGTTAAGAAGAAGATATCGGCCGGGTCAGAAATAATTTCATTCTCTATCAAAGCTTCGATAGTCTCTTTCCCTAGGCCCTCCATATTGAATGCATAACGGGAAACCAAATGCTCAATGCGTTCCTGCCTAACTCCTCCGCATTTAGAATTAGGGCACCTGTGCACAACTTCACCCTCGGGCCTTTCTAGGTTGCCCGAACAACTTGGGCAATGAGTTGGGAAGTGAAAGGGAATTGATTTCTTCGGCCTAAGATTCTTCATGACTTCAACAACCTCCGGAATAATATCACCGGCTTTCTGAAGTATTACAGTATCTCCGATTCTTGCATCCAGCCTCTCAATCTCGTCAGCATTGTGAAGAGTTGCACGAGTTACGGTTGTTCCGGCAAGTTGTGTAGGGGTCAGAATAGCTACAGGAGTAATCGCCCCGGTTCTGCCAACTTGGAGCTGAATATCCAGTATTTGGGCTGTTTTCTGTTCGGCAGGGAACTTGTATGCCCTTGCCCAACGCGGCGCCTTAGCGGTCGATCCAAGGTCATGCTGTGTTCTCCTGTCATTAACTTTAAGAACGAGTCCATCGATGTCATATGGAAGTGAACCCCTTTTCTTTTCGAATGACTTAAGCAGACTCTCGGCTTGATCGATGCTGTTTACGACTTTGAACTCCCTATTTACTGGCAATCCAATATTTGCAAAAAACTTAAGTACATCTTCCTGTTTGGATATATCAAGTGCATCGCATGATGCAATGGAAAGGTGATAGCAAAATATTTCTAAATTTCTTTCAGCCGCAACTTTCGGATCCAATTGTCTTACTGATCCTGCTGCTGCATTCCTTGGATTTGCGAACTTAATGGACTCAGCTAATTTATTATTAATCTTTTTTAAAGTATCTTTTGATATAAATACTTCTCCGGAAATTTCCAAAACCTCAGGTGCACTCTTGAATTTAGATAAATCGAGAGAAAGAGGAAGCGATTGTATTGTCTTTGCGGTGTGTGTTATATCTTCTCCTTCAATACCGTTTCCTCGTGTAAGCCCTCGAATTAATTGATGACGGCCTTCTTTATCTTTTTCATAAATCAGCGTGATATTCAGGCCATCAATCTTTAGTTCGCAAAGAAATTCGAAGTCAATTTTATCCTTACCAAGAGCTCTTTTCATCTGATCGATCCAGCCCTCCAGTTCCTCATGAGCAAAAACATCAGACAATGATTCCTTTGGAGTTAAATGTTTTCTTTTTGGCAATCTGCCATCCAATGGAGCCCCGACTCTTTGAGTGGGGGAATCGGTTGTTATCAGTTCAGGGAACTCATTTTCGAGCTTAATTAATTCCTGTTTAAGCGCATCACGAATATCTTCGGAAACGTCTGATTTATCGTCAATGAAATAAGCTTTATTAAGCCTCCAGATTTCAGATTTCAGCTTATTGATTCGTTGCTTTGCTTCAACTTTATTCATGTATACATAGATTATATTACCTTCTTTCTTTTGTCTTGATACAAAAGAAAGAAGCAAAGAAAAAATCAACGCCCGCCAATCCCCACCCTCTAGCCCCTTCACCCCCCGTGGCGGGCGACCTCCCATTTTCTAATAAATATTAAAATTAAATTTTCGCAACTTCTAATATTTGCATTATTTAAAATGTTGAGGAAGATACGCCCGAATTCCCTCTTATTTTCATATGCTTACAATGACCGATACACGATCTAAGATTCAGAAGATTGACCGACAGCTTATAAAATTACTCTCCGATAGGAAGCAGATTTGTGAGGATGCAAGAAGGCTAGGAGAAGGAGTTTTGATAAGGGAGCTCGAAATAGAGCAGATTTCGGATATTATTGAGGAAGGCGTTGAGCAGGAAATGGATGAAACTCAGTTAGACAGACTTGCTAGTGTAGTGATTAGGCTTTGCAAAGGAGGGGAAGAATAGAATTTGGAGCTTAGATCTAAGATTTTATTGTAATTGAGCAAAACGCCAAATTAAGCTATAATATTAGTAATGACACAAACCTGCATTTACCCCTCAAATGCATCACTTTGGTGAGGTGAAATAGGATGATCGCAGGAGATTGTGTACTAAC
>JASMHZ010000022.1 GCA_030750465.1 Candidatus Peribacteraceae bacterium
CTTTTGTCTTAATACAAAAGAAAGAAGCAAAGAAAAAATCAACGCCCGCCAATCCCCACCCACTTGCCCCTCACACCCCCCGTGGCGGGCGCCCCCTCCACTTCCATGACTAGTTAGTGCTTTCAAGCTCAAATGTTTGCCTTTTGTAATTATAATTACAAATTCTTTTCAATCTAGTTGATTCGAATTTCAGCATCGAATAACCTCGCATCATGCAAAAATCACTTGCCCCATTCGTTTTAATAGGAATTTTATTATCTGCCTGCTCCACAACTGTTATTGAGGATTCTGAGCGCGAGCTTCCTGCTCCAACTACTAAAGTTATGGAGGAGGGGAGCCCACCAAGTTTCGATGTTGATTATTTACAGAGCTTCATTGCATTTAAAGGAAACAAGGGCGGTATCATTCATCACAAAGGAAAGTTCGAGGATTTTGATTTGGAGATTACGGTTGATCCAAAAAATCCTACTGATTCAACTCTTGCGAAAGCTGAAGTCAGCATTGGCATCAAAAGCATGGTTACAGACAGCGATGGACTAACCAAGCATTTACTTAGTGCGGATTTCTTTGAAGCGGAAAAGTTTCCTAATGCCACATTTGTAACCACATCAGTCACTCCGTCAGGGGAAGACCAGAGCTGATCTGACCATTAAGGATGTAACAGAATCTGTTAGCTTCCCGATAAAAATGACAGCACAGTACTTAAGTTTCAAATACGATCTTGATAGAACTGCATTTAGAGTAGGCGAGTCTACAAGCTGGCTCAAAAAAGTGGATGCGATTGTGCCCGTGGAGGTTAAGATTGTGTTTAAGTAATTTATCTTCTTTCTTTTGTAACCAAAAGGCTTCCTCTTTGGCTCCTCGCTCGGGTGTGCGTTTGCCAGTTTGTGGCTAGTAGTTAGTGTGGTGGGTGGGAACCGCCCCCTTGATTGTGAGCGGTTTCAGCCCCCAAATACGAAGCGTAGCAAAAATGTTGTAGGAGATGCGGAGGGGGATCATTTTTGCTGCGAAGCATTTGGCATGGGCTGTTCCGCGAGCAATCACAGGAGCGGAACTTTTTTTTGGTTCCTTTTTTTTGGTTACAAAAAAAAGAACAGAAAGAAATTGTATTCAAGACAAAAAGAAAGGAGAAAGGAAATGAAATATGTTTAGCTGAAAGAAATTAGTTTGCTAACTTCTTCGCCTTTCTATACATAACATCTGACATTTCTTTTTCATTCATCTTCTCGTAAACGGTTGCCATCAATTCATATGGCTCGTAACGCTTGGGTTGTCTTTGAATTGCATCCTCAAGCACCATCTTTGCATTATCCAGAATGTTGGAGGCTATAAATATTTCAGCAAGAAGCAAAGATGATGTGATGCCTTGTGGGTCAGAAGCCGACTGGCGCATCAGCTCATCAGCCAGCAATCTAACGTCAGATTGTTCCACTTCTGCCAGTACTGTTCCTCTCCCAAAATTATCAGAGTCTAAAATTGTGTAAGCGTATTTGTCTAAGATGTTCCTGTGTTCAGGAATGTTTTTGTAGTAAAGAGCTATCCAATCGTTTATATATACCAATGACCACTTCTGATCATTATTTAAATGCATGTAAGCATAAGGAGAATCAGGGTTCTTTTTTGGTTTGTAATCTACCAATGCATAAGTGAGGTTATATTTGTCTTCAAGTTCTTTCCATATTTTCTCGTCATTTGCTGCTTTGAATGTTTTGTCCAAAAACTCGTAACCATAGTCCACATTTCTGCCGTCAACAAAAACTTTTCTATCAGGATATCCGCGATGAAGAAGATAAGCTCCCAAGTTATATGAATTAAACATATTGCCGGTTGGTTCGTTAGCTTCTACAAAATCATAAGCTTCGCTTGCAGGCTCAAATGTTCCGATGCTGTTAAAGTCATACTTATCAAACCAGGTTTGTACAGGTTGGTTTATAAAGAATAAGGTCAGAATTAGTACAAGGGAAACAGAAAGTGCGTACTTCTTATTGCTTAGCAGCTTATTCATCCAATCATTCCATGTATCGCTGTGTTTTAGTTGGTAAATTGTCAGGCCCGTTGAGATAAGTATGAAAAGTGCTATGTGTCGGGAGGCGCTGATTGAAAGATAGGCAAATGAGAATAAAATAATCCACGATGCTATTGGTTTTCTCATAGCTAATGCAAAACTTGTAACTGGAAGAAACCAAAAAACGAAAGTATATTTCCAATAAGTAAGAGCATCTAGCGGCCTCCATTCCAAAATGAATTGCGCAGTTTTATCAGTGTAAAGGTTTTTTAAATAGATGTAGTTATCGGTAGTTAGAGGAGAGGCGAGTGCTGCAATTAGAAAGACGGGTATGATACTAAA
Source organism: Candidatus Peribacteraceae bacterium (assembly GCA_030750465.1). GTDB lineage: Bacteria > Patescibacteriota > Gracilibacteria > Peribacterales > Peribacteraceae > UBA2144. The sequence goes on from JASMHZ010000022.1 coordinate 2,348, forward strand.
CATAATAAGCTTACGCCTGTTCCAAAAGTCCTGAAGTAATATTGCACCCAGGAAAGCAAAAGTTACAAATGCTGCTCCTCCGTGAAAGTTGATCCATAAGATAAAGGATAGGAGCATTAAAATCAGATACTTGCACAAATTAGTAGAACGGGCTTTAGAGCTAGCAGAAGGTAAATCCAGTAATTTAAAGGTCAATAATAGTGTTATTGAGAGCATTACGAAAGAAAACATTTGAGGACGATCCAGAAGTGTACTTCTAAGAGCTATAGCTGCTGCCATTGCCAAAAATGCATTTGGAAATATTCGTTTTTTATCAATCAGTAACAATGTTCCAAGGGCTGATAATGTCAGCAATATTCTGAAGAAAATTACACCGATGATATTAAAGTAATCATAGACGATAGACATGATGATTTCCGAAAGCCAGCTTTGAGAAGCAAGGTACAGAGCTCCTTCTCTTGTATATGCAAAGGGGTCAGTAGTTATCCACCCTGTATCCCTCATAATCTGACCGGCTTTTACATGCCACCAGAAATCCGGTGCATGTACTTTAAAAAGTGCTACCCAGGCGATGAATGCAAGGGCGATTATTAGCAATGCTGAATTTAGGAGTTTTGCGAAGGAGGACATGGGGAAAGTATAGTGTTCTTTCTTTTATAACTAAAAGAAAGAACCAAAGAAAAGTTTTCGGCAAACGCAAACTCACTCGAAAGCGCAATTAGAGCCTCAATGGTGTGCAGAACGAATTGGATGCACTCAGAGTTAGAGGCCTTGAATTGGAGAGCCTCATCCAATTCGTTCTTGCGTCAATGAGTTTGCAAGGTGGTGCTTTCGAGCTCAGACATGCGTTTGCCGGTTCATGGCTAATAGTTAGAATAGTGGGTGGGAACCGCTCCCTTGATTGTGAGCGGTTTCAGCCCCCAAATGTGGAGCGCCCGCAAAAATGTAGGCGGGTTGGCGGAGTTGGTTCATTTTTGCAGCGGAGCATTTGGTTTGGGCTGTTCCGCGAGCAATCACAGGAGCGGAACTTTTTTTTGGTTCATTTTTTTTGGTTACAAAAAAAAGAACAGAAAGAAATAATTTCTTTGTATCAATACAAAAGAAAGGAGAAAGGAATTATTCAAAAGTGTTTGTGTAATTTCTTTATTGAGCCTTCCTAGTTCTCCACATAAGTCCTGCAACGCTTGCGATAAACATCAGCACTACAACCCATGTACCAGCTCCTGTCTGAGGTTGTGATATAGGCCTGTGACCTGTTACAACCGGAGGTGCTCCGGTGTGAGCATTTGGTTGAACAGCGCTTGTAGTAGGCATTGCGAAACTCTTTCCACTGTTTGGATTTGTTGGGATTCCTGAAGTTACTGGAGTGGTTTCAAATGTTGGAGGAGAAGCAATATTTTTTGGTTTATCTGGTACGAATCCAAAGTTATTGGGGAACGAAGGCGCTGGATCCTTAACAGGGTGCTTTTGCTCAGGAGCTCTGTATGCAGGTTCCTCATTAGCTCCTTCAGTTGTAATGGCTGCTGCTGCGGATATATTGATTTCACCTTTAACGTCAGAATCAATGACGGAATTGTATGAGTATATGCCTGGAGTGATGTCCATAGGGATCACGAAGGTAGCCTCATCACCGGGGAATATTGTTGGAGTTGAAAGACATTCACGATTGTCATTGCACAGTGTATCGGATGTAAGAATGTGAGGAGTGGTGTCCTCGTTAGTCCATTTGATATTATCTCCTAGTGCAGCATTCAATAACTTGGGCTCCATTCCTTTTTCTGTAATTACAACAATAGGAGATCCATCGGCCACCTGCCCGGTAAGTGATGAAGCGCTGTGAAAGTATGCAAGTAGAAGAGCGGATACAAGTACTATTCCCATGATTGCCGCTGGCTTTCTGGAAATCACAGAAGTACCGGCAAAGGAAGGAGCACTTTCTTGAGATACTGATCTGACTGGCACAGGCTGTTCATCTTCTGTTGATTGCCAATGAGGATGGAGTGAGTTCATTACTTAGGCTTAGAAGCAGAAGCTGCTAATTGTCTTCGCGAAGCGAATACAGTTCCAATAATTGCGGACGAAAATACTAACAGAACCAGAGGAGATGGGATTCCGGTATCTCCTTGAACTGTTCCACTGGTTTGTAAGGAAGCTGTTACTGGTGATGCAGGTCCAATAACTAGCGGAGCGGTTGAGCTGATGGGACTTCCAATAGTTACGGATACCTCGTTGGAAAAAGCGCTTTCTTCGTTTGTAGTACTTACAGCGCGGATAGCGAAGTAGTATGTTGTGCCCTCCGGCAGATTATGTATTGCCAGGCTCTGCATATTTCCATCTATCGTTTTTCTTTGAATGTATTGTCCTGGAGTGGTTCCGTAGTAAATGTTATACGCCTTTAGCTGAGACGAATTCAGAGGATCCCATCCAAGGAATGCTGATGTGTCCTTGGTAGTCACGCGAAGGTTTTGCACCTGCAGCAAAGCAAACGCAGTTGGCGGAGGAGTAATATCCTTAGGCTCTTCTACCTGGTTAATACAAAAGCCCCCTAAACATTTTTGGGATGCGCACTCAAAGTCGTTTGTGCAATTGCTGCCTTCTGGAAGATTGCTCTTGGATTTGCAAATTCCATTTTCGCAATTATTGCTTTGGCAATCAGAATTTTCCGTACACCTGCTTCCATTGGAAAGTTGTACTGGGGGTTGATCGGCGACACACATTCCATTTTCGCATTTACTGCTTTCGCATTCGTTGTTATTTGTACACGGGTCTCCATTTGGAAGAAGATCCGTTGTACCTGTACTGAGCCCTGTCGAAGTATCATCATCTCCTTCCTTTGGTCCACAGACTCCATCATTACAGTGCTCGCTGACGCATTGGCTATTTATTTGACATGATGCACCATCTTCAAGTCCATCGGGAGAAGCGCACACTCCTGCAACGCATGTGCCTGTAGTACAATCTTCGTCTTTTGCACAGGCCTCGGCACTTCCAACTCGGAAGATAACATGAAGAGATCCGGGATCGGTTTTTAGAGCCGATTTTCCTTCTGTATCTCCATCATCCAATGTCCATACATCTGTGTGGCCATCTGTTTGAATGTCGTAGAAACTAATTATCGTTCCTGCGTCAGGTGTATCGATAACTTCAAATTTAACGTTAGCAACCAGTACGCGCTTACCATTAGGCTGTTTTTTCTCATTAGCGGTCATATCTACCATTACATAACCTTTTTTAGTATCAAAGTCTTCTTCTCCTGGCGCTGCTTGCGGGAAATCTTTGTCGTTAACTTCCAGATCTTCACCTCTGAGTACTGTTGGGTCATATGCAAGCCACGCGCGAACCCTTTTAATTTTTGCACCATTTGGATTTTTTACTACGATATCAATGTCGATAGTGTCCCCTTTTCTATGTACAGATGTTTTTAATGTTTGCGGATCTTCCACCTGATAGTCGTAACAGTTCCCTGAGCCAAGATTGACCATTCCTTCGATTTTCGGAACATTACCCAAAGGCCAATCTGTATTATGTTCCTCTAATACACAATGAGGCTGAATTACCAGAGAAATATTCCCGGAAGCCGCATGAACAGTTTGTGCCCAAAAGCATGCAAGCAGTCCCATACATACTAGAATGTATGTACGTATAGTGTGCCTACAATGAATGTAGCAAAGTGACATTGGACCTTAGAATTAGAGATTAGGAAGCTCGGAGAGTATGCGCATCGCATCATCAACGGTGAGTTGACCGTCCCTGTTGGGATCTGCCAAAAGTTCCCTTGGAGATGCAACTGCATATCCTTGGGATATTTCCAGGATGCGCATTGCATCCTTTACCGTTACGCTTCCATCCCCGTTTAGGTCGCCTGAGTAGTCAATCGAACCGGCTTCTATTAGAGTCACCGGCTGGACTTCTCCTACAGACTGAATGCCAATCGCGAATGAGCTTACGATACATGTAACTCCGAGAGCTAACACGCGTCGATTCTTTCGCGAGAAAAGGGAAAGGATTTTTTTGTGCATTTCCTTATATTATAGCTCAAACTCGAGTTTGACTCCATTGTGAGAGGTTGACAATTTTATAGTAAAGTTGAATTGATAGCAATTTGACGTAACTTAAGTATTCCTAGACTATACTGCCGAAATGTCTCAATTTTTTCTCTTTTCTGGTCCTAATCAATTTGCCCTAAGGGAAGAAAAAATGAGGTGGATAGCTAATTTCAGAGAAAAGCACGGCGAGGAAAACTTGCTTAGATTTGATGCTAAAAAGACGACAATTCGAAGTATTTTGGATGAAATAGCTGTAGCTCCCTTTATAGCCGAGAATCGACTGGTTATTGTAGATGGGGCCATTAAATGCAGTAAAGATGAGGCCAAGAGCCTTATTGCTCAAATCCACCCCCAGGTTGTTTTGCTTTTTATTGTATTTATCGATTCTTCCAAAAAATCCAAATTTCCGGCGGGAATGAAAGAGATAGAAAAAATCTCTCAGCATAAAATCTTTGGTCTTTTGAACAGAAATCAACTTCTGCAATGGATGGACTCGGTATGCAAAGAGTTTGATAGTTCCATTACGCCGGAGGCCAAAAATTTACTTATAGAGATTTCGGGAGATGATCAAGATATGTTGACTCAGGAATTAAATAAACTTTCATTGTACGCTTACAACAAGCCGATTACTTCACAGCATGTTTTGGATTTGGCAGTTACAGCTGGGGAAAGAGAAGTGTGGCATCTGTTGGATCTGCTTGGTTCAGGAAAAGTTGAGGAGGGAATTATGTTTGCAGAATCTCTTATAGCTCGCGGTGATGATCCTGCCGGCATGTGGGGAATATTTGTATGGTCTATAACACGGCTTACACTTATTTGGACTGCAGTACAGGATGGAATTGTGCATCCTGCTGCTGTTTGCAGAGAAGCAGGAGTTCCTTTTCCTACTGCTCGGGCACTTCTACCTTGCGCAAGGAGTCTTTCGAAGGAATCGCTCACGCGCATAGTTGATCTGGTTGCGCGGATGGATAAGGATTTAAAGACGGGTATTTTAAGAGGTTCAGCAGATAACTCAGACGAACAAAAAGCTGTGATTGATAGGTGCTTGATGGCGTTTTCCAACAACTAACAACATGTCCCGCATTCGCGGGACTGTCGACAATCGACAATCAACTATCTAATTAAGGCAACGTTCCGATTGAGACTAGTAACTCTGATTCTTCATTTTTAACTCTTCAAGAATCTTTTTAAGAGTTCTCGAAATTTCAATTAGAGCACCTAATGAGCCACCAATCATTGCCATAAAAATAATTATCAAATAATCATTCATAAACTTATGATACATCGTATTCGATTTGAAGCTAATGCTCTAATTAAATAAAGAAGTTGATTGTTGAAAGCGTAGCGTGTCGATTGTTGATTGTTGCCTATAAATCCTCCAATAGCTTTTCAGCCTTTTCCATTTCCTTCGATTGCTCAGCTTGTTCTTTATTGAGTCTCTTTTCTCTGCGCTTCCTTCTTTCTTCATCAGTTTTCTTTACTAGCTTTTCTTTCCCGACCGTCTCGATTTCTTTCGAGTACTTCTTATCAATTTCAGCCAATTGCTTCTTCTCTGTTTGCAATATATCTCTTAAAGAACTTATCTGATCCGGAGTCATCACAGGTAAAATATTTACCCAGTATTGCCTCTCCTCATCATTCATACTTTCCGAAGCTAAAATCAGCTTAATAAGATCCGGAAACTTTTTCTTCGTTTCATCAGGAATCACTAACGATGCAGATTGTGTAGCTGGCATGCGGTGTTATTCTACATTTTAAGGTAATTATTGCAATTTTCAATTTAAAATTTTCAATTTTCATTCAATTTTCAATAGTCAAGACCCAATATTTCAATTGATTACGTTTGAAAATTGATAATTGGACCTTGAATGAAAATTCCTAATTGATAATTGAAAATTGTATCGTTCAAGTACACATATTGATAGTACGTGATTGCCAATTAAGACACTTTTAGAACCTCGTACCTAATTATTCCCGAAGGCGTTAGAATTTCCAAGTTGTCTCCCTTTTTTGAATCAAGAAGAGCTTTTCCGATGGGAGATTCATTGCTAATCCTATGCTCCATAGGGTCTGCTTCAGTAGATCCGACAATTGTAAAATGCTCAGGCTCATCCCTATCAGTTTTATTTCTTACAGTAACAGTTGAACCTATAGAGACAGCTTTGCCGAGTCTTGCGCTGGCTTTTTTGTCAGAGATAATTTTTGCATTCTTGATTTTTTGCTCAAGCTCCAAAACTCGTCCTTCTATGAAGGCCTGTTCATTTTTTGCTTCCTCATATTCAGCGTTTTCGGACAGGTCTCCATAGGATATGGCTTCCTTCAAGCGTATGGCTACTTCCTGTCTTCTGACCTTTTTAAGGTGTAAAAGTTCGTCTTTGAGCTTCTTTAAGCCTTTTTTTGTTACTAGTATTTCTTCACCTGTATCATCATCATCTGTTTTTTTGGCAGTTGGGGACATAGAAAATTTGGGGTAACGGGCAAATTGTAGTGAGAACGGGGTCTTCCTGCAATGAAAAAGCAAGAGAATAATTATTCGAAGTGATACCATTCAATCATGGACGATTGCAGGTTCTGCGACGAATCTTATCAAACTGGCGATAGAGTCATAATCTCTAATGAATACTGTTTTGCAAACTTTGACAGCCATCCGGTAGCGGAGGGGCATATGAAGATTATCCCCAAAAGGCACATGGAGACTTTCTTTGAGATGAATGATGATGAAATGTCTGCCGTTTATAATTTGATTTGCGAAGCAAAAAAACTACTCGATGAGAAATATCATCCGGATGGATACAATGTTGGAGTTAATTGCGGTGGAGCTGCTGGGCAGACTGTGTTTCATCTGCACGTACATCTGATCCCAAGATATAAAGGGGATGTTCCAGATCCGACGGGTGGGGTGAGAAATGTAATTCCCGAAAAAGGAAATTACTTAAAAAATCCATAATCACTTAGTTTTCTACTTCTCTTCAAGTAATTCAGGCCACTTCATTAGTGGCAATTTGTCTATTTCCTCTATTTGGCCCAAGGATTCACAAACTCGCTTGGCAAGCTGTACATTTGTGATAAGAGGAATTCCCTGATCTGTAGCAATTCTTCTGATGTAATAACCATCTGTTTGTTCGTCGCCGCTAGAGTGGGTTGGAACATTGATTACCAGATCGAGGCGTTTCTTTTCTAGATACTCCTTTATATTGGGGCTTCTCTGTTCAGAAATTTTATGTAGCAAAACAGACGGAATCCCGCGAGATTCCAAGAATGCGTGTGTGTTCTTGGTTGCGTAAAATGCGTAACCTCTTTTTACTAGCTCCTTTACAGCGCTGAACATATCCACTTTGTCCTCTACGTTTCCAATAGTTAGTAGAATGTTTTTTCTTGGGATCTTGAAGCCAACTGCAATTAGTGCAGTCATCAATGCTTCTTCTACATCGTTTCCAAAGCATGCTACTTCGCCAGTACTTGCCATCTCTACTCCAAGGCGCGGGTCAGCTCCTTTTAATCTGCTGAAACTGAACTGGGCAGCCTTTACTCCCACATGATCCAGATCAACTGTCTGGTATCTTTTATCAAGTGGGGCTTTGCCCAGCAATGCTTTTGTTGCAAGGGTTATGAAGTTTTCACCGGTAACTTTACTGGCAAACGGGAAACTACGGCTAGCTCTCAAGTTGCATTCAATAACTTTCAATCTGTTGCTTCGGGCAAGGAATTGTATGTTGAACGGGCCAGAAATAGAGAGCCCTTTTGCAATCTTTTTGGCTATTCCTTTTACCCTTCTTAGAGTTTCCAAATTAACTCGCTGAGGAGGCAGTACTATTGTTGCGTCTCCTGAGTGCACGCCTGCATTCTCGATATGTTCGGAGATTGCATAAAGAAGAACTTTTCCATCCTGAGCGACTCCGTCAAACTCAATTTCCTTAGCGCCCTGTTCGAACTTGGAAACAACAATTGGGGTTTCCTTGTTTATAAAGGCAGCTTCGGATACATAAGATTCCAGATCTTGGTCAGAATGAACCACTGCCATAGAAGCTCCGGATAATACATAACTTGGCCTGGCGATTACTGGGTAGCCCACTTGCTTGGCGAAATCTCTAGCAGCGCCCAAGTCAGAGAATTCTTGCCACTCAGGTTGGTCCACTTTCAGTTCATCAAGAAGAGAACTGAACTTATGTCTGTCTTCAGCCTGGTCAATGTTCTCGGGTGCAGTTCCCATTATTGGTAGTCCTGCTTTGGCAAGCTTGGGAGCAAGCGAATTTGGAATTTGTCCTCCCATAGATACGACTATTCCTTCTGGTTTAAATATTTCGACAATGTCTCTTACTCTTTCATCGCTTAGTTCCTCAAAAAACAATTGATCACACTCGTCATAGTCTGTGCTCACTGTTTCCGGATTGGAGTTAATCATTGCAACTTCGTATCCTTGTCTTTGCAGTTCATGCGCAGCTTGGACACAACACCAGTCAAACTCAACCGATGAGCCGATTGAATATGGACCGCCACCGATGACTATAGCTCTTCTTTTATCGGGATTGGGGATTGGGGATTGGGGATTGGGACTTTTTATATTACCCGATTCCCTGATCACGATTCCCTGATCCCTGTCTTCAAAATTAACATCATGTTCGGTACCATGATAGGTCATATAAAGGTAATTGGTTTTCGCAGGGAATTCCCCGGCAAGAGTATCTACCTGCTTTATTACAGGTAAAATTGCATTCTCGATTCTCTTAGATCTGATTTTTTCGGGATCATTTGAGTTCAATTTTGCGATTGCTCGATCAGAGAATCCGGACTTTTTTGCCTCCAAAAGCAGTTCAGGATCTACCACTTTTACTTTACTGAGCTTGTCGGCAATTTTTGCGCAGGCGTTAATCCTATTCAGAAACCACATATCCATTCCAGTTCTTTCGTGAATATCTTCGGGTTTCATTTCCTTCTTTAATGCTTCCGCTATAGCAAAAATTCTTCTTGGGGTCGGCCTGGTAGATTCCTCTTCTAAATCTTTGAATTCAAATTGAGAGGAAAACAAACCTTCGGCACCGATGTTAAGCATTCGAATTGCTTTCTGAAACGCCTCTTCAAAAGTTCTGCCAAGAGCCATTACTTCACCTACAGATTTCATTTCACTTGTTACCTGATCTGATACAAGACGAAACTTCTGCAGATCCCATCGGGGAATTTTTATAGCAACGTAGTCGAGCGAAGGTTCAAAGTCTGCACAGGTCACTTTTGTAATAGCATTAGTAAGCTCAGGCAACGTGTAATCCAGAGCCAGCTTTGCAGCTATAAAAGCAAGGGGGTAACCGGTTGCCTTCGAAGCAAGTGCGGAACTTCGGCTTAGGCGAGCATTTACTTCGATAACTCTGTACTCGCGCGACTTGGTATCATACGCAAATTGAATATTGCATTCTCCAATAATTTCCAGATATCTGATTACCTTAAGAGAGATAGATCTCAGTTTTTGATAGTCCGTGTTGTCGAGTGTTTGGCTTGGCGCTATTACAATCGATTCGCCAGTATGTATTCCAAGAGGGTCGACATTCTCCATATTACAAACTGTAATGCAGTTATCTGCTCTGTCCCTTACAACTTCGTACTCGATCTCTTTCCATCCTGTCAGATCTTCTTCAACCAGAATTTGCGGGGATTCTACAAATGCTACTTTCAACAAATCAATAAGCTCACTTTCGTTCTTGGCGCGTCCGCTCCCTTTCCCTCCAAGTGCAAACGCTCCACGAACAATCACCGGGAATCCAATTTTAGCTGCTGCCGAGACTGCCTCTTTCTCATCTTCACATGCAAACGAAGCCGGCATATGTATATCAATATCAGTAAGTTGCTTATTGAACTTAGCTCGATCCTCGGTATTTTTTATGCTTTCAACAGAAGTTCCAAGAACTTGTAGTTTATACTTTTTCAGTACTCCGGAATCTTCCAGAGCTACTCCGCAATTAAGAGCCGTTTGTCCTCCGAAACTAAGCGATATTGCATCGGGTTTTTCCTTTTCAATAATCCTTTCCACAAACTCCGGAGTCACAGGCAAAAAGTAAACGCAATCGGCCAATCCCCAGCTAGTCTGATTTGTTGCAATATTCGGATTAACAAGAATCACCTTAGCTCCTTCTTCCTTAAAAGCCTTTATTGCCTGGCTTCCAGAATAGTCGAATTCGCCTGCCTCTCCTATTTTCAGAGCTCCAGAGCCAAGAAGGAGTATTGTCTTGTTGTCCGCAGATTTAAAAAAAGAGCTCCCTAGGCCCTTATCGGGCTTCGAGGAAGCCTGCGCATTCGGTGAGGTCATTTCCGGGACAGCCTAAAGTAAACTTAAGTGCAGTGCAATAGAAAATCCTTGGGTATGTAATCGAGTCTTTAAATTATGAGCAAGCCGCTATATCCTCCAGTTACTATGAAATATTTTGATAAAATCTCCGATCCTCTAAAAAGTAGATTGTTGTGGATTGCGACTCCTTTATCTGCATTGCACGTTTTGTCTATCACATCGATAAAAGCAAAATATGCTTATTTGGCAATTACTATTTTCGGTTTGATACCGTTGATTGTAACAATTTTTTTGAAAGGAAAGAACAGGACATATTTTTTATCGGTCCTAATAGTCATTCTCTTGGCAGTGCCACTACTCATGCCAGGAAGCGATGGATATTACTTCATTGCCCTATTTATGGCACCTCCTGCTTTGCTTTATGGTGTTGGGTTAGGTGGGTTCGTAGAAGAATCGAAGCTGTGGATTCCGATCTTAATATATGGATTAGTATTTGTTTCGTTTGTAGCTTTCTTGGGACGCATCTCCTCAAAAATAAGAACAATTTGCTTCGTTTTATTTGTTATCAGCTTCTCTTTAAGCTTCAAAGGATGTTCACAACTGTTTAATGAAACTGCAGATTTTTCCGGCTTGGATCCGAATGTAGTAGAAGATTCGTCAGAGTAACAAGAAATATAATTTCGTGTTAT
>JASMHZ010000023.1 GCA_030750465.1 Candidatus Peribacteraceae bacterium
GGTGTTTAATTCGCCGCAGGTGTGGGATCTGAGCATGTGGAGAGTATAGGGCTAGGGATAGGGTTAGGGCTAGAAAAAAAAGAGACAAAGGGTACAAAGGAGGGAAAAGAGACAAAGGATATTTTTTTATTTATTATGCATATTTACTGTATAATCACGTATCCTCCTTTATCTCCTTTAACTCTTTTGTCTCCTTTGAACCCTTTTGCAAATGAACTGCCCCAGGTGCAAATCAAAAGATACCAGCGTCGTTGATTCTCGTTTGGCTGAAGATGGCCGTGCGGTCAGGCGCAGGCGGGAATGCACTAAGTGCCAGCACAGGTTTACAACTTTCGAGAGGCAGGAGCTTAGCTCGATAATTGTTATTAAACGCGATGGAACACGAGAGCCATATAGTCGTTCCAAGCTTGAGCGTGGTATTTGGTTGGCTTGCAGTAAGCGTCCCATCACTCAGGAACAAATTGATAAGATGCTTAGCCAGCTAGAAGAAAAGTGGGGAGCAAATAAAAAAGAAGTCAGTTCATCTACGGTAGGTATGGATGTTATGAAAGCTCTTAAAAAAATCGATAAAGTTGCATACATTCGGTTCGCCTCAGTTCATCGTGAGTTTAAAGATGTCGAGGAGTTTAAAGAGGAAATTGTGAGGATGTTTAAGTAATTTATTTATGACCTCACCCCCCAGACCCCCCTCTCCTGTTTACAAGAGAGGGGTTGTACCCTGTGGGGCATCTTCGAGGGGTGAGGTCGGTTATTAATTTCTGATCACTGTCACTTCTCCGTCTATAAACATTACAACTTTAGAAGGAGATTTTTTTTCAAGCATGCCTGAATCAATCACAAGGTCAGGTGGATTATCGGCCAATTGCTTTTCTATTTCTTCAACTGAGTATGCGCTTGGCTGTCCGGTCAGATTCGCCGAAGTTGTGCTTAGTGGTTTGCTGAATTGTTTTGCAAGCTCAAGGGCGATGGGGTGAGGTGAGATGCGGATTCCGAGAGTCGGATTTCGGTTTTCGGGTTCGGTTTTCGGGATGGGATAGATGGTTTTGTTGGGTTTGATGGGGAGGATTATTGTTAAAGGGCCAGGGAATTCTTTTTTGGCTAATGCAAGCGCTTTTTCGGTCCATTCAACCCATATAGATGAAGCTTTGATTGAAGGAAAAAGTGCAGAGACCGGTTGATCATCAGGACGATTCTTGATGTTAAACAATTTCTCCACTGCTTCAGAATTCGTCATATCACATGCAAGGCCGTAGCAAGTCTCGGTTGCATGTGCGACTACTCCTCCGAGGTTAAGGATTTCGATTGCGAAAGCGATAGAAGCCTCTGATGCCTCGAGGGTTTGCATAGTTAGACTGCAGTTGCATACTTCTCCATCACCTCATCCACCTTCTTCTCCAGTACTGTGGACATATTCACAGTCATTGGCAGAGGAATCTCCTGTTCACCGATTTTTAGTTGCACTTTTTCTTTCCCGGGGAAGGTTTCGAGTACACGCTTGAGGTCGAGGAGCATTTTTTTAGGAGCTCTCTCTGGCAACTTGATGGTATGGACATTTATTTGAGTTGCTGAATCAGGCTCGGTTTTCGGTTGTCGGTTTTCGGTTGTCGGGCCACTATCTTCCGAACCCGAACCCGAACCCGAAACCCGAAAACCGATTACTTCTAAAACTTCATCCACTTTCATTCCTTCAGCTATCCACTTCCCCAGTGGTCCAAGGAAATCGTCCTCAACTTTCTCGCTTACGGTTACAGTCTCGCCTGCTATCACATTTCCTTCTTCATCCAAGGCTTCCACTTGTTCTTCTTCAATCTCTGGACGAACAAGAGTCAGTCCTTTCTTAGCCTCTTCTTCATCGAAGAAACCATTAGCTTTTGCACGCTCAACCATTGTGCCGAGAGATGCTCTTTTGCATGCATGGGCACGCACTTGCAGCTGTCCTCCTCTGTAATCAAGTGTTCCTCCGCTAACCAAGACAACATCTGGCTCCTCTAACCACTCTGCAACCTCTGCATAAGTTTTTGGGAACAAGGTAATTTCGATTTTTCCTGTTGGATCTTCCAAAAATACAATTGCCATTGTCTCACCCTTCTTTGTTGTAATCTTTTTTATTCCTTCAACAATTCCAGCGATCGTAATCTTCTTTCCAACTTCGTCATTTGTCAAACTAGAAATCAATTGAGCCTTCTTTCCGATGTATTTCTTTAATCCTGCAAGAGGATGAGAGGAAACATAAAGACCCATAGTCTCTTTTTCCCATTGAAGCTTAACCTGGAGCGTGGGTTCGGGAGTTTCTGGGAATTCAATCTTTGCATCAGTAATATCTCCACCCATATCGGCAAACAAATTGCTTTGCGCACTGCTTACATCTCCACATTCCTTTGCAAAATTAACTATCGATTCAAAATGTTCAACAAGTTCATGGCGTAACCCAAGTGAATCCAGTGCTCCAGACTTGGCCAAAGACTCAAGCAGCTTCTTGTTCAGAATTTTTGCAGGCATTCGCTTTGCAAAATCTTCAATTGTCTCGAACTTGCCTCCCTGATCGCGAACTTCTATCACTTGTTGAACGGATGAGTCACCAATCCCTTTGATCGCTGTCAGTCCAAATCGAATATTAGATTGACAATCAACACGCTTCGCTTTCGACACGCTTCGCTTTCGACAATCAACTGAATTTGTCGATTGTCGATTGTCGATTGTCGATTGTTCGTCGGTGTTATCATTAGCTGGCACTACAGTAAAATGCCTAAGAGACTCATTTATATCAGGAGGCAATACCTCAATCCCCATTGTTCGACATTCTTGTATTTCAATCATTACGCGATCAGTTCTTTGTGCGTCGCAAGAGAGAAGTGCCGCCATAAATTCAGCCGGATAGCGTGCCTTTAGATAAGCAGTCTCGTAAGAGATTCTCGCATAGCCTGTTGCGTGGGCTTTATTGAATCCATAACCTGCAAACGGAGTTATTACGTCATCAAATATCTTAATTGCTAATTTTTCATCATATCCTTTGTCAATTGATCCTTTAATAAACTTCTCGCGTTGCGCATCCAGCTCTTTCTTAATCTTTTTTCCGATTGCGCGCCTAAGCAGGTCAGCTTCACCTAGGCTGAAACCGGCAAACACTCGTGCGATTTCCAGAATCTGCTCTTGATATATTCCAATTCCATACGTTGGTTCCAGAATTGGCTTTAGGTCTTTATGAATATATTTTATTTCTTCTTTGCCGTGTTTTCTTTTGATGTAGCTGGGTATCCATTCCATAGGACCCGGTCGAAACAACGAAATCATAGCCGCTATGTCTTCGAATTTTGTGGGCTTCAGCTGTTTGAGGTATCTACGCATTCCACCTGATTCCAATTGAAATATGCCTGTTGTGTCAGTTTTCTGAAGAAGTGAGAATACCTTCTTGTCATCGATTGGAATTTTTGAGATATCAATTTCTTTGGTCTTAGTTCGCTTTATAATTTCCAATGTAGTTTGAATAACTGTCAGATTCATAAGCCCCAGGAAGTCCATTTTAAGAAGCCCAAGTGCTTCCAAAGGCTTTGCATGCGATTGTGTAATGATCGTCTCGTCATCTTTAGGAGCTTTTTGAATTGCTGTGTACTTAACAGTCGGCTCCTCGGTAATAATCACTCCGCAAGCATGTACAGAAACGTGGCGTGCCTTACCTTCGAGCTTCAGAGCCGTATCAATAATCTGTTTATAAGTTTCATTACTGTCGTATGCGGTTTTTAGTTCGCTTGTTTCCAGAGCATCTTTCAATTTTGTTCCGGGTCGTTCCGGAATCAACTTCGCAAGAGTATTCATTTCCATAAATGGAACTCCGTAAGCTCTGCCAACATCTTTTACAGCTGCGCGTGCGGCCAGAGTTCCAAAAGTGCAGATTTGAACCACATGGTCATTCCCATATTTTTCGCGTACATACTCCAATATTTCATCGCGCCTGTTATCTGCAAAGTCGATATCAAAATCCGGCATAGATATTCGCTCAGGATTCAAAAAGCGCTCGAAAAACAGATCATGTTCCAGAGGGTCTATACCCGTAATGTTCAGGCAATATGCAACTATCGAACTTGCAGCTGAGCCTCGTCCCGGTCCTACAATAATCCCGCGATTTTTGGCTTCATTAACAAAATCTGCAACTATTAAAAAATATCCTGAGAATTCAACTTGTTCGATTATCTTAAGTTCGTATTCAAGCCTTTCTTTATGTTCTTTGGTTGGTTTTCCATAGCGCTCTTTCAGACCTTTTTCTGCCAAAATACGTAATTCCTCTTTTTCTGAACTACCTTTGGGCACCGGGAATCTTGGAATATGATATTTACCAAATTCAAGCTTAGTTTTACAGCGGTCGGCTATAACTTTCGTATTCTCGAGCGCCTCGGGAACATGTTTAAAAGCAGTTTCGAGTTCCTCGAATGGCCTCATGGAAAAATCAGAGTCTTTCATGCTGAATCTGCTGGGATCATCCACTCTCGCGTTCTTTTGAATGCACAAAACAACATCATGTGCTTCCGCATCATGTGCTTTGCAGTAATGGCTATTGCATGTTGCAACCAGAGGAACGTTCAATTCCTTTCCCCACTTAATTAACTGCTGATTAATCTCTGATTGCCCGCTTACATTCGGCAGATCCATCAATTCAAAGTACAAATTATCTTCGCCGAAGTATGATCTGTACTCCTCAACCAACTTCTTTATCGTTTCTCCATCCTCATTAAGAGCGGCCTTTGGAATCGCTCCACTAATTGGTCCGGTAAGAGCAATAAGTCCCTTCCCGTATTCTTTGAGTAGTTCACCATCAACCCTTGGCTTGTAATACATCCCTTCAAGCGCGGACGCGGTCGCTAGCTCCAATAGATTCTCATATCCTTTTTGAGTTTCAGCCAAGAGCACAAGCGGAAAACGTTTCGAATCGATTCCACTTTCTTTGTCATGTCGTGATCTTGCAGCGACATAGGTTTCTAATCCCAGTATTGGCTTAACATCATGCTCCTTTGCAGACTTATAAAACTCAATCAGTCCGTATGTGTAGCCTTTGTCTGCAAGTCCAACCGTGCTCTGCCCCAGCTCTTTTGCTCTGAGCACGATCTCCTCAGGACTTGGCAAAGCCTCCAGTAGGGAATAGGTGGAGTGGCAATGCAGGTGGACAAAGTCAGATGGTTTCATAGTGAGGGGTGCAGGCTTGCCCCGCATGCGAGCGTAGCGAGTCGTGCGGGGTGGACAAAGTCAGAAGATTTCATGGAGCTTGAGTTTAGCAGACTTTTGCTTGCAAACATCAAATTCAAGGAATAAGGTGCCACTCCTATTTCTCTATTTAAATATGCCGCAATCAGCACGATTAGACCAGCTACACAGATTTATGGATTTGGACAGCATTCCTCTCGATGAAGATTTGTTAAGGAGGCATGTTGAAAGTATAAGAGGTGATACACAATAGGCAGCTGAGGAGCTATTGGATAGTGCCGATGTTGAACAGGCAATGGATGAAGTAACCATTGCGGAGGAATTGAGAGCAGGCGCATGGCTTGAACAATTGCCAGGAGGAGATGAATTGCTTGCAGAATTGGATCAAGTTCTAAGAGGATCTGAACCAACCGATCTTCCCGAAGAAAAACTGTTGTCAGTAGAACTTTCCGGAAGTCGTGGAGCACAGCTAATGCAGTATGGGGTTATCCCTGTAGCCGTTCATTCTGCAGTCGATGGTGTATCTGCTTGTATTGAAACTGGATTACAAAATGGGGGAATAACTCAAGATGATCTTGAGGGATTCTTTTTGCGAGGGGAGGATCCTCAAGTACAGTTAGTGTCTAGCGCAAGTTCTTCTCCCTTGAGCGAATTATTGCAATTTAGTATTTTTCAGAATGTTGAATGTGAAGTTTTAGAAAAGGAGAATGTAGATGCTTTTGTACAGTCTGTTCTTAAATGGCTTAGGAGCAGGTTTGCAGACGGAACGATTGGAGGAGAGTAGAAAATTGAACTCAGGAATACATTGTTGAATCTATTGTAACTTTCCCGAAGGGGGCGAGAGCCATTCTCTGTAACGACTGTATGTACAATGTACATACATCTCGAAGCCTTATTTAGGTGCGGAAAAGGCATCTCTAAACATGAATTATTGATCTATTTGGCGAATAATTGAAGATTGAGCAAATCCTCAAAATGTTGTATAATAGATATAAAGACAAATATCCAATGACAATCCCTCCTATCTTTCCTTCGGGCGATAAGTTCTACGATTATCTGATGAGCCAGATTGAACCGGATCTGGTGAGTGATCGTATTCCTTTTGTGGCTAGAGCTTACACAACAGACACAAAAGAGGAGCGCAAGGAGAGGGCAGTTCGATATCGCAATGCGTTTAAGGAATATAAGAAGCGTAAGCTTGAATATGTTAAAGAAGCCAAAAAGAAACTTGCCGAATATGAACGTGAAGAATTTGCGAAGCTTAAAGAACTTAGCGCGATTTTCGATGAGGAAAAAATGAATGCAATTGATTTTCACCCCGACGAATAATGTCCAGAAGAGATGACTCTAGAAAAATCGAGCAAACAAACACACACAATCCTGTATCTCGGGAATCTCAAGACGCTCCAGAGAGATCACTTGAATCTGCAGAAGATTTGATCAGTGCATCTGACGAAGAACGCAATGCAGCAAGGTCGACTAGCGAAACAATGAATAAGAAATTTTCTTCTGTTGATGCAAAGGCAGAAGAGGCGGCGGAGGAACTTCCCCCCGGCGTACTTAGAAATCTTTCTGAGTATTTCCAAGAGTACAGTAATCATGTGGCTAAAATCGAAACGAATTACGTGAGCGGTATTCGTACACTTTTAAAAACTACAAGAAATCGCGAGAGCGCAATCCGTAATTCAAATGTCGTTCTTCAGTCTCTCCTTGCTGATTTACAAAAGTCTACGACAATTGCTAGATTCAAGGAAAATTCACCCACTCATTACAATCGCTTGCTTTCTGCAATTCAGGATGTCCGAATTGATTCGGGTACTCCCGGAGAAAAATATGAAATTGACGCTCCAGGCATGGATGGTCCGTTTACTTTGGTTCCGGTTCATCTTATAAGCGGCAAGTACGAACCAGGCGGAATTGAATATTCCGTCGATCCGAAAACCGGAGTGACAGTGCGCGGCTTTCGTGATTACCGCACAAGGGACCATACGTTTTATCCTCTGTCAGGCAACAGAGAGCTCTATAGCGACCTGCATGTGATAAGAGATCCGAGTCGCAAGCCGAGCGAAGAATTGGTCGCGGAATACAGCAGGCCCGTTGATAGTTCCGAAAAACGGAAATTCATGGAAAGAAAGAAGAAGTACAATCAAGAGATGAATGAGCGGTCAGAGCGATGGAAGATTAGTGAAGATATGGATAGCAGGGCGGATCAACTTAGAGACGGAATCAGCCATCTGCGTGGCACACTTGCTGAGCATGGAGAGGGATTTGCAAGATGCGTTGATCTGATGCAGCAAAAACATATGCATCACGCTGATCTTCCCGATGGCGATCGAAATTCATATTATGTCGTGAGCAATGCGCTTCAGAATCTTCAAAAACGGCTTCATGAGCCAGATCTAATCAAGGCTATGGAAGAACAAGTAAGTGGAGAAAATAGGCGCCACGAAGAATGGTGGGAATCGGATGATGGCAGTTTTCATAAGGTAGGTGCTGGTAATTTTCTTGAGGGTGGAATATCTTTACTGTCACTGTACACTCAGGAACTAACTCGTCACCTGCCAGACGCAGAGTTCGGGGCATCTACGAAGCGATCAGCTGTGGAGAGGGGCGAAATACCGGATGGTGTTCCGCTTAGCGAGATGGGTTACACAGCTCCGCCTTCTGGAGCTACATATTACAAACATGATGCCAGACATGCACTTCTTGGCCGTGTAATTGCAAAGGAGTTTGCCACTGTGTCAGTTCCAAACGGGGCTAAATACTCTCTTGTATTCAGGGGAGGCATCACAGGAGAACGCTACGTCTATAACAGCATCAATTATTTTTTTGATATTAACGATCACTTCCAGCTTGTAATGAACAATCAACAAATAGATCACAACCTAACGCGTACCGGGGGAGATCCGTTTATCGAAATGGGAAATGAATGGGAAGCAACCAAACAAAGGATTGCTAAGGAGCATCTCGAAAGAAATCGCAAAGAAAGAGATCCAGAATTGGCATCTGCACGCGAAAAATTTGATAGACAATTTGAGGGAAAGATAGGTGCAAAACTGAGTGCGATGTTGGAAGGAAGACAGCTTCTGAATTCAATTACCGGGAAACCGGAAGAAGCGCGAGCATCTGATTATATTCGCTTATCCACTTTCGTTTTTAGCTCTGATATTGTGCTGAGTCTCGTTAAATCTCTTAAATATCCGTTAACAGATAAAGACAAAGAGATAATTGTAATGCGAAACAAGGCCGTATTTATTTTGGATAATACTGATGCAACCCCCGAGGGATACAAGGGTAAACACGAACAGCGAAATGAAGAATTCTATGCACTTAAAGAAGAAGTAAGTCCGAAAGTCGAAGTTGCAGAGTCAGCTGAGATAATTAAACAAGATGTCGCCGAGGCTTATGAAAAAGCTTTTAATGCATTTAAATTAGCAGGCGGTGCGACGGGCAATGCGCAAATAAGTATAAAAGAGTTTATCGCTGTAGTGGACAGTGCATTTAGCAAGAACGCATTTGTCAATGATCCGACAGGCAAAAGGCAATACGAAAATTATCGAAACTCAGCGCAAAAACGTCTCGAAATGGATGGCATTGCCTAGTTACAAGCCCTGTCGCACAGCCCATTTACTTTTGCTTTTCGTATACCAATAACCAAATAACGTAATACTAAAGCTGTATTGCACAATAAATTGAATCCATTCAGGCTTGGAATACCAGCCCAAAAATACATATAACGGTACGCCAATAATTCCTTCTTTGTGGTTGAGCGAGGTGCCAGACAGGTTAAACACTTTTATAAATACAGGGTTGTCTGCTGTGATTAACTCTAAACTCTTTAATGCAGAGAGGCCTTCGTGGATGCTGTATCCCAGCAAAAATCCTGCCTGGATAATGAGGTAAGCAAGAGTAATACCAAAGATCGTTTTAAGTGAAATGCTTACAATCGAATAATGCATCAGTGCCACAAGCCCTATAGATAAAGTTATTCCAATTACAATTGGTAATACCGAGTACTTTCCGGCAAAAGCAAAAATTGCAATTTCTGCTCCTTCTCTGGCAACCATAAACATGGCTAGAAGAAAAATTCCTTTTCTAGATAAATTTAGTTTTGCTTTGCTTTTAACATGATCCTCAATTTTGCTTCCATATTTAATCATCCATATTATGAATGTGGTGATTAAAATCACAGCAATAAAACTTGCGATACTTTCCCACAGCTTAGCAGTTGTATTTATTCCTCCAATCAGCGAGGACACTGCCATTAGAATTATCCCCAGAATTAGCGAAGCCAAGACTCCTGTGAACGCTCCATGCCATACGCTTTTTTTCAAAATTACATTATTGGTCTTACTCAAAAACTTTAGCAGTATTGCTATTATTATGAATGCTTCCAGGCCCTCTCTAAAAGAGATTATCAATGCTTGAACAAATGTTTCCATTTAATTGCGAAGAAAGTAGCTGTAGAAAGAATAAATAGCAAAGATTTATTTCATATACCGTGTTGGACGATGTACTAAAAAATCAGATTGTAATCATCGAAGTAATGCAAGACTACCTGTAAGACTATTGATTGCTTGTTTCTCGCCATACAATGCAATACCCAAGTAACGAAGATCTTCAGACTTCGTTACTTCTAACTGTGCTGCATAGTCATCGTAGGTTTTTGTGCGTTGTGCAACATCACTAAAGTCCACAACGAGTACATCGTCGAGATCTACTGCTTTCTCTCGGATAATTGTAAGATTCTCCTTCTCAGTTTTTAGAATTGGTATGACGGTGTTTGTGATACCTTCATGTTTTTCTCCAGAACCGTCATTGATATCTCGGTCGATAATGCCATCAATTTTTTCCCCGAGAGTAAGAGACAAGACAGCACTAGAGTTAGCCAATAGTCCTACTGGCAATTCCTGATCAAGAACGATTACGCATTTTTTATCCATAGAGAATGTGGAGAAGATTTGCAGGAATGGTATGATTTTTTAGTATTTCACACAACTCCCTCTTAATACGAATTAATTATAGATAAGAGAGGTTTTAAATAAAAATTAAATTATCAGTGTATGTACCTGCCTGCCGGCAGGCAGGAACTGCGTAGCCTGTGTTGTGTGATGTGCATTTTACCGTTCGTTACTGTAGGAATTGCCCCAGTCTGCTTGCTCAATGGGTAGTCCAAGATTGATAGCCCAGTTCCTTACCTCTTCATTTTGTTTATCACTTTCTATAATGAAGTATTTGCTTTGGAAGATGACAACAGTTTTTCTTTCGTTAGGATACTGGATATCCACGTAATTGAATGGGGCATTCAGATGTGCCTGAACAAGCTTAGTAAAATCATTGATCTTAGCAAAAGGAACATCAACTCTTACATGATTATTATCGGATTCTTTTTGAAACAAAAAGTTAAGTTCTTCTAATTGAGTGAGGAGTTGCTCATATTCGTTCATTGTCCAGTCAAGGATGTATGCGTTTAGGTTCATCATCTGTAATGATAAAGGTAAAATGCATTTCGTCACAACTCCCCCTTATACGAATTAATTACGGATAAGGGATAGTTTGCCACCATCAAGTATCACACTTCTCCCAAAGTTTTCCTCCATTAATATATTCTCCATTTGTATATGGGAAACAGGAATCTCTCAAAATTAATTTAAGTATGTGATCCAGTCTTTCGATGCATGGTCTGTCTATGCAGGATCTTCGAATAAACCAATTTATACCTCTGGCAAAGTCCCGCATTGTTCCCTGGTTCAAGGTTTTTGCAATCCGGCCATACTCACCTACAAAACTTCTTATAACTTCAAACTCAAGCCCTGTTTGCTTCGGTGTATCTGTAGCATGTGGAACAGAAGGTGCAGTGATTTGTTCCTGGTAAACATCCCACTTTTTAAGTTCGCCTCGAACCCAAGATTGTAAATAGGCATCGATCAAAGTAAAAGGATTCCAAATCGACCAGTTTTTGTATTCTTCAGGCAGCCTGTAGTAAAGCGGACGTCTCTTGCCCCAGGTTTCCCTCATAACCATATATTCCCTTACAAGGCGCAGATTGTTTTTATCCAAAGTAAACGGTCCGTGGGTTTCCATTCGCAAAGCGCCTTTTGGCCATTTAGGGGGCCAAACACCATTATAATCCATTGAAGGATATCTACCCTTATCATCAGGATCCTCCAAAGGAATTGGAGGATTGCCGTAAAGACCGGGCTCTGTGTTGCATCCCAATTGAACTTCGTGCTGAGGGGTTACGCCCGAATAATTTGTAAAGTTTTGATTCTGAGTTGATTTTCTGCCCATCCATTGATTTATTTTGGATGCTAGTTCCAGCACTCTTGCGTTGCTTATGAATAGATTCTTCTTAAATTCTTCCGCTTGATATATAAGCATATATTCTGCCTCAATTGCTTCCGGCCAACCGGAATCTGGAAGTGACAATCCCGCATAGGGAGAGAGAGTTGCTTTGTTGCAACCGTAAGAATAAACATTTTGATCCCTAACAAATTCAGTTGGAGGTAAATAATCGGTATGGAACGGGCACATGTAAGTATCCGTACAGCCGGTTTTTTCCATGCATTCCCATATGCTTCCAAAAAATCCGGTTGGAGAAAAAGTGCACATGCCATTGTCGCAATAATAACCGGAAGGATGAGGCTCGAAAGCACGCGATTCATTCCAGCCTTTATCATTGATAGTATTGTCCCTCG
>JASMHZ010000024.1 GCA_030750465.1 Candidatus Peribacteraceae bacterium
CGGCTTGCTGTTGTACGCGGTCTACCTGTTCTACCGGGTCTTCCCAGGTTGCCGTTGTTTCTTGGTTTAATCGCATGACTTAAGAATAAGGAATACTCATTTTAAAACAATAAATGAGTTCTTTGAAGCGTTATATGGACTATTTTTTGGCTTACACAAGCCAATATATTAAAGCCCCCGTAGCAGCGACGCAGCGTCGCTGCTACGACCGGCATCATTTACGATCATACAGCAGAAACGTATATGCATACGCGTGATCCTGATCGATTTCGTGGCGCTCTTCTGATTTCAGTTCCCATTCATTTTCATCAAACTCCGGAAAGAAAGCATTGCCGTCCTCGATGGTCGTGTGAACTCGTGTTAGATCTAACCGGTTAGCAAGCGGAATAGCTTGCTTATAAATCTCCCCTCCTCCGATTATTGCAACTTCTGGTTCATCTTTAACTAAGTCTAAGGCCTCTTCAATCGAATGCACAACATCACAACCTTCAATTTCAATTGCCTGACGAGTTACTATTATATTTTTTCTTCCGGGCAGAACTCTGCCGATTGATTCATGTGTTTTTCTTCCCATAATAATCGGCTTTCCCTTGGTCGCATCATGAAAGTGCTTAAAATCTTTTGGAAGATCCCACGGAATCCCGCCGTTTTTTCCAATAACATTATTCTCTGATGCCGCTGCTACGAGAGAAATTATCATGGACTACTAGGTTACTAAATAGTTATCTTGATTGCGAGCGATTTACGACCTCACCCCCCAAGCCCCCTCTCCTCCCTGCCCTGAGCTTGTCGTAGGGTGCGGAGTAGAGGGGGCTTATAAAGAAAAATTTCTTTATTCCCCCTTCTCCTGCTCACAGGAGAAGGGGGCCAGGGGGATGAGTCAAACAGCAATCGGCGCCTTTATCGCAGGCCACGGATCATAATTAACCACCTCAATATCTTCAAAAGTAAAATCAAAGACTGACTTTACTTCCGGATTGAGCTTAAGTTGAGGCAATGACCGCGGTTCGCGCTCCAACTGAGTAAGCGCTTGATCTAAATGATTCAAATACAAATGAACATCCCCAAAAGTATGGACGAAATCACCGACTTCTAAACCACATTCCTGTGCAATCATGTGCGTTAGCAAACTATATGATGCAATATTGAACGGTACGCCTAGGAAATAATCAGCTGACCTCTGATATAACTGACATGACAACGCAGGTCGAAGACCCGCTCTCGTGGGTTGTGAGACATAGAACTGAAAAACAGTATGACAAAGAGGAGGAGCAGAAGTTTTTCCGCTTATAAGCTCCTGAATATCTGCAACATTCCAACCGCTGACGAGGAGCCGACGTGAAGTTGGATTAGTTTTAATCTCTTCAATCACATTTTTTATCTGATTAATCTCTTCTCCATTCTTACCTGTCCATCTGATCCATTGCTTACCGTAAACAGGACCAAGATCGCCCCATTTGTCGGCGAAATTCTGATCTTCCTTTATCTTTTCAACGAACTCATCAAGCGACTCTCCCTGATACTCATCACTCTTCTTATATCCCTCATAAGGCCACTCATTCCAGATCTTAACATTGCGATCGACTAAGTATTTGATGTTCGTATCGCCCTTGAGGAACCACAGAAGTTCATGAGTAATTCCCCTCATATAGACCTTCTTGGTTGTAAGCAGCGGAAATCCTTCCTGCAGATTGAATCTGATTTGTTCACCAAACAAGCTCAGCGTGCCGGTCCCGGTACGATCGTCCTTTCGGATGCCTTCGTTCATTATTTTACTTAGGAGATTTAGGTACTGTTTCATGGAGCCCCATCATAAGATGGAAGATATTTCTCCTCAAGCTCTATTCCAATATTTCCTATTGGAGTCGAGACAAGCAAGGCTTCAAATGCCTTAAACCACCCAAATTGGAAAGCAATGGCTGTTACGATCAAAATTCCACCTGCAAACTGCTTTATACGACCGGTGTACTTGCATAAGCTCCTAACTGAATGAACAGCCCACTGCCCTCCGTAACCGATCAAAAGAAGCGGAATCGCAGTTCCAAGTCCATAAGCAAGTAATGAGAGCAGAGCTTCTGGCCCTGGTTGTTCTCTGACCAACGTGAAAGCAAAGCTTAAAGCCGGCCCTGCACATGGAACCCATACAAGCCCAAGTGTCAGGCCAATAATGAACGCAGTTAATGGATTATCTTGACCTAACTCCCCGGTTGCCTTGCGTTGAATTCCAGACCCGATGTTTTGTAATCTGCGATCTTCCCTCCAACATGCATTGCAATAAATCCCAGTGCAATCGCAACCAAAACGAAGTTTAGCCCCGCATCAAGAAAGAAAAATCCTCCGATTACCGCTCCGGCATTCCAAATATGCTTGTTGTGCGTAACGAATCCGAGACCAAACAAAAGTAAAATCAAATACGTTGCCGTTCGCATGTGCACTTCTACTCCGATAAAGTTTTTTAGGACTAAAATCAGAAGAAACGTGAAGCCTATGAAGCTTACAAGCATCCCTGCAATCGTAAGAAGTGGTCTAAGCTTACTTTTACCCGCGATGCTGACTCCCAATACAATGGGAATCAGCGGAAGTATGCACGGTAGGAGAATTGTCAGAACTCCTGCAATGAAAAGCACTAGATAGATGCCCACAAATTAAGCTGAAAGAAATGACTTAAGTGCGTCCGGAGTTGGACCGGGTAATACTTTCACTACATTACCTTTTTTATCTATCTTAACAAAGGTATGTTGCATGTTGACTCCATATTTTTTCCTTAGATCCGTATTCGAATCGTAGTCAATTTTATATAGCGGGAGCATATCTTGTGACGGGTACCATGACCTTAAGTTCTTGTCTTCTTTAACGCAGGTTGAACACCACGTGGCATGAAAGAAAAGAACTGACTCTTCGCCGTTACCAATTACACCACCACTGAAGTCCTTATATTCGGCAGCACTTGCTTTTGGTACTGCACGAGTTGGCTGAGCTTCTTGAGCTTGGGCTACGGGACGCGGCTTCGCTTCAGCATCTGACCTTTTCTGAGGTGTTGTATGTCCACACGCGCTAAGTGTGATCGCTGCAATAATTGCTATTGGAATAAAACGCATAATAAAAAGGGGGATAAGATAAGTACGACATTATACTATCTTAACCTGAATTCTTAATCGGTGATGGATGTTACATTTTAGGTTTAATCTGCGATGCCGGACATTTGGCTTTAAATACACATTTTTCGCACTTTCTGTTCCTCGCGGTACACACTTCCCTGCCGTGGCTGACCATTAGGGTATTGAATCTGCCCCAATGCTTCTTTGGAATGATCTTCATCAGATCTTTCTCTATTTTTTCGGGCGTTGAATGCTTGGTTAAACCGAGCCTCTGACTTAAGCGCATCACATGAGTGTCGACTGCGATGCCCTCTAGCTTATTAAAAGCTGCATAAAGAATGATTGCCGCTGTTTTTCTGCCAACTCCGGGAAGCTTAACAAGTTCCTCCATAGTACGCGGTACCTGCCCGCACTGAGCTTTGTCGAAGTGACCTTTGTGTTGTTCACTGATGATTTTACTTAAACCCTTAATATACTTGGTCTTAACTCTAAATGTTCCACACGGCCTTATGATCTTTTCGAGTTCACGCTGAGGAAGATCAATATAGTCCTGTGCTTTTCTGCACTTCTTAAATAATTCCTTTGTAACCATATTAACTCTTTCATCTGTACACTGAGCACTAAGAACCGTTGCAATTGTTAGATCAAGTGGGGTCTTCCAATTTAGAAATGACTTAGGCGGATCATATAGTCGCTCGAGTTTAGTTATGATGGAGGTAGCTGAAATCACAGTCGAAGCTTAATTGTCAATTGTTCATTGTCAATTGTCAATTTCTTACATCGTCAACAATATTCCACTACCGCCACTCACCCCTGACATGTATAGTCCCGACCTATGCTTCCTCCGCTAACCGTCTTCGATGTGGAAACTACCGGCCTTGATCCCAATAGAGGACATAGAATTATAGAGATCGCGGCCCTGAGGATTGAAAGCGGAGAAATAAAAAAGGAAGATCCTTTTCATGAGTTTGTAAATCCAGAACGTACGATTCCGCACGAAGCAGCACAGATAAATAAAATCAGAGATGAAGATGTAGCCCAGGCTCCTACAATCGATCAGGTGCTTCCAGGGTTTCTGGAATTTGCCTCCGGCTCTTTTCTTGTCGCACACAATGCTCAGTTTGATATGGGATTCCTAAACCGAGAGAAGGAACTATGCTGGGGGTTTATAGAGCTTCCTGAGCACTTTTGCACGATGAAACTAAGCCAGAGCGTGTTTCCAACAGAGTTTAGGCACAGTTTGGACGTAGTTGGACAAAGATTGGAGCTTAAATTGCCTGATGAACGCCACAGAGCACTTCCTGATGTGATTTTAACAGCGGAGGCACTTCTTAAAATGATAGAAATTGGGAAGATAGGATCAGTTGAAGACTTGAGAATTAGGGCAGGCTCAAGAGAAGTGGCCAAAAAGTGAATAGTTAATAGTTAATAGTGAATAATGCGTGTGATAGAATTTACATACACTTATAGAGATTAACTATTCACTATTCACTCTTCACTATTCACTTATAACTAATTATTTACTATTCACTGATCTACTATAGCAATCCTCCCAATTGAGACCGGCACTGATAATCCCATTCTTCGCCAAAAGACGGAGAAGATTCCAAAGGTAACTAAAGATATTCTTAAGCTTATAAGAGATATGGAAGATACTCTCAAAGATGAGGAAGGCCTGGGCCTAGCGGCTAATCAAGTTGGTCAAGCACTTAGAATGTGTCTGGCTAAGTTCAATGGGAAAACTAATGTTTTGATAAATGTGGAAATTGTTTGGAGAGGTGAAGAAACTGATGTTGTAGAAGAAGGGTGCCTTAGTCTTCCTGACATTAATGTAAAAGTAGAAAGGCCAATTGAAATTACAATCACTTACTTGAATAAAAAAGGTGAGGAAAATGAAAGGAAGCTAACTGGCATGGATGCTCGTATAGTCCAACACGAAATGGATCATCTGGACAATATCCTTATCACAGATTACCAACAACACGCTTCGCTCTCAACAATCGACAATCAACAATCGACTTTTGAGCTTTAAATAGCTGTAAAGTTGATTGTCGAAAGTCCGCTTTGGCGGACGTGTTGATAGCGAGTTCCGAAAAAGCGGAACGAGCATGTTGATTGTTAAACACCATAACGTTAATCTTTTACCAATGCCCGACCTAGAAGTTATCATAGGCCTAGAAGTTCACGCTCAAATGAACACGAAATCCAAGATGTTCTGCGGATGCGATAATGATGCATTTGGGAAACCACCAAATACTACTGTTTGTCCTATCTGCATGGGGCACCCGGGCACGCTTCCCGCTCCGAATGAGGAAGCTATCAAAAAGGCAATGAAAGCATCACTTGCAATTGGATGTGAGATTCAGAAGGAGAATCATTTTGACCGCAAACATTACTTTTACCCTGATCTGCCACCGGGATTCCAAATAAGCCAATATGACTTCCCTCTTTCGCTGAAGGGAGAAGTTAAATTTAATATTTCTGACGATAGTGGAAATAAAGTCGGTGATGTACGAGCTTGTGGAATTACAAGACTGCACATGGAGAACGATGCCGGAAAACTGACTCATAGGGGCGAGAAGACTTTGTGCGATTACAATCGAGCCGGAACGCCTCTTGTGGAGATTGTTACGGAACCAGATTTAAGGTCACCTGGAGAGGCAGTAGCTTTTGCACAGGAGCTTAGGAGGATTCTAATTGCAGTCGACTCTTCCGAAGCTGATATGTTTAAGGGAATGATGCGCTTTGACGCATCGATTTCGCTAAGGAAAAAAGGGTCTAAGAAACTTAATCCACGAAGCGAGATTAAAAATTTAAACTCGTTTAAGTCTTTGGAAAAAGCTCTGAGTTATGAGATCAAAAGACTCAGTAAGAAATGGGATGAAGATGGCGGGCCTTTAAAGAATGATATTACCGTCGGCTGGGTAGATGATGATGAACAGACAAAAATGCTTCGCGACAAAGAGACTGCTATGGATTACAGGTATTTTCCTGAACCCGATATCCCACCTTTGGAATTTACGAAGGAAGATATAGAGAAATTGAAGAAGGAAATGCCAGCACTTCCAAGTGAACTTAAAACTAAATATGAGAAGATGGGACTAGAAGACTTTGAAGTCAGGATGCTCATAGATCAACCGTATTTCAGAACTATTTTTGATAAAGTTGCTGAAGAGACGAAGGATGTTAAGCGCTCAAGAAGCATTGTGTTGACACAGTTGGCGGGACTCATTAAATCTGATGATGGGGAGGAAAAGCCTGACGAGGATTTTGTAACTGAGCAAATTATTGCGCTAATAGCCGATGAGCGCATTACAAAGAATCAGGAAAAAGAGTATCTGAAGGATATTGTTGATGGAATGACTGTGGAGAAGATTGTTAAAGACAAAGGAGTCAGAGACGTGGATGAAGGAGAGATGGAGGAGCTGATTACTAAAGCCATTAAGGCAAACCCCGAGGCTGTGCAGTCTTACAAAGCCGGCAAAGAACAAGCCATCGGCGCAATCGTCGGTTGGGTTATGAAGGAAAGTGGAGGACAGGCAGACCCGGCGAGAGTGAATGAAATGCTTAAGAAACGCCTCTAGAGCGTATATTTGCTCATTTTATGTAGTATTGCATACTACTATTTTTAGTGTATAATGTATTTATCTGGACATTTCTTGGTACTTCACACGAAAGGGAGACTGCGATGAAACGACTGTGTCTGTTCGTTCTCGTTATTGCCTTCGCCTCAGGCGTGGCAGAAGCGAGAGACCTGCTCAAAGAGATGGAAAAGCTCGAAGCGCAGGTCAAATACATGTTGGCAAACCCTCTGCCGGCATGTGAAACGAAGATCGAGGGTAATGTGGCCACCATCACCGGTGGTTGTCATGAAGCGTTTATTGACGCACTGGTCGAAGTCGGCCTGGAAGGCGTCGAACGCATCGTGGTTCGGGTTCCGCAAAGAGTACGTCGCGGCTTCGCCATGCAAAAAATTGAAGAGACCCACTATTCTAACTACTAGCCACAAACCGGCAAACACACACCCGAGCGAGGAGCCAATGGTCATTTGTTGAATAATGCGAGCAGATGGCGAGCGAGTCCTCAGACTCGACTCGTCTCTGTGAGCCAATATCTGATTGTGCATTTGCGCGACGAGTGAGCTGTGTTTGCCTTGATCTTTTCTTTGTTTCTTTCTTTTGTATCAAGACAAAAGAAAGAAGTTAGACCCGTTCCATATAAACCCCTGTCTCTGTATTAACTTTAACCGTATCCCCTTCGTTGATAAAAAGAGGAACCGAAACTTTTGTTCCGCTTTCTAGCTCCGCAAACTTCGTTCCTCCTGCCGCTGTATCCCCTTTTACTCCGGGAGGAGTTTCTATTACCTTCAAGTTAACAGTAGACGGAAGCTGGATTCCAATTGGATTTTCTGCAAATACCAAAGCATCCACTTCCTGTCCGTCCACAAGGAACTTAGCTCCTTCCCCAACAGAATCTGAATTTAATTCAAACTGATCGTAGGAAGTTAAATCCATAAAAGTAAAAGCATCTCCTGTCGAATAAAGGAACTGACATTTCTTATATCCGACATCCGCAGGCTCCAGCTTATCATTGCCCTGAAAAGTCTTTTGAATCACGTTTCCATTCTTCAAATTCTTAAGCTTTGTTGCCATTACTCCTCCTTGACGTCCTTGTTTGCTAAATTTGTTCCAAGTGATTAGAAACGGTTCACCGTCTACAACAACAGCTCGACCTGCCTTTAGTTCAGCAATAACGTACATGCCAAACAGTTTGTGGATCTTGGATGATTCAGTCAAGTAATTAAGCCGCCCTTTCCCACTGCAACCTAATTATTTCCTTGCGAACTCTTAGCGGGAACTCTTCCAGTCCATCAGGTAGTACAAACCTGAGCTTTCGAAGGATTCGACCCTGATCCGGGTGGCCTTCTAGAGCTTTGAACTCTGCTTTTAATTGGTTAATTCTTGAACGCGCCATATGGAACACAAATATTCTTTCACGGATGTTTTGTACGATCCTAATTACTTCTTCTTCGGTAAGCACCGCTACAGAATCGTTATCCGGAGGCAGATAAATGCGCACTCCTTCCAGAATCTCTGAGTCTACTGTCCCTCCATTTGCACTTAATTCTTCCAACGAGAATGCAAACTCAGACAAAAGCATCTTCGCTTCTTTGCGAACTTCCGGACGAAGATTGGATTCACCTAAGCTAAGAACTGTTAAGTGATCGGAGAGATCTATCCATACACTTTTAAGTCCAATTGCCCCTTCCTCATCAAGCTTATTAATAAGTGCAGTAATAGTAT
>JASMHZ010000025.1 GCA_030750465.1 Candidatus Peribacteraceae bacterium
GATCCGGCTCTACAATCAAGCCATCGGTAATAGCTGTAGCAGTTCCAATTCCTAAATCAGATGCACTATGCCATTCAAAATCACCTGTTGTGCTTTCGAAAGTAAATATATCTTCGTCTGCTGCAGCATCAACAGCCTTCAAGTCTCCTTCTACGATGACATCATCTGTAAGTGCACCTTCTGTGATTGTTACTGCACCCTGAAAACTTGCTGCGCCATCGACCGAAAGCGCACCGGATGATTGCAACATATCCTGTGCATGAACCGTGAGACCCGATGACGTTCCCGTAATTTCAAGAGATGTTCCAGAGAATGTATTTGAAAGAGAGAAGAATGAACCACCCAATGTAAGCCCCTGACCTGCTTTTAAAGATGTTCCTCCATCATCGTTCTGCCAAGTTAGGGATCCAGCCCCATCTGTCTTTAGAATCTGATTATTTGTTCCATCCGCTGTAGGCAATGCAAATTTTGTAGCACCGTCTCCAAGTGTCAATGCCCCTTTAATGTTTGCAGTGCTTTCGATAACTACAGTTCCACTTGTAGTCACATTTCCTTCAACAGATAAAGTACCTGAAGCTGCAAGATTACTGTCAGTCACAATCGCACCTGATACTGCTAATTTGCCGAAGATGAATGCATTCTTATCAACATTCAAAGTAGTTCCTGATAGGTTGCCGGTAGTAGAAAGGTCGTTTGTTTCATTTGTCCAATCCAGATGTTCATTTGCAACAAAATTAGTTAGGGTGTCATGATCTACTGCATCTCCACCTCCACTTGCGTGTTCAGACGCATGTGTTTCCTCTTCAAGATCGGCTGTGATATCTGTGCCTGCATTTTGTCCAACGTCAGTTAAAAGCTCTGCTGAACTTCTCCATGTAAAGTTTGTGCCGGTACTGTCGTATTGCAGCCAATCTCCATCTGCTGCCGCTACATCAGCATCCAAATCCGGTTCTACAATTAAACCATCTGTAATGGCTGTTGCAGTTCCAATACCTAAATCAGACTTGCTGTGCCATTCGAAGTCTCCTGTTGTAACTTCAAATGTAAGAATGTCTTCATCCGCAGCCGCATCAACTGCCTTTAGGTCTCCTTCTACAATAGTATCATCCGTCAAGGCTCCTTCTGTTATTGTTACTGTTGTACCAAATGTTGCCGCACCCTGAAGATTTGAAGTTCCATCAATAACCAAGGTGCCACTTGTAGTTATATTTCCCTCAATAGAAACAGCTCCACTTAAAGTAGTTAAGCTGCTCACATGTAGGGACGCGCCAGACATTGCCCCTTCAATTGTTAATGCACCTGAGGCTGCAATGGCTCCTGTGGCTGTTAGATTTCCTCCAACATTCACATTTCTTGTGAACTGGAATCTGTTTTCATTTATCTGCCACATCAATTTCTTGTCAATGTCTCCAAATCTGAGCTCTCTTTCGGTTGTTCCATCTCCACTATCAATTTCTTGGAAGGATTCCGTATTTACAAGCAAAGTTGGATTCCAGCTTGATACAGCTTCTGCCGTTCCTGCGATGCTCCATACGAAGACAAAGACCAAACTCAGGGGAATCCCTCGTCTTGCGATTACTTTTATTGCCTTTGAGTTAGCGAAATATCGCATAAGTTGTGTTTTTGTTTATTCTTACTATTCTACCAAAAATCGGGTTTTAATTCTTTCACATGGAGTTGACAAAGCTTCTATTTATTATGGGTGTCAAATGTTTAGTTAGCTTTGCATTCCGCTTGGGAGCGGAACGTCTTTTTGGGCTTATGTAAGCGTAAATCCAGACTGTGCAAAAAGTTTATACAAAAAGAGGTATTGACTGAGTTTTTTCAGATGCCACTATAAATGCCAGTCCCTCCACCCAGCCTATTACCCACCCCTGGGGGGAGGGTGCATTTAGGCACCAATATTCCTACTCAGATAGCAATTCTACATACTTCAACTTAACCTTCCCCACATGCATAGATTCGTCACTCTTAGCAGAAAGCCTGAGTCTTATAAGTGACCCTGATCCCGCAGTCCAGGTCGGCGTTCCAGACCATGTAATTGCCGTTGTGGTCCATCCGGTAGATACCAAGCCTGTACTGTCTCCTGTAAGCGTAACTGAGTTATCCGCTGAGTCGAATACAGCAATATCAAGCTTATTATTAGCAGCATCTGAAGATGAAGATTTATATGAAATCGTCATATGGTTGTCTGACCATCTTATAAAGTCTTCAGGAAGAGAGAAATTCAGAAGTACATCATAGTCTTGAAGCGTGCTTCTGGAGCTTGACCATTGATAGGAGTTCATCAGGTTGCCTCCGGAGTGATTGAGCACCAGCTGTCCTACATTATTAGATCCGTCCCCCTGATAAGAAACACCTTCAAACTCAGGAGTAAATATTCTTGTAACAGTACGCTCTGTATCGGCGCTATTGAACACTCGTTTGTCGGTGATAGTGGAAACGCTTCCGCCTGCAGTTAATACAGTCGCAAGTGGAATATACATATGATCAGTTGGGAATCCAGTTGTATTAGTAACTAACCCTCCCGTTTCAAAGAATACATAACTCGTATCATCATCAGCAATTACATTGTTAGACGATCCTGCATACGCTGTTACAGTTCCTCCAAGCCGATAATCCCCTGATGCAACAGTCAAATTTAGTCCTGCCCCGCTAGAAACCTTTAAGTGGACATCATTATCACTAGTAAGTGTTGTTATATCCACACCATTTATTAGCCCTCCAACTGTCAAAGTACCTCCCACTACAGCATTCGATTCAACTGCTAGAATTCCACTTGAGGACAGATTTCCGGTAATCCTAACATCATCGGAAAGCTCGAACTCATGCTCAGTGTTTAAGAACTTGAAAGTCTCTTGGCCCAAAGAATTACCGAATACAATGACAGAATCTTTCGCTGCATTTTCTCGGTTTACAACAACACCGCTCTCCGTGGCAATGGTGCCCGACGCTGTTAGGCCTCCGGTTGCAGTCAATTGGCCTCCTACTCTGAGTGCATTGTTAAATGAGAACACATTGTTCGTTGCATCATATGAAAGTTTCTTTTTGAGGGCAGACCCGAATATAAAAGATATCTCTCCACTTGAAACGGAGTCATCTGAATCCAATGTAAATGTATCTTTATTCGTTCCGCCTGGAACCGCACCAAGCGAAAGCAGTCCTCCCGTCTCCAGCACTGGAATTGATCCGCTCGCGGTCCCTGTATCTCTCCCATCTAATAGATTAGCATTAAGAGCAAATGGAACCGAGAGTAGTGGTGCACGATCTATGGATGCATTCGAAGTATTTTTATCAAGAAGCTCATATGATGTATTTGCTGAGGAGGAAGCCTTAACCTCCACTTGCAAATGAAGGCTTGTAAGAACTGCATCGGAAAGAGTAGAGAAATCCGGAAGTGCAGACCCTGTACCTAGATCAACTGTAAAATATCCATCACTGTTTGGAGTCAAAGTAAATGTTTCATTCCAGCTTCCGTAGTTAGAAGCTCCGATATCAATCGCTCCAGTTGAGGTGACATCACCTGTTATATAATCAGAGCTTTTCCAGAAACTGAATCTAACCGAGACTTCGGTAGTTACAGCATCACCGCTAGAGTCCAGTAGATGACCGTTGTAGACGAGCTTTGTTGGAGCTGTAGTCTTTGCGTATACATTAGAAACCCCTAAAGAAATGAATCCGAAGAAACCGATGATTCCGATGATTCCGAGGATAACTGATGATCCTCGGTTACCTCGGATTCTTCGGTTTCCTTTTCCAAAGCCGATACTGAAAGTGTTCAATCTCATTTCTTAAGAAGCCTGAAAGGAACTCTGGTAAGCAAAAGCCGGAAGGCCATAAGGAAACAAATCGCGGATATAGCTTGCGTAATCATGAGAGCAATTTGAAGATTCCTGTTTTGTTCAATAATCATTATTACTTGATTCGGAAGAGCCTCTTCTTTTACAACAATAACCTTTGTATCTTTCGCGAGCTTTATTCCTCGGAAATACCTCGGAGTAGTTGTGCGACTTTCCCCGGTCGAATATCCGGCCCCTCCATCTTGTACTGACTCCACATAAGATGCAGGAGCTTTAGGCACATCTATTTCTTTCTCTTCTTCGGCGGGAGCTGCAGGCTTTCCATCCTCATCATCTGAAGGATCAACTCCTTTTACAGGTCGAGTTGTCCCCTTTCCTCTACTTCCACCACTTGGTGGAGTTGTTTCTTCTTCCTCTTCAGCAGGCGGTGTCGGAGTTGTCGCAGCTGCAGCTGTAGGAGGAGATGAAACTATCTGGAAGCTGTCACTTGTTAGCGGTTTTGCGCTCCATGTGACACCATCCTCATTCACCTTGAAAGAATCTGATGCGGCCGGTCCTCTTTCTCCATATTGCGGTGCCTCATGATATAACTTGAAAGAGCTACTTTCCTCAGCTGATGAGATCTGAGGAATCGTTCCCAGAACCAGTATTGGGACTAATATCATGCCTTTTATGAGAATGTTTATATACATGTTGCAGATATGTTATTTTACCATATTTTAGACAAATAGTCGATATCATCATTATATAGCTTTTACAGCTGATATATGCTTCTGTAAGCTATAAGGAACTCACCCTCAAATCCTTATGATTTCAACAAGATTATTGTTAAAAACTTCAGCCTTTTTGGTCTCCATGGCTCTAACTGCTCCTGTTTTTGCTCAACAGCCACAAAGCTTTTCCGATGTGCCTCCCGATCACGAGGCATACGAAGCAGCGGAATTTCTTCGAAGCCAGCAGATAATTAAAGGATATGACGATGGTACATTCAAGCCGGACAAACAAGTCAACAGAGCAGAAGCTCTTAAGATCATAATTTCCCCGCTTATAGATCAAGCAGCCTTGGACCAGGTAAAAGAAACCTTGTTTAAAGACATTCCAGAAGGCGCCTGGTTCATGTCATATGTGGAAGCCGCAAGGCAAAACGGAATAATCGACGGTCCTCCGAAAAAATTAAAATTTAACGGGGACGACACAATTATCACCGCAGAGTTTTTGAAGATAATGCAACTGGCTAATCGAATTGATCCAGAGGTTTTTCTTGGTGAACTGGATATTCCTCTTTCTACTGACGTAGCCGATGTAAGCGCTTGGTTCTACCCTTACATACGTTATGCGTTTGCCTCTTCAATGATAATGATTAATTTAGACGGATTAATTCATCCTGAGTATCAACTAACCCGCGGTGACACCGCGCTTTTGATGCATCGTTTTATGATGTACCAGCAAGAACGCAGAACCCAGGCTTTGCTTTCCGAAGCAGAACAGGAAATGATCATTACACTCTCTATGCTTGACCAAGGCAACATTACTCAAGCTGAATTTGCAGCAAACAGAGCTCTGGTCGCTGCCCGAGGAGCACATGCAAAACGTTCCGAAGAACCTATTGTTAAAGGTGCTGTTAAGATTACCGAAGCCTTTATTGAACTTACCAAGGGATACAGAAAGGGTTCCGAAGAAAAGTATAATGATGTTATTACTCACTGTGGCAACGCATGGAATCTTGCAACAAGAGCAAAAGAGCTCAGCCCCAATCTTCTTACAATTGCAGATCAAGTTCAAAACATTTCAAAGAAGATGGCTGACAGCGCAAGAACATTAAAAGCTCAGCAATGAAATTTACTGCCAAAGTAATCACAGGTTCCGGAAGGGGCAAAAAGATCGGATATCCAACGATTAATCTGGATCTGAATGATGTTCCGGAAGAAACTAAAGAAGGCATCTATGCAGGTAAAACAAAAGTTGAAGACTCCGAATACTTATCAGCAATCCACTTTGGTCCTCGACTTTTTCACAATGACCCAAAGGCATTCGAAGTTCATGTAATAGATTCTGAATTAAGTGAATTGCCGTCCGAAATTGAAGTTGAATTGGTAGAGAAGTTAAGAGATATCCGAGACTTTGATTCAGAAGAAGATCTAAAAGATCAGATTTCAATGGATATTGCAGAGGCTCGTGCTATCCTTGGCGAGCCATGAGAATGCTTAAGAAGTTTAAATCAAAGATCGGGTACCGCAGTCCAATTCGCTTAGGCTGGCATTATTCTAAAGCCTTTATAGCCGCAGCTAAGAACGGCTTTCCTGCAAGAAGACTGACGGTTATTGGAGTAACCGGAACCGATGGCAAAACAACAACTGTTGGAATGATTGCTCATATTCTTAATAAGTCAGGAATTAAGACCGGAGCAGCATCTACAGCGTTCTTTCAGATAGGAGACGTAAAAAAAGAAAATGAAACTCACCTTACTTCCATTGCTCCAACCACTCTTCAGAACTTTTTGAAAAAACTCGTGAGAGAGAAATGCACTCATGCAATTATAGAAGTATCTTCGCACGGCCTTGTGCAAGGTAGAGTCCATCATACATATCCGAAAGTCGCCACCGTGACTAACACATCGCCTGAGCATTTGGACTATCACAAAACTATGAAGCAATACAGAAAAGACAAAGGAAAGATATTCGAAATGTTAAAAGGGAAAGGAGCTAAAGTACTTAATAAATCTGACGCAAGCTTTGAAATATACAATCAAATTAAATCGGAAAAGACTGTTACTTTTGGAGCAGAAGAATCTGACATATATGTGACTGATGTCACAGCAAGTACTACTGAAGTTTCAGCTACTATTCATTATAAGAATAGTCAATTGTCAATTGTCAATTCTCAATTGTCAATTCCTGTCCCGGGGATCTTTAATCTTGATAATGCAATGTGCGCGATTGGTTGCGCAACTTCCCTTGGAGTAAGTTTGGAACAATGCCTTAAGGCACTTGAGAGTTTCTCTGCATTGCCAGGCAGAATGGAAAAGATTAATGAGGGGCAGGACTTTAATGTATTTGTTGATTTTACTATGACAGAAAAAGCATATGAACGAACACTTGAAACAGTCAGAGAGATGACTGCAGATGGCAAGAAAGTAATTACAGTATTTGGATGTTGCGGGAATAGGATGAAAGAAAAAAGGCCAAAGATTGCACAAATAGTCAGTGAACTTTCTGATATAGCTTTTGTTGCCGGCGATGAAACTTACGGAGAAGATCCTGATGCGGTTGTCGATGAAGTTTGGAGCGGTATCGATCAGAGCGCTGTTGAAGCCTATAAGTATTATGACAGACGTGAAGCTATTGCAGCAGCATTAAAAAAGGCATCTGAGGGAGATACTGTCATCTGTTGCGGAATGGGTCCTTTTAGTACTTTCAATACTCTCAAAGGTCCTATCCCCTGGGATGAGAGAAGGGTTGTTAGAGAATTATTAAAAGGCGGACCGGGCGCCTAAAGCGGTGTAGTGCTTTATCTCGTGAAGAGATTTTTCGACACCCGGTCCAAAAAATTGGCTATTACTCGCGAAGAGCTTTTCTGTCGCGCCATTCCATTGACACGATCATCAAGAATCCTGCGAGGAACATTCCTCCAATGATGGAGAAAAGGACAAGTGGGTGCGACGTAAAGTCGCAAAACCACTCCATGAGACAATCATCCTCCGGACGATTGGACCAAAGCCTTTTCCACCATGTATTGAGGTCGTAATTCATGATTCTTAACCTTTCTTCCATGAAAGCCAACTAAGCCACCAAACCACAGGCTCCGCCTGAAAAAGTTTGGAGGCAGTTGCTGGCTCTAATAAAATAAGTATTCCTTATCTCCTCTCCACCTTAGAAGGCGGGGAGAGGGTAGGATGAGGGGGACTCAAGTCAAACATTATCTGAGATGCCACCCAATACTTTATGATATAGTGATGTAAAAGAACTCATACATTTTATAGCAATTTTCCCAATTGTCAATTCCCCTTTACAGTATGAAAATCGTTTCCGGAGAGGAATTCTCACAATTGCACAACCTGATCCATTCTAGATTATACCACTTAACTTCTTTCTTTTCCCTTATCCCCTCTCCCCCTCAGAAGGGGGAGAGGGTTGGGTGAGGGGTCTTAATATTATGTCAAAGCTAAAAAACCTATCGAATATTAAAGCAGTCATAGCTGGAATTGACGAAGCTGGAAGAGGTGCTATTGCCGGACCAGTAGTAGCAGGTGCATGCATTTTACCACGAAAAAAAGATTTACCCTCTTTTATTAAGGATTCTAAACAATTATCTCCAGAAGAACGTGTAACTGCTTTTGAATGGATTAAGGACAACTGCGCCTGGGGATGCGGAATAGTTACAGCACAGGAGGTTGATGATCTGAGGATCCTGGATGCAACCGAGAAAGCAATGCAAAGGGCAGTAAAATCTTTGACCAAACAATCTGAACCAACTTATTTGCTTGTTGATGGAAGAGACAAGTTCTGGTTCGATTATCCACATAGTTCGATAATTGACGGTGATGAATTGGAACCATGTATTGCCGCAGCTT
>JASMHZ010000026.1 GCA_030750465.1 Candidatus Peribacteraceae bacterium
CGCAGATGTGGTTTCTAGAATGCGATGGTCTTTTGTTAGAACATGTTCAATTGCCGCAGTAATCTCGATAAGTTTTTCCGGGAATACAGCAAATACAAGTAGAGATGCTTGCTTGGCAGCTTCCACTTGATCCATGTTTTCACTTTCAAGTTTTGGATCTACGCGTAGGACACGTCGTTCCTCACGTTCATAATGCTTTACAAGCGTGCTGCCCCAGTCTCCTTCTGCGCCGAAGACTGTAACAGTATTCTCATCCGGTGCTGAAGAATTTGTACTCAAAGTACTGAATTATATGGCATATTAATATTATATGTCAAGATTTCCACGTACAACTTTGCGTTATGAAAACCCAACACTGGCATGTGCAATGGAACAGTTGCGAGGCTTATAAGGAATGAGTATAAGATGCCGGAGTAGGATTGTGTGGTGGGCCGGGAGGGATTCGAACCCCCGAAGTCAGAGACATCTGGTTTACAGCCAGACCCGTTTGACCGCTTCGGTACCGACCCATAGTACTATTATACCAAAATCTGAAATCTCAGTTCGCTTATCCTTCGCTCCCTGCAGAGAGCTACGGACGGCAGGCCGCTTCGGTACCGACCCACTGTACTTATATTATCATATATAAACGCTCTGGCTATTCAATCTACTAACTCACATTTTCAACATCCTACATGCAACTAAACGAGACCCTACATAATAAAAATTGCGATAATGAGAGAGATTAGCAGTCCAACGCCGGCGCGTATAATATCCTTGAAAACAAGGTTAGCAGTTTTTTTATAAGGTTTAGGATTTTTTGAAAATAGCGTCAGTGCAATTTCACGACCTGCCAGAAGCCCCAGAAAAACCCAAGTTGTACTCATTGGCAACGAGTTCCAAACCTTAAATACAAGTAGTACCAGCCCATAACAAAGGTCAATAATCGTAGCAGCACGTATATCCGTAAGATCAGTTTTTTCTGTTACCACAACTTGAATCTTTCCACCACGAAAGAACATCAAAAATGCCAGAATAATAACAAAGTACGAGACTACCATCATTAGTTGCATTAAGGATAATGATCTAGGCAGGAATACTGCTACATTTGCTGTATCTTGCATCAACCACATACTCCAAAGAAATGCAGTGGAACACGCCTGGAATACTCGCCAACGCTTCTTGTTATATTTTAATACAGGGAATTCGTGGTGATATAGAAATGATAAAACTGTCCAAAGTACAATTGCAGATATAAATGCTATCGAATATCCGAATAGTGTTTTTATAAGCATTCCCTGAATAACAACAGTACTGGAAAGAGCACTGAGTATTAGAAACGTGGTACTCACCGGCATACGAAACCGCGTGAGTACAATCAGAATTATGGGGCCCGAGAGTGTTGCAAAGGTAAATACATCCGGTTGCGGTATGGAGGAAAGCCTCCCATACGCAATGTCTCCATTGTTTACAATCCATCCAAATACATTTGTAAGTACCAATATTCCTGCAATGAATATCCATAATATAACTCTTCTTACTGTTTTATTACTCGAGAGAAACGTTCCAAGTGTCTGAATACTGTCATTTGCGATAGAGCTATATCCTGCAACTGCAAATCCAAACCACATTGCTATTTGTTTATATGGAAAAACTATATATGACACCGCTATCAGTGCGGCAATAAGAGCAAAGAACCACGTTTCGTTTTTAAGTCTTTCAAAGACTTTTTCCATACTTGGTTAAAAGAAATAATTAAATTTTATACACTCTACAGCGCCAAGTAATAGAATTCTAGACTTATCTAAATCCAAAGCTACACCTTCTTCCAACAACAAGCCTGCCCGCATTTTGCACAATACTGAGTTCCATGTTCATGCACTTCTCCAACAGTACACTTTGCACTACAACACCCCGATCGAATTTTGGATTGCTGTTTTGATGTCATTTTTCTGCGTTCATCTATCGAAAGATGATTTTTGCAGTATTGCTTGCCATCGGTCGGTTTGTTGCAACCTTTTGTAGAACAGAATTCGTTTTTTTTATGAATGAGAGAGAGTGGAATAAGTACAAAAGTGTGTTAAGTTTACTTTAGCCCGTATTTGAGTTTTTTTCCATCAAAAAGGCTATTTAATTGAAATATTTGTAATAATTATTAATAATTACCTTTAGTATTTACTCTCAATTGAGCCTTGAGACGAGTATTATACGGATACATGAGTATCAATAATCAATCTTCTGATTTTCGGGAGATCGGCATTAGTCCTGCAATTTTGAAAATACTTGCAGAAAAAAACATTACTAAACCAACTCCAATCCAGCATCAAGCTATTGGATTAGCATTAGAAGGGAAAGATCTGATTGGCATAGCTCAGACTGGTACAGGTAAAACCTTTGCCTTCGGGCTCCCAATGTTGCAACAATTAGCCGCCGGAAAGAAGAGAGGATTAATTATTCTGCCTACTCGCGAATTGGCATACCAAGTAGAAGAAGCTATCAAACCATTTGCAGATGCTCTTGGTATTCGCACTGCAGTATTTGTTGGTGGAGCCTCTGCACCGATGCAACTTAAGATGCTAAAGAATAATCCACGTATTTTAATTGCCACACCAGGCAGGCTAAATGATTATCTTCAAAAAAAGAAGATTACACTTAGAGAAGTAGAGATTCTTGTACTGGACGAAGCAGACCGCATGCTTGATATGGGATTTAAACCCCAGATCAATCGAATTCTTGCTCATGTTCCTCGCGAACGCCAGACTCTGCTCTTTTCTGCGACAATGCCACAAGACATTGTAAAGCTTGCAACTGCCCAGATGAATCTGCCACTCCGTATAGAAATTGCACCTTCCGGAACTACAGCCGAGAAGGTTGAACAGGAACTAATAATAGTACGTCAGCAAAACAAGTTAAAACTGCTACAGTCGCTTCTTAGAGAAAACAAGGGACAAGTTCTGGTCTTTTCGCGTACCAAGCATGGTGCAAAAAAGATTACACGCACACTTAATGAAAACAATTTTCGAGCAACTGAAATACACGCCAACAGATCTCTTCCACAACGTCGCAAAGCGCTCGAAGGATTTAAGAGAGGAACCCACAAGGTACTTGTTGCTACAGACATCGCCTCGCGTGGTATTGATGTAACGAACATTGAACTGGTAATAAATTACGATCTGCCAGATGATCCCTCTGACTATATTCACAGAATTGGACGAACAGGCAGGGCTGATAAGGAAGGCAAGGCAATTTCTTTTGCAACACCAACTCAGGCACATAACATTCGCGACATAGAGCGACTGATTCGCACACCACTTCGTCGCATAAAGCATGCATCTCTACCTCATGTTCCAATGGAACTGTCATCTAGTGCACCAAAAAAACATCGTAAGCAAACTAAACGACTCCCCCCGCGAAATGCCGCTACTCGCAAGTTTAAGAAAAGCTTTAGGAATAAGAGAAGACGTAGGTAATTATTCCATCAAAAAGACTCTTTAATTAAGCATTCAAAACATGGATCACTATTATCCTTTATTCGAAGCTATTTCCTCCAAAGCTGACCTGACCGCCTCCTCAACAGGACGGAGTTCAATCCCCTCTCCTTTTAGCTTATCGGTATTTAGAACACAGTTGGAGCGAGGGGCCTTGGCAATCTTCAGAAGTTCATCATTTGTAATTGCAGCGAACTCTTTGGACGGATCTACAATCTCTTTGTACATTTCCATTATCTGGAACGGAGAGATAGTGCCTGGATTAACGACGTTATAAAGACCCGTCTTCTTCTTATCAATTAGCTTCTTGGTTGCCTCCAGAAACTCCGGAATACAGGTTACAGAGTTTTGCACATCCAAAACTTTGTCATAGTGAGCAATTTTTGTGATCAGGTTTCTCTCCTCTCCTGTGCCATCAAACGGCATTCGGAGCCTGAGGACAAGCACTTGCTCCGAGAACTCCTTAAGCATTTGATCTGCCCACGCTTTACTCTTGGAATAGAAGCTTCCCATAAAGTTCGGCTCATCTTCCTCGTTGTATCCCTTTCCCCCATTATCTCCATTATAAATACATCCTGAACCCATATGGACCCAATAAAGCCCTCTCTTCCCGCATTCATTCAGAAGAATCAAGGGACCCGCTACATTACTCCACATGGTCTCCTCTTTATGATCTTCGCACCAATCCA
This sequence comes from Candidatus Peribacteraceae bacterium, assembly GCA_030750465.1. Lineage (GTDB taxonomy): Bacteria > Patescibacteriota > Gracilibacteria > Peribacterales > Peribacteraceae > UBA2144. The sequence goes on from JASMHZ010000026.1 coordinate 4,157, forward strand.
CATTTGGACGACCAGTTCTGCCAACAGCATTAATGACAATATCGGGCTGAAACTCTTCCAAAGCGGAAACAACGTGGTCTTTTTCGCCTATATCAATGCTCGGTGCATGGGAATCTGGATACATTTTCATGAATTGGGAGCCTAAGTACCCAGTAGCTCCAAAAATAACAACTCGCATGGTAGAAGCATCTTAGCAGTTTGAGTCTATTAAATACAACTATTCACATACGACATGAATCATGCTATAAAATACACCTATGAAACGTAGAAAAACCCGCCGACGAAGAGCGAAGAAGAAGTCTTCCTCCCTTGATCTAAGTGAATCAACAATCAGACATATTTCCGGTATCGTTCAAATCGGAGCTGGAATACTTGTACTCCTTGCGCTACAAGAACAGGCAGGACCGATTGGAGATTCACTAAATAAGCTTCTTACATTCTTTTTTGGAAAATGGGGAATGCTGTTTCCGATGTTCCTGATGGGTTCCGGACTTCTGCATTGGTTTTCTGCTGAAAATTATTTTGAAACCAAGCGAGCAGTCGGATTGATGCTTTGCATACTTGCTTTTCTGGGAGTGATGCACATGCAGGCTCCGCTCGAAGACCTTGGCACCAAGCGCGATGAACTCGCCGGTGCAATTGGATTTGCAGTCAGTCTTCCATTCGTGTTGTTTACAACACGTATTGTGGGTTACACAGTTCTGGGAGCTCTGTTCCTGATCGGCTTGTTTGTTTCTTTTGAACCTGACTTTGGGACAGTAGTTGGCTGGGTGAAAGAAGTTTCTTTGCCTAAACCAAATAGAAGACGGGCGCGAAGAACAGTTGATGAAGATGAGGAAGATGAATGGGATGAAGAGGACGAGGAGGAGGATGAAGATGAAGCAGATGAAGAATATGATGATGAGGAAGATGAAGAAGATGAAGATGAACCTGAACTAAATATCATCCGCCCTACTTTTGCTCAAAAAGTTGCAAAGGAAAAGTCCAAGAAGAATGTAAAAGAGAAGCTCAAGAAAGCTGATGAGCTAGAAATGAAAGATACGCGATTTGAAGAATGGACATTCCCATCATTTGATCTTCTGGACAGCGGTCACAGCGAACTTACTGTTAACGATGAAGAATTAAAGAGCAAAGCAAAACTAATTGAGGAGAAGCTTGAAGAATTTGAAGTTGATGTGACGGTAAGAGACGCTCGTCCAGGACCTACAGTTACACAGTTTACCTTGGAGCCATCTGAAGGAGTTAAAATAAGTAGAATTGCCAATCTTAAGAATGATTTGGCACTTGCTCTGGCAGCTCCCAGCTTGAGGATAGAGGCTCCAATCCCAGGCAAATCCCTTGTTGGAATAGAGATGCCAAACGAAAAAAGAACACTGGTGCACTTGAAGGAAATTTTGGAAAGTCCAGAGTTTACACAAAGCACTTCGTCTCTCACACTTCCTCTGGGGCGCGACGTTTCCGGTGATGCAGTGGTGGCTGACCTTGCATCCATGCCTCACTTGCTTGTAGCAGGAGCCACGGGATCTGGGAAGTCTGTTTGTATGAATGCTTTCCTTGCGTCTCTGCTATACCAAAATGCTCCGCATGAACTCAAATTCATAATGATCGACCCGAAAAGAGTTGAACTGGTTCCGTATGATGGAATTCCACACTTACTAACGCCCGTAATAACCGATTCAGATAAAGCCCTGCAAGCACTTAGATGGGTTGTGGCAGAAATGGGACGCAGATTGCACACGTTTGCCGATGCAGGAGTTAGAAACATCACAGAGTATAACGAGAAACAAATGGAAGAGGAAAACGTTCTTCCGCATGTTGTGCTTGTAGTTGATGAACTTGCTGACCTGATGATGAGGCAATTCAGAAGAGATACAGAAACTATGATTGCAAGAATCGCACAGATGGCCCGTGCAACCGGTATGCACATAATCATTGCAACGCAAAGACCTAGCGTAGATGTTATTACAGGACTTATTAAAGCGAACATCCCTACAAGAATTTCATTTAGAACAGTCAGCGCTGTCGACTCTAGAACTATTATAGATGCGATTGGGGCAGAAGATCTACTTGGCAAAGGAGACAGTCTTTATTTGACTGCAACAACTCCGAAACCTATGCGAGTTCAGGGCATATTCGTTTCGACTAAGGAAGTAGAACGCATCATTAACGCTGTGAAGATCGCAGGCGGAGGAAAGATAACCGAGCAGATCGGGATTGAAGATAATGAGGATGATGAGAATCAAGCTGACATCCCTTCAGGCGCTTATGACAATATCGATCTGGAAGCTGATGATAACGGAGGCGATGAATTATTCTTCGAGGCAGTCCGAGTTGTTCAGGAAACCGGCAGAGCCTCAGCAAGCTTGCTTCAGCGTCAGCTCAAAGTCGGCTACGCCAGAGCAGCCAGGCTGCTGGATATTATGGAAGACAAGAATCTGATAGGACCTGCTGATGGAGCTAAAGCTAGGAAGGTATATATAGGGAGCACTCAGGTTTAGATTCACAATTGCTTCAACTTACAAACAATTGACAATTGACAATTGACAATTGACAATCGGTTTGTGCAATTACTCATAGGAACCAACAACAAAGGCAAGGTTATCGAGATCTCGGAAGTCCTCACAGGATTAGAACTTGACTTAAAAACTCCAGCCGACTTATCAATCGAAGCTGAGCCGGAGGAAACTGGAGC
>JASMHZ010000027.1 GCA_030750465.1 Candidatus Peribacteraceae bacterium
TCTAAAAGCAATATCCTTAAACAACCTATCGATCATTAAATCCGAGTTCCCAATTGTCAATTGTCAATTGTCAATTGTCAATTCACACTATGAGCAACAATAGCCCCAAGCAAATGATCACTCTTAAAAACGTCTCAAAGGTTTTCAAGAAACAAGTCGTGCTCGAGGACATTTCGCTAAAGATTAAGCCCGGAGAGTTTGTTTGCATAGTCGGCCCGAGCGGAGCCGGCAAATCGACTTTGATTCATATACTTGCCGGAGCCGAAAAGATTACAACTGGAACCATTGAGTTTGACGGAGTCAACTTGAGGATTGTTCCTCCATTGGCTCTTAGATTTTTCAAAAGAAGAATTGGAGTTGTGTTTCAAAACTACAGGCTGCTTAGTAAACGTACTGTTGCAGAAAATATCGCATACCCTCTGGAGGTCTGCGGAGCTCCGGAGAATTTAATCAAAGCAAGAGTGGAAGGACTTCTTGGCAAGATGCACATGAAACGAAGAGCAAACGCTCTTCCCCGCGAACTTTCCGGAGGAGAACTTGCCCGCACTGCAATTGCAAGAGCTATTGCACATGGACCTATAGTCCTTTTGGTAGATGAACCGACGGGCAATCTGGATCCTGATCAATCCCTTAAGGTTCTTAAACTTCTAAAACAAATCAACAAAGACGGTACAACAGTGGTACTTGCAACCCACGACTTGGAATTGGTTAAACAAGTTAAAGGGAGGATTATTCTGATTGAAGATGGAAAGATCACAAAAGATGCAAAACCGCGAGCTTCCAAGCAACATGAGATAGAATCCACTCCAGTTCGAACTAAATCCAAATCTAAATCCAAGAAGATTAAAGTGACTGCTTTGAGCTCGTAGGCTCTTCTTTAGGCTTCTCTTCGCCAATCACCTTCTCTGCTTTAGAAGGAAAGAATCTAATCAAAGCTCCGCAAACAACAAGGAAATAAACCATTTCCGGAACCAGAATGTTCCAAGACGTATTTCCTTGAGCTATCAGAATTAAATCGACCACAAAGCGTGCCAGATGATAAAGGATCAGAACTATGATTAAGTTTACGTACTTAAGGGGACGCAAGAATGCGAGCGCAGTTGCAATAGCAATAACTACAAGAAGTGATCCGCCTACCATGGAGAGATATCTATGCATTGCATCAAACTCAACCAGATCGTAAATATCCAACAGCATCTGTGATGTGAAAAGCATTACATACGCGAAATAGAGCGTAAATATGAAGGCGATGGCTAAAGTAAGACGAAGTGATCTTGTGCGCATATACACAGGATACATCGATCATTTACTAGAAGCCACAAGCTAAAAGCGATAAGCTATTGCCATGACAACATATGCTGACTCGGGCGTTAACATAGAGGAAGGTGACAAAGCCTCCAAAAAAGCTTATGAACACGCATCCTCAACTTTTGCCTCACGCAAAGGAATGATAGGAGAACCGGTGCAAAAGGAGAACGGATACGCAGGATTTTTGGACATGGGAGATTATTATCTGGTCCAAAGTGATGACTCAACGGGTTCCAAAATTGATCTGGCCTTCGAAGTCGGCAATCTAAGTACACTTGGATATGATCTGACTGCAATGGTTGCAGATGATGCAGTTTGCGTTGGAGCGGAACCGATAAGTATTTCCAACACTCTTGATGTTCCAAAGATTAACTTAGGCCAAGTTGATCAGTTGATGGACGGGCTCGCTAAGGCATGTTCTGAGCAGAAGATCGTAGTTCCCGCTGGAGAAATTGCAGAAGTTCCTGGAGCAGTTTCCAAAGGCGTGTGGAGTGCAACAGTGATCGGAGTGGTGGAGAAAGACAAAGTCCTTAAGCCCGAGACGATTGAAGAAGGTGATGTGATTGTAACTTTGAAATCTGGAGTTGCACGCTCTAACGGATTTTCACTGATCAGAAAAATTCTCATCGATAAGTTCGGTGACAATTGGGGCAATCAAGAACTTTCAAAGACAATGCTTACTCCAAGCGTGATCTATGCAAAAGCAATTCTGACTTTGATCGGAAGATTTAAGGAAGAGCGAAAAGTTAATGTAAAAGGCATCGCGCATATCACAGGAGGAGGAATTCCAAGTAAACTTGGAAGGGTTTTGAAGCCTTCTGGAAAGGGAGCTGAACTTACTGATCTTTTCGAGCCTCATGATGCACTTAAAGAAGTGATTGAACTTGGAGAGGTCCCAACCGAAGAAGCTTACAAAACATGGAGCATGGGCAACGGAATGATGATTGTTGTTTCTCCTGATGAGGCTGATAAGGCTACTACATTACTAAAGGCTGGAGGAGTGGATGTAAAGAAAGCTGGACTTGTAACTACAGATCAGGGGGTCCAAATTTCCGCTTACATAGGGGATAAACTGGAGTTCTAACTAGTTCGCAACTTAAAAACTTTGAAAGATAAAATCACTTCTTGTAGCCTTAAAGGGTGCCAGAGCTTCTTCCCAATCCGGAAGTTCCAAAACAAAAAAAGATAAACCGTCGTCGATTTATACAAGCAGCAACTGCAATTGCAATATGCGATTTGTTTCAAAGCGAACATCAGGAGTCTGTGCCTATGCCAAGAATTACATTGCCTGAATTTAGGGAAATAGTTCGCTATGAACTTCCAGGGATTAATGTGACCGAAGAGGTAGCACAGCCGAATGTAACAGGAAATGGAATTGGAGAATGGAGCATACCCGAAACAACTTGGTCGGTTATAAGAAGATTATTCCAGGAAAAACCGCAAGATGTTGTATCGGATTCAACTGAATGGATATCCGGATTTCAGGAGCCATTACAGCAAGTAGATGTTAAACCTGCATACGGACCTGCGGAGCCAAGCCAAAAATATACTTGCTCCAAAAAAACGCGCGATTCTTGCGATGAACTTAATCCAAAAGGCTACCCAATGTATGTATTGAACACCCTGCCGAAAGATGCTTCCATGCGCGGGTTTATAGATTGGCACCAAAGGGCTGCTCTTAAATTGGACGACCAATTATACTTCGTCGTTGATGGAAACCAGGGAACCATATGGGATGGGACACTTGGGTCCTACGTACTCACCAGGAATGAGGGAACAATGATGCGCACCCCGTTCGCATCTATAGCCAGGTTCAGGAAAGCCAAATGGGACATTGGCCCTTCTCGCATAGCCCAAGTACTCATGCACGCAGTATCCGAAGAAGAGATGCAATCGATGGATGTAAGGCAAAATGAGATAGGTTACCATAATCTGGCTTAATTCTTGACACCAACTAAATCAGTACTGGAATCCAGTATTCTTCTTAAACCCTCCTTTGTCAAAGTAGGCAAAATGCTATACTAGCACTCCATGCGCACCCCAGAAGAACTAGCTATAGCCTACAAAGAACATCAAGAAGCTGATGTGCATGGGCTTTGGATAGGATCTTATATCCAAGACATTGTTTACGGAGGTAATGATGGAATTGTGACAACCTTTGCAGTTGTCGCAGGAACAATGGGTGCAGACCTTCCGCATTACATTGTTATAATCCTCGGACTCGCGAATTTATTAGCTGACGGGACTTCTATGGGAACGGGTGCATACCTTTCCAAAAGATCCGAACGTGATAATTATGAAAGGCTGAGAAAAGAGGAACTTGAAGAAATTGAAATTGATCCGGAAATTGAAGCGGAGGAAGTTCGGCAGATGTATAGGGAGAAAGGTTTTGAAGGGAAAGATCTGGAGAGAGCTGTAGAGATTATTACTTCTGACAAAGACCGCTGGGCAGAAGTAATGCTTCATGAAGAGCACCACATGACCAAAGAAGCCTCCGAAAAACCCGTTGTGCATGGGCTTCTGACATTTATATCATTCGCAATCTTCGGAGCAATTCCTCTAATCCCCTACTTTATTATCACAAGTGCAGATTCGCGCTTTCCGGTCGCTATTGTTTCCACTTTCTTTGCATTGATGCTTTTGGGAGTCGCTAAGAGCAAAATAATGCGGGAGAGAATGATCCGAGGACCTCTAGAGATTGTAAGCGTAGGAGCTTTGGGGGCATTTGTAGCATATGGGGTGGGAGTAATGTTGAGGAGTCTTGCCGGAATTGCTATATAAACAATCGACACGTCCCTGAGGGGACTGTCAACACATTTCACTCTCAACAATCAACAATTTGTTGAAAGCTCGCGTAGCGAGCGTGTTGATTGTCGATTGTAGATTGTTGCTCAACACTCCAAATAAGAAGTACAATATTCATATGCCACCAATAGTATTCCTAGAAGTAGATAAGGAAGATGAATCACGCGTCAAAGAGCAATTCTCTGATGCTTTAATGATTCATGAGAACTCAACCGAAGAAGGGGTTTTGGATCAATGCAAAGATGCCGAGATTCTCTCCTGTTTTATTTATTCCAAGTTGCAAAAGGAGCAACTGGATAAGCTTCCAAAACTTAAGCTGATTGCCACAAGGTCAGTCGGTTTTAATCATATTGACTTGGAGGAATGCGCAAAGCGAAAGATTGTAGTTTGTAATGTGCCTGACTATGGTTCGCATGTTATCGCTGAGCATGTGTACGCACTTCTACTTGGAACTCTCCGCCACATTCATGAAGGAGATGAAAGAGTTGAGAAGGGCAACTTTGATTATCGCGGGCTTAGAGGGATAACACTCAGAGGAAAAACAATCGGAGTTGTTGGAACCGGTAAAATCGGAGCGCATGTATGCAGAGTCGCACACGGTTTTGGAATGAAGGTACTTGCAGTTGATCGTTGCAGAACTTTGGAACTAGAGGAGCTCTTTGGAGTTAAGTACGTTGAGATGGAAGAACTGATTAAGGGGGCTGACATTATTTCACTCCACCTTCCTCTTCTTGATGCGACTAAGCATATAATCGACAAAGAAGAGTTTGATCAGATGAAAGACGGTGTAATCCTTATTAACACTGCGCGGGGCGGACTTGTTAATACTGATGCATTGGTTGAAGCTCTGGGAAGCGGCAAAGTTGCATATGCACTTTTGGATGTTTTGGAGAATGAGAAGGATTACGAAGAGAATAAAGAGCTGATTGAACATCCAAACGCAATCACAACTCCCCATATAGCTTTTTATTCTGATGAGAGCATGAAGAATATGTATGACGACTGCTTTGAATCCATTGAGCAATTCACAGCAGGCAAAGAACCGGGACACGTCGTTAAGCCGCCTAAGGTTGTGTGCGACCTTCCCGAATTAAAAAAGTCACACTGAGCGCAGTCGAAGTGCGACCTTCCAGAGCTTAAGAAGAAGTAGTGTATGTACAATGTACATACAGTCCTAATTCAATATTTGAACCTAAGTTATTTGTAATACGGCTTATTCTGGTATCATAAACAGCACTACTGGGGAGTCGCCAAGTGGTAAGGCACATGGTTCTGGTCCATGCATTCGGGGGTTCGAATCCCTCCTCCCCAGCCATTAGTTAGCTTTATTCTTCGCCACTCTCTGCCTCACCAACCTGTTCTCGCACTCTCCAAGTGAGATCTTCACCAAGCATTTGACGAACTTGCTGTTCAGCTGCAAATGGTAGACATCCATTTTCTCTGGGACCTCTGTTTTTTGCTGCTGCTGCAATTGCACCAAGAATAGTCGCGGTCCGACCTGCATCACCTAATTCTCCTGCCCTCCTTTTTAGCTCTTCTATTGGTACGGGTTTAATTGCACCCAAAACTTTGTCCAATCGTGCCAATACACTATCATCAACAATCTGGTCTTCTAAGCCTGGCTCCTCTTCACCCACTATCGCCGATACTCTTCGTTCATCAGGTGCAAGCTTGCTCCTGGCAGCATCCCTTACTATTTCCATGGCAGACAAAAAATGATCATGTCGACTTCCATCTGCAGTTTGTTGCCGAAGAGCATCTATCTCCTCCAATACCTCACGGGCGGTTCTTTCATTGTTCTCTGTCATATTATTATGTGGTAAGCAACTATTATTATACCATTATTATAATATAATACAATATCCACCGATTGCCTCGTTTTTGTGCATATGTAAGCCTTATTTAAGTGGACACAACACTCGAGATAATCGGCCTCATCGCAGTAGTCATCGTAATCGGCATAATTGCAGCTACTTTCGGCATTCCTGCATTCGTTCCTGATAAAAGACCGGATAAGGAGACTGTTCAAGTAATAGCAGTTATAGCAGGACTAATTGCTATCGTAATAATTGGAACTGTTTTATGGGAGAAGTTTGCTTAGTCTTTCTTCCAACTTCTCAATTCCCAAATTCCCCGGGGACCCAAGGCTTTGTTTTGACTTGAGGTTCTCCTGTAAATTAAAATTGCTCTGACCTGACTCGGAGGCTTTTTTGTATGCATCGCGAAAAGCAATCCCCTCCTTCGCAACCATCTCGTTCGCTATGTCTGCCATAAAGATGTCTGGTTTGATCTTGGCTTCGATGTTCTCTCTGACAGGAGTAAGTCCGTTCAAATAAAGTCCTGCAACTTCTAGGCTACTGACCAAGATATCGGAGCTTTCCATAATCGGTTTCTTCATTAGTTGGAAGTCCCTGTGATATCCGGAGATAAGACCTTTGGAAAGATCTTGTACGAGATGTTGGTTGGCAATAACTCTGCACAAGTTACCTCTGAGTATCTCG
>JASMHZ010000028.1 GCA_030750465.1 Candidatus Peribacteraceae bacterium
ACCTTAAGCCCCTTTACTCTCTCTAGTCTCTCTTTAAGAGGTGCAAGGTTTGCCAGTTGAACCATCAATCCTCCGCGCGCGTTAACTTCCAGAACTGCGGGTCCCAAGTTCTGATCAATTGTGATGTCTACAGCCAAGTATCCAATGTTAGTTAGATATTGAATTTGTGAACTGATTTTCAAAATCTCGTCCCAATATGGTATCTCAGTGCCGGATACCGATCCTCCATGGGGCAATTCTTTGATAATACCGTGATACTGTGCACCGTGAGTGGTTACACCTTTGGAAATATCTATCCCAATTCCGATGCCTCCAAGGTGGATGTTGGCTTTGCCATCGCTTTCTTTGGTCGGGATTCTAAGCATTGCCATAACCGGTACCAAGTTGAAAACAATTACGCGAATATCGGGAAGTCCCGCCGGACGGAATCGGTATAGGCTTTCGTGGGGGGTAAGAATCTGTTCGAAAAATGCAGTATCAAGGCGTCCTCCCAAGGAAAATTTTCCGTCAATAATATCTTCTATATGTTGTTCGAGTTCTTTGTTGGGGACCGGGATCTTTCCGTTTTTCAGGAATCTTCCCTGACTGTTTCTTCCTTTCAAAATTATTATTCCTTCTCCGCCCGACCCAAAGTTTGGTTTAAGTACACATTCATTTGGTAGTTGCTTGAAGTCGAACTGCCTAAGTTGTTGTCTGCTTTCAATTCTCGCATAAATCTTCGCAGCTGGAATTCCACGCGCCATCAAAAAAGCCTTGGTCTTCAATTTATCGTCAGCGAAAGCCATTGCTTTCTTTGGGTTGAAAGGCTTGATGTACAAAAGGTTACGTGCGTTGATACCAAGGATGCCGCTTCTAAAGAGTGTTTTAAGCTTCATTCTTCTTGGAGATGGCTAAGAACTTCTTTAAATCTGAAGTACTCAACAATCCTCAGCCCCGTCCACTTTCCAAGTCCTGCATCAACGACAATAGTCAGCAAAATTACCTCTGGATAAGCAAGGAGAAAAGATTGCAAAAACGGACGTGAAACAATGAAAACGCAGATCAATGCAGCCAAAATAGTTTCACCTATTCCGATTGTTGCACCTATGAATCCCTCTTCTGCTTTCAACGTAAGAAAACTTTCCGCGAGAGTAGACATAATAAGGAGAATAAAAATCGTATCTCTTCCAAATGTGATGTCCAGCGAAGCCCCGATTCCGAGCAGTATCAGCAAAGTGATACTAACAACAGTCAGCACGATTGCAACGCGCGGTATATATAGGAGACGCCATCTTTTAAGAAGTTCTCTTGTTAAATATCCGGTGATAAGAATGAATAATATAAAAAACAGTCCTATTTGCCATCCCAAAGCCAGGAAGCTAAGTGCTACAACAGATGGTGTATAAAGTCCGAACGTTGTAATCCCAATAACTTGTTTAAAGAATGCGATAATCATCGCAATGACAGGAAGAAGCAGAAGGAGGATTACAATCTGGCTAGATACGCCGTGCGTGAGCATGTAATTAACCAAAGAAGACATCAAGTTCCATGGACGAATCATGGTTGTAGACTCATCGACTACAAAGAAATCAATATCTCTTTGCTCAATGTCCTCCAAAAAAGATTCGGTATTGCCTGCTGCAATGAGAGGATTAATTGCTTCTTTTCGTGTGATTAATATTTGATCAGGTTTAAGAACGGAAAACGGACCGCGTACGGTTCTGGACAAAGTCTTTAGGCTTCTGTCTGTGATCATAATTATTGTCTGATTTTCTATTCCGGAAGTTTTACTTGGATCAGTTTCTGCTATTCGCATTAATGCCTGCAATCCGGTAATACCATCTGTCCAAAGTACTATAGATTCAGCTCCAAAAAGAGCATTGGTCTTTTCTGATATTGCATTGAATATGGCTTCTTCTGTACTAACAGGCAATGTAGGTCCGATGGGTTGTACCACTCTCAAATATACCCCTTCATTTGCTGCCGTTTCCTGATGAAGTATCAACTTGTCTTGGGGAATAGTCGAGTCTGCTACCAAAGCAATCTTGCGTTCGAAAACAACAACAACTCTTTGGGTTTCTGCCTCCAGCTCCTCTCCATCTATTACAGTATTAATGACCAATCGTATTGGGGCAGTCCCCGTCTTTTCCGGTGTATATACGACTTCAACAGTACGACTTACGGGCTGGGGAATTCCTTCTATATACCAGCGATATTCAGTATCTTCACCAAGTCCCTTACTCGAGGAAGCATCAAGCACAAGAGTTCTGCCAACCATAATCTCTTCGGGTCCTGTAATGAGGGGAGCTAATGGTTCATTCGAGGTTGCTTCGGGCGCCTGAGCGATTGCCGTTGCTCCGATCGAAAGTGCAATTACGCAGATGGCGGAAAGTAGTTTATTCATTGCGGGTATTGTAGAGTTAAATTGCTAAATTGTTAAATTGCTCGCAGAGCGAGTAACGAGTTCTGATTCGATCAATTAAAACACTAAACATGCGTAACGCTCTGTCGAACAATTTAACAATTTAGCAATTTATGATTTACTTCTTCGACCTTCTTCCCGTTCTCAGATCCTTATATTTCTTAATCTGAGGTTCCAATTTCTCTATGCATCTGTCCACAGCTTCTACGGGATCCGGTCTACGCGACTCAGCTCTCAAGATCTTCCCCGGTAGCTCCACAGTCATAGACACTTTCATTTTATCTCTGCCTTTTTTTGTACTCCTTGCATCAGCATCGATTCGGATAGACGAACTTTCGTCCTTAATACGTTTGCAGTAAGTGGCCATTTTCCCCACTTTCCTGGCGATTTGAAGCAGTTGACGATCGGAATAAACAAAACCTTTTTCTAGGTGGAGGATGTTCATAGTGAAAGAAAGTAAATGGTAGGGGATAGGTTGTGCACAGAATACCATAAAAAATAAATGTACCTTCTTGATGCACCTCCTTAAATGCACCCTCCCCCCTGGGGTGGGTAAAGAACTGGGTGGGCGGGACGTCAGTTATATATATGGTGACCTCTAAAAAATCCAAGTCAATACCTCCTCAAAAAAATCTTTTAACGACCAAGACTTTTCAGCTTCAACTAGCCATAAAACCCGTTCCGCTCTCAAGCGGAACACCTAGTTCCTTAAATTATCAAAATATGTTATAATGAACACAATACCAACTTCAATTATATGGGATTAGAAGGTGATCAAAATGACAATAATGAAAAAGTAGAAGTCAGCAGACCGATGGATTTAAGTGATGCACTATCTTTAGATGATGCAACTGATGATTTCAGCGGTCGAGTTGATGCTTTGGCAGGAAACGAAATGGCAGAGGCTCCTTCCTACGAAGAACATCTTGATGAAAGTGTAAGAACCAAAGGTGGATCAGCAGTTGAACAATCAAATGATAAAGTTCTTGAAGCAAGCGAGAAAAGAGATGAGCTGAGAGAAGTTGAAGACGGACTAAGACGAATCGAGGATTTAATTAATGATTTAAACCAAAAATCCTTAGAACACAGAACTGCTAGCTGGTGGGAGAATCTGCCGATAGTTGAAAACTTCAGATCGCATAATTTGGCTACCTGGGAAGGAGAGGCTATAGAAGAACTTAAAGCAGAAATTGCTTCATTGCGTGCAAGGACAGAAGATTATGGACTTAGTACTGCGGACTTAGATCAATTACTCGAAAAGCTGGATGCTATCAAGAAACCTGAAGGTGTCAAAAAGTGGTTAGCAACTTTAATGCCCGGATTTAGAACAGTGCACAGAGGTTTTAGATCTCACAAATTCTTACGACTTAAAAGTTCAACGGGAAAACTTCGCAGAGAAATGCAAAAGGCGCAGGATGAGCCTTCACAACTAGCTGCATAAATATGGGAGCAAACGGTCCATCAGAAGACGGCCACGGCGAGCAGGTCGATTCAAATGCACCTGAGCAGGTCGAGCATCGGGAATTATTGAGTATTCTGGAGCAATTAGATCAGGATGTGGGTACAACTCATAACGATATTACGGAACTCGCTGGGGGTGCTATGCAGGCAGACACTGTTCCTTCTTTTGAGCAAAGCTGGCAGGAAAGTGCGGGAAATGCTACTCCAGCCATTGGCCCTGAAGGCTCAGAACCTGAACGGGAGGCAGATTCAGACCAAAATTTAGCTTCAGATGAGGTCCCAGCAACTATCTCAATGGCCGAATATGCACCAGAGCCGGCAGAACAGTCAGTTACAGAACAGCTAGCGGAGGAAGTACCTGGACAGGAGAGTTGGCGCGATTTACCGGATATTGATGCAGATGGGGCTGTTGAGTGGATAGATTTTAGAGAGGCTGCTTAATCTGTGTCATCTGTAATATTTATTGAGTAAATAGCCCATTTGTGCTATAATTTAACCGTAAAACAAACATTTACCCCCAAATATTATGGCACCGCCAAATGGACCAAAAAAGAACCCGCAAGAGCAGGTTCGTAAAGGATGGGTCGACATAGGAAAAAGCTTAAGGAAGCTTAAGAAAACTCTTTCTACCAGAGGAAAAATTGAAAAGAAAAAGAATGAAACTCCGGAGGAAGAGCGGGCAAGAACCGTTAGAAGAGAGCAGCTTCAAGCAGTTATAACCGATCACCTCAAGGGATTAGGTGGAAGTATGGAGGCGCTTAAAGCTAAAACAAGCACACTCAATTTGCCGGCTGAGGCACTGGATCGCTACACAGAAATAGAGCTTGCACTATTCGGCCCGATACTTCTTGATGGAACGGTTACAGCAAACGAGCTTCTTGGTGCTCTTACCGATCGTAAAGTCCAAATTGATCCGGCTACTGCAGCTGCAGATTTAGAAGTAGGAGATTTGGATGCGGCAAATGGTACGCTGATCATAAGTGCAAAAGATTTAGATGATGAAATTGAAGGACTGGATGAATTGCGTACAGCAGGCGAGGCGTTCGAAGCCAAAATGGAGGGGTTATACAATATGCTTCCTGAATCAGTTCGCGGATTTATCGATTCCTCAACATTTGTAACAATGATCCAGGAATTTATTGCCAAGTGGTTGGAAGGAGCAGGAATCGCCACCGGCTTTGCAGCGACTTTGAGAATTAGTATGGCCAAGAGAAAGGCAAATAATAGGGGATATGAATTGAGAGATGATTATATGGCCGAGGTGGAAGCAGAATTTGGCACCAGGTATGAAGAGTGGCTTGCAAAGAAAGCCGAGAAACCGGACTCAAAAATTCCGCCTCCTGATATGTTCGGCATGATTGTTAAAAAATACAGAGAAGTCGGTGCGAGTGACGAAGAGCAGGCACAACTTGATCTAAATAAAACAAATGTGGGTGATTTCTTAACTGCTGCAAAAGATGGACCAATGTTTGTTGTCCCAACTGCAGAGGTGAAAGTTGAAGGAAATGAGTATAAAGCAGAAAGACCAGCCGGAGGACAGTGGACGATTACAATGCCTATGGAAGGATTTAAAGTTAGTATTGATCCTACTACTAAAGTAAAGACCTTTGAGCTCCAAAAAAGTTCACCTGATCTGAAGAAAGCTTTGGAAGCTGCAAATGGAGTTGCAGCAATTGAATCTGTTAAGCTTGGTGATGCGGTAAAACTTTCCGGAAAAGAATTTATTTACTCTATTGATTCTCAACTTGGTGCAGAAGGACTCGAAAAACTAATCACGTTAATGCCAGCGGTGGGAGACAAGTGGCAGTCAGTTGAATCAGCTCCTGATGGAGAAACAATTATCAGAGAGGCTGGAGTTCTGAAAGTCCCAAAGAACTTACTTGGAAATAATCTTTTGCCCAAGCTACGTGTATTCGTTAATGCTGCTGATCCAAACAAGAGTCCTCTTAGGATTGGAATCAATGGTGCAGGCAACGACTGGGCAGAAGCTCCTGCACCTGCACCTCAGCCTCAACCTCAACCTCAACCACAGAATCCTCCAGCCCAAAATCCTCCACCTCAGAATCCTTAAATAAACATGCCTCCAAAAGAAAAAAAAGAAATCGGCGTCGGTGACGAGTCACAAGAAGGAGTTCCGGCTCATGTACGAAGGTACAAGAGTTTGGAAAGAGATCTTGATGAGGCGGTAAAAAACGCAAAGGTTGAAGGCAAGAGTGGTGATGAACTGGATAATGATCCGGAAGTTGTGAGATGCAATGAAGCAATTGAGGATCTTTTTGCGATGCTATCTCCAAAACAAGTCACAGAGATTCATGCATATTTCAGTCAGCAAAGAGTTAAGGAAAGAGTAAGGCAGGAATCTAGTTTTGTTGGGAAAGCTGTGGAAGGAACACTTAATTACGGAGTAGTTATTCCGGTACGTGCAGCGGTTGGTCCAATAGCTAATCTAACCGAAGAGGCTACAAAGTTAGTAACAAGAACATTTATCGGATTTTTCCGTGGCATTGGCCGTGGGTGGTCAGGACGCAATGCTGCCTAACAAATAAAATATGCTTCACTCATACAAACATTATAATTTCTCTCTCAGAGAAAGGCGGCTGATAAGTCAGAGGAGTACGCCGACTACTGCTGCCGAGATCAAAGATCAAAT
>JASMHZ010000029.1 GCA_030750465.1 Candidatus Peribacteraceae bacterium
TATTGCTTCAATTCGTACTAAGTTAACATCTACATCATTAAAAAGATCTTTTTCTTTTGCCAAATACAAAGGTGCATATCCAGGAAACGTAACCATGCCAATAGTGACTGATTTTTTTGTTTGCTGGTTGTCGGAATTATTCTTGTTGCTCTGAGTAAAAACAACAACTAAGAGTACTACCACGACTAGAGCAATAATTGCTCCGATTGTTTTTTTGTTCATAGTTTTTGAGTTAATTAGTAAATTATTTAATAATGTCTTTATTTAAGCATATTTTTGACTACTAGTTAATAAATCGTTTTCGTAGCGGAGCGGATAAAACACCTTATTCCCCTTTATAAATAAAAGAAAAAGAAATTTGAAAATTTTTAAAACAAACGGGCGACAGCCCGTAAAAGAAAAGGAATATTTCAGCTAACTCCCTCTTATGCGAAATGTTTTCGTATAAGTGGTAGTTCGGGCACATTATGCGAAATGTTTGGGGTTGCGTGGGGGATTAAAGGGTGTACTATCATCCACTATGCAAAATTTGCTAGAAGAGACACATCAAGAGATGAGGCTTCGGGGTTTAAGCCCAAGAACAATCAGAAGTTATATGGGCATTTTGAAAGCCTACTTTTTATGGAAACAGAGTGATTTGGAAATAATGGACGAAGGAAATATCAAAAAATATTTATTAGGAAAAGAAGAGCAGGGTCTAAAGGCGACTACAAGGAATCTGATCTTAAATGCCATTAAATTTTTCTATCACGACATAATGAAGTCGAAACATAAACTTGATATTAGGCTCGCAAAAGAGGAACTGAATTTACCAGTTGTACTTTCCAAACAAGAAATCAACAAAATCATTTCCGTTACAGAAAATCTTAAACACAAATTAATGCTTTCTATTGCATATGGTTCTGGTTTGCGTGTAAGTGAAGTGGTTAACTTAAAAGTCGGTGATGTTGATATAGATTCACTGACTTTGCATATCAAAAAATCCAAAGGCGGCAAAGATCGAATTACCGTTCTTCCAGAAGGTATTGTTTCGGATCTGAAAAGTTTTGTAGCTGGCAAAAGTGCGAGTGATTTACTATTTGAAAGTGAGCGTGGCAAGGGACTTTCTACAAGATCAGTACAATTAATATTAAAAAATGCTTTGCGAAAAGCAGAAATTACTAAATCCGCAAAATTCCACTCCCTTCGACATAGCTTTGCTACACACTTACTGGAAGATGGGGTTGATACTCGCTATGTGCAGGAGCTATTAGGGCATCACAGCATTAAGACCACACAACGTTATACAAAAGTGGCAGATTGTAAATTAAGGGGCATAAAAAGCCCCCTAGGCATGTCTAAATAGGCCACAAATCTCATGAGATTTATTGAAATCGAATTAGAACACCGCTATAATATAGTCAGAGAAATTAAGAATTCTAGTCACCTTAGTCTTTTTGGGCTGAGGGGCTTACAACGGAATACATCATTTTTAGAAAGTCTTATTTTAAGTTATGAAACCATCTCTTCTCTTAGGGGATGATACCCACCGGGATGTTGCACAATTACTTGAGGCCAAAAGACGGCTGGTTCTTTCTGGTGCCTCGAATGAAACCGCCAAGGCGCTTTTGCTCAGCCACATCCTATCATTCAATAGCCGTCCAACTCTTTTGGTGACAGATTCAGTTGAACACTGCGAGACATGGGATCACTGGCTTAACTTTTTCGATCAATCAGTATCGATTCTTCGACCAGTTGTTGATGACGAGGGAAATGTTTTGCCCGATGAAGTGCAAACTTTCCTCAAGTTCATGCAGTGCGACTGTAATGACGTCTTCCTATGCTCTCGTGACACATGGGACAAGGCATTCCCGTCATTTGCAGAGTTTGCAGATAACAAAGTCGTATTTAAAAAGGGAAATACAATTGATTTTACAAAGACTGTAGAAGCATTGGTGGCAATGGGATATCGGCATGGTGAAGATTTGTATCTTGAGCCTGGGGAATACCGGCGTACCGGCGATGTTATTGATATATTTCCGATTCAGGAAGATCACTCTTTCAAAATTTCTTTGGAGTTCGATAAAGTCGAAAAGATTATTGCAGTCGATAAGGATGATTTAACCAAGACGGAGGATGCAGGAAAGACCCTCGAAGCATGTCCGATTCTTTACGAAGATGAATTGGCACTCGAAAAACAAATTCCATCCGAGGCGCTTCTGGTTTTAGACGATCAGGATGATATCCAATTCCCGCTTAAGACGATGGGAATGAGATTTACGCCTTTCCCAGAGACCGACGATAATCATATACATGTCAGATACCTTTCAGTTCTTAAGTTTTATACACTTACGGACTTTTTAAACGACATTCGGGACAAGCTTGCGCAGGGCTGGTCTCTTTTCATTGTTACAAAAAGGCTAGAGGAATTGGAAGGAATATGTATAGAGGAAAAAATACCTCATACATCCAAGCCCGAGAGGAAAGCAGGTGCTTTAACTTTGGTTGGAGCTGAAGATGAAGATTTACTTCCGCACTCGATACAGAATCCAGACGAAAAGTTCGCACTTCTTACAGACCGCGAAATATTCTCTCTTAAAAAAGCTGGCAAACAAAGGAGCGTTCAAAAACTTGCGCTCGATTTTATTACATCATTAGTCCCCGGTGACTACGTGGTACACATGGAGCACGGTATTGGGCTTTTTGAGGGAATGACACAGAAGGAAGTGGATGAAATGATGCACGAATATTTAGAGCTGACGTATGCAGAGGGTGACAAGCTATTTATTCCCGTTGATCAAGCGGACAAACTTTCTAAGTTTGTGTATGAAGAAGGAAACGAGCCACAACTAACGCGCTTGGGAACTCAGGAATGGAAAAAAGTTACTGCAAAGATGAAAGAGGAGACTCAGAAAATTGCTAAGGAACTTCTTGGCCTTTATGCGAAGCGTGCGAAAGCAAAAGGTTTTGCTTATAATGATGATACAAAAGATCAGAGGAAATTTGATGAAGCATTTCCATACCAGGAAACACCCGGCCAGCTAAAGGCCATCGAAGACTTAAAGAAAGATATGGAAGCGGATTATCCCATGGACCGTTTAGTCTGCGGAGATGTGGGATTTGGGAAAACAGAGGTGGCAATGAGAGCGGCATTTAAAGCCGTTCAGGACGGCAAACAAGTTGCATTCTTGGCTCCTATCACAATCTTGGCTGACCAGCATTACAAGAGCTTACAAGAGCGCATGAAGGACTTTAATGTGAGGATAGAGATGCTCAGTAGGTTCAAAAAACCAAAAGCTCAGAAAGAGATTCTAGAGAAACTTAGAAAAGGGGACGTTGATATAGTCATTGGAACTCATCGCCTTCTTCAGCCTGATGTGGAATTCTTTAACTTAGGTTTAGTGATTGTTGATGAAGAACAAAGATTTGGAGTTAAACAAAAAGAAAAATTCAAAGAAATGAGGGCGGCAGTCGATGTACTTACGCTAACTGCGACTCCCATCCCGCGAACGTTGAACTTAGGACTTCACAAACTAAGAGATATCACAACAATCACAACCCCTCCGCCGGGAAGGCTTCCGATTGTAACTGAAGTAAGAAAATACTCAGACGAAATGGTCAGAAAAGCAATACTTGATGAAATTGCGCGAGACGGGCAGGTATATATGCTTCACAATCGTGTGGAAACGATTGATGCTTATGCAAACAAACTCAGAGAACTTGTTCCCGAAGCGACTTTCATAGTCGGTCATGGCCAACTTAAGCCAGAAGATCTAGAAAAGAGAATCGTCGATTTCAAAGCAGCAAAGTACAATGTACTTGTAAGCTCAACAATTATCGAAAATGGAATTGACCTTCCAAAAGCAAATACTTTAATCGTTAATGGTGCGGAAAACTTTGGTCTCTCGCAGCTTTACCAGCTTCGCGGACGTGTTGGAAGAAGTAAATTGCAGGCGTACGCTTTTTTCCTCTATCACGGTGCCAAGCTTAAGGATGACGCACGTAAAAGACTTAGGGCTATTGTGGAAGCGTGCGAACTTGGAAGCGGATTCCAAGTTGCAATGCGTGATTTAGAAATCAGGGGAGCGGGAGAAATACTTGGTGCTCATCAATCAGGAACAATGCACACAGTTGGAGTCAGCCATTACCTGCGAATGCTCAAGGCCGCAGTCGAAGAGATTAAAGCCGGAGGAAAAGGAAGGGCAGATGAAGATATTAATGTTGAGATTCTTTTGCCCGTTGAAGCAATGATTCCAACGTTCTACATTCCTGATGAACAAGAGAAAATCTCCGTTTATCAAAAGCTTGCAGGAAGTGAAGATGAAAAAATACTCAAAGAATTCGAGGATGATATAGAAGATGAGTACGGAAAACCACCTGAGCAAGTTGAAAACCTGTTCGCGGTTCTCAAACTCAAGATGGTGTGCAGGCAGGCTGGAGTTTTGCGTATCAAAGAAGAGTCAGGAAGCCCTTCGACAAGCTCAGGACAGGTTAAAAAAGATGATAAGGAGATTGTTCTTACGCTTGCCGAGCGTGTGACTGCAAAAGAAATCATGCAGCTTCTTAAAGTTAATCCACAGTGGAGAGTAAGTGGAAATAAATTGAAGATCTATCACAGTGATATCGTCAGAAAAAGCTCGGACAATGTTGTTAAGTGGTTAGGGGAGCTGGCGAAGGAAGTGGGAGCGCTTATTAGGAAAACTAAGAAGAGAAAATAAATTATTTAACCCTCTCCTGTCCCGCGAAGCGGGACATCCTCTCCCTGAAGGGAGAGAAGATGTTATATATGTAATTCTTTATCATTGAGCAGACAAAAGGCAATTTTGTTTAAGATTGTATCGAGATTATTAATTATTTCTTTGTTCTTGAATCGAATAACTCTATATCCCATATATTCCAATTTTTTATCTCTAACATAATCCTGTTTGTATTTCAGTTTATGTACACTACCATCAACTTCAATAATTAGCTTCTTCTCAGCACAATAAAAATCAACAATGAACGAATCTATTGCAGATTGTCGCCGGAACTTGAATCCATATAATCTTTTAGCCCGCAGTTTCTGCCATAGTAATAATTCAGCCTTGGTATGTCTTTTTCGCAGTGATTTAGCTTGCCCAATTGCTTTTCTGACGCGTTTAGAAGCCTTTTTTGTGACAGTAAATACAGTCATAAGGGAAAGAGCATACAAGTCCCCTCCCTGTTAAGGGAGGGGGTTGGGGGAGGGTTTTTCAGTGGAACATTGAAAAACCGCTCTCTTAAGCCAAGAGGTCTATTTTCAAATATATTAATATATGGTATAATAATAAGGAAAACAAACACCTATGTCCGATCCTCAGCAAACAGCGGTAGAACCTCCAACAAAACCCGTAATCCCTTCAGGCCAAGAGATTTTCGATATGATCATGAAGGATATAGAGCCGGATCTGATTTCGACCAATGTAAACACACTTGAGGAGCAGTACGGTACTGAGCCTGAGGAACAAAAGAAGGCCAGGCTTGAAAAATACAAACTTGCATTTGCCGAGTATGACAAGAGATACAAGGAATACATGGATAATCTGACCAAGGATGTTGCGGAATATACAAAGAATGAAATGAAGAAAATAGAAGTGAAAAACAAAGAGAAGGAAAAGGATGTACTTGCAGATCTGGAAGCTTCCATCATGAGCTCATGAAAAACATAAACGCACATACCCATTGGCAATTTG
>JASMHZ010000002.1:0-290 GCA_030750465.1 Candidatus Peribacteraceae bacterium
ATATTTGAGGATTGCATATGCTTCAGGAGCAGAATTAGAAACTCAGTTGGAAATATCTAAAAGGAGAAATTATGGTTCAAGAGATGCCAGAGTTAATGCTGGAAAATTACTTGATGAAGTGATGCGTATGCTGAATAAAATGATTAATATTTTTGAGAACTAATGTATCCTGTTGATACTTTCTATCACCTATAACCTATAACCTCATATGTCAGACCCAAGAATCCAAAAATTCAACGTTGAAGTAGATAAGATCATTACCCATCTCCACTCAGAATTCGCCAAGCTTC
>JASMHZ010000002.1:300-77285 GCA_030750465.1 Candidatus Peribacteraceae bacterium
AGCTTCAGCAGCACTTGTTGAGGATGCTATGGTGGATGCTTACGGACAAACACAACCCCTTAAGGCTGTTGCAGGAATAACTATTGAGGATGCCAGGTCTATTGTGGTTCAACCTTGGGACAGATCAGTTATAGGCAATATTGAAAAAGCTCTTACATTATTGGATTTGGGCACAACTCCGGTAAATGATGGAGTTGTCCTTAGATTGAATCTGCCACCAATGACAGAGGAGAGGAGAGAACAGATGAAAAAACTGGTTGGCAAGATTGCGGAGGAAGCAAGAATCTCTATCAGACAGCAAAGGCAGGAAGTTCATGATGATGTAAAGGGAGAGTCAGACGAGGATGTAAAGTACACATTGATAGAGGAGTTGGATAAAGCTACCAAGGCAGCAAATGATAAGGTAGAGGATTCTATGAAGAAGAAAGAGGAGGAAGTGATGACGGTATAGGATTAGGATTAGGGTTAGGGCTAGGGTTAGAATTAGGATCATTTATTGGTCAGAAGAGAATGACTGATATATCATTTACATATGAAGATTGCTGTAGTTTCTTTTCCCGGCAACAACTGTGAGGTTGAATCTATTAGGGCAATAAAGAACGCCGGTATGGAACCTGTGTACTTTAAGTGGAATGACTCCAAAGAAAAGCTCTCTGATGTTTCGGGGTACTTTATCCCTGGAGGATTTAGTTATGAGGACAGAGGAAGGGCGGGAATGGTCAGCGCACGCGATCCTGTAATGCAATTTATTGCGAAAGAAGCGGATAAAGGAAAAGTTGTAATTGGAGTATGCAATGGAGCTCAGGTTCTGGTTGAGAGCGGCCTTATTCCACTTGATAGGGGACTTAAAATGAGTTTGGCATGGAATGTTGTTGATGGTGAGGCTGTTGGTTTTCTGAACAAATGGGTTTGGATTACACCGACATGCTCAAGAGATCGTTGTGCAACTTCTGATTGGGAAGGAGTACTACAGCTTCCAATTGCGCATGGAGAAGGAAGGTTCACAACGAAAGATAAGGATGTAATAGAGGAGTTGAAGAAGAACGATCAGGTTGCATTCAGCTATTGTGATAAAGATGGAAATGTTTCTGATGAAGCTCCCATATGTCCCAATGGTGCTATGTTCTCTGCGGCTGGTATTTGTAATCAAGCAGGTAATGTGATTGCTTTAATGCCTCATCCTGAGAGGTCGTCTGAGGGTGGAGTTTATTTTGAATCTATGAGAAGGTGGATTGAGAAAGGCACAAAAGAGATAAAAGAGAAAAAAGAGATAAAAGAGACTTCAGCAGTTGAAGTAAATGATTGTGCTTTTAAAAACTTAGAGATTTTCATAGACACAATTATTGTTAATAATGAGGAGAGGACTGTTGAGCAAGCGGCACGTAGAGTGATTCCGAATCTGACTTTGAAGCAACTTAAATATCTGGCATTAGGTGATAAAGATCCTCAGGAAGTTCTTTCACATCTGTCATTGTTTAATCCGAATAAGGAGATTGCATATATTAAAAGAGGAGATGAGATGCTCAAATGGAATGCAGATAGCAAGAAAGAAGAGGAGACTCACTCACCATTGGAAGGAGCAGTGGTTTTGATAAGGCGTGATGATCCGGATACGGGAGCAGGGTATTTAGGTAAGGGTGGAGAATCGGGTATTTGTTATGTACTAGGGCAAATAAAAGAACAAGATATTAGTTCAGCAAATCTGCTTGAAGTATTCTCGAATAGACATTCGAGCTCACTTGAACGAATGAAATAACATGGAAAAACAAGTCATCCTTCTCGCCCACAATATCAGATCCTTATGGAACGTTGGATCATTCTTCCGAACTTGCGATGCTTTCGGAGTCAGCAAACTAATTCTAACCGGGTATACCGCAACTCCACCACGTCGCGAAATAAGCAAAACCGCAATAGGAGCTGAGGAGTGGATACCGTGGGAGCATCATAAAGATCCTCTTGAAGTAATAACTGATCTGAAGCAAGAAGGGTGGGGGATTGTAGGATTAGAAATTACTAAGGATGCTCAGAAAATTAATGAATATAATCCTCCCGATAAAGTTTGTTTAATAGTAGGGCACGAAGTTAAGGGGGTACCTAAAGAAGTTTTAGATAAATGTGATGATGTTGTATATATTCCAATGCAGGGAAAAAAGGAATCATTGAATGTGTCAGTTGCTACGGGGATAGCACTTAGTAGAATGTTAAATTAAGAGATGAATCTAAGATACCTTCTTCCATTTCTCCCAATCAGTATCCAACATTGCTCCAAATGCGATGAATACTCCAATCATAACTAATATCCAGCCGATTACGGGGATAATTCCAATGAACTTAAGGGCTATGAAGTAGCCTAGTGATGAAAAGAATACTTTGGTCTTGCCCCATTTCTTTTTCGCGTACTTAATCTCTGTGCTTTTAGCAAGAACTATCGCGGTCAGAGGTTTGGCAAAGAAGATCATGAAGCCGTACATGATGAAAATGAATAGCGAAATTGGAATACCAATGACGGTTATAAGGAACAGGACTCCGATTACCGGCGTAACAACAAAGTAAAGAAGGCCTATAAGAGCGCTTCTGCCGGGTGCCTTAATTGCTTTCATGGAACAATCATTAAAGTATGTTTTCGTTATCAGAAGCATAATAAGGATGAACAATGCAGCAGCGAGCAGGGAGTAACCGAATATTGCCATCAGGGCTACCTTGAATGCTCCTCTGGCCGTTGCTTCCACAATGTCTTTTGTAACGGCCTTAAGTTCCGGATTGAATTTAGTTGTTCCTCCAACAATGCCCGAGTAAGGATCTTTATCCTCATCCATCCAATATTCCATGTTACCGCTGATATATGCATTCTCACCAACCTCAACATCTGCTGAGATAACTTGGGCGTCTCCCTTGACAATTCCCTCAATCTGGAATGCGTCTGATTTTACGTCAATATCTCCATTAACAGTTCCTGTAAGAATCACGTCGCCTCCTGCGGTTCTTAGGTTTCCTTTAATCAGTCCTTCTATTATTAGCAATCCTCCAAATACATATGCGTCTCCTTCGATGATCGCATCTTTCGCAACGCGAATATTTCCTCCAGCAATAATAAGATCGTCTCCTACCATTCCTTCAATATCAATTTCACCTCCGGCTGCTCGCACATCATCCAGGACTTTGCCTTTTACATCTATACTGCCTCCTGCTGCGATCAGGTCTTGTGATACATCGCCGGAAACCGAGACTTCACCTCCGGCGATTATCAGATCTCCTCCAACCATTTCATTCACATGAACAAGTCCACCTGCAACATAAAGGTCGTCCTGAATTGGGACAGAGACTGTAAACAGCTCATCATCACCACTTGCAGCTTGGAAGACTGCAGCGGAAGCTGTAATTGGAATAATCAGAGAAAGAAAGATTACGGAGAAGCGTTTCATAGCAGAAAGGGGAATTAGAAGAATATAAGTTTAACAGAAAGTGCAGATACAACGAAAGCAAGCAAAACTCTTACCCACTTATCTCCTTTCTTAATTGCTGTTTTGGAGCCAATATGAGCTCCAATTATGTATCCTAATCCGAGAGGAATTGCATAAGACCAAACAACAATACCCTCTAAAATGAATATAATCATTACCACAACACGAGAAAGAATCTTTGGCACAATCATAGTTGCTTTACTTTCGATGAAAGTGAAGCCAAAGAAAAATACCAGAACATACATCGTTAAAGTCATGCCTCCTCCGGGGAAAATTCCCGACCAAATGGAAATAATAAAAACGCAAAAATACCCTATTAATTTTTTCTTATGAGAAGTAATTTTATTCTTGATGCCGAATTCACTATTAAAAAGAAAGAATAGAGGAAGCATTATTGCTATACCTAATCCCTTTTTAAGAATGTCTGCATCGATACTTAGCATCATCTCTGCTCCGGTCACTCCTCCCAATAAAAATATAATCATAAACGGAACTGTATATTCCCACTTTATCTTGCCGGCTTTTGAATAGTTTCTAAGCGAGGGGGCAGCTCCAAATAGAGTTGCAACTCTGTGTACGGCAATTGCTGAATGTGAAGGAAGGCCAAGAAGTATCATTGAAGGAATCGAAATAGATCCTCCTCCGCCGACTTGCGATCCTACGAAACTCGCGCACATTCCTACAATGAATGCGAGAATGGTTGTTGTTGGATCTGCCATTAATTCTATCTTACACTGTTTATGTTGGATCAACATCTACTACTCCCTTTTGCCTCCAGGCATTTAGTAATAATTGGGCAGACAATCTTGCCACCAGACGTTTACGTTCCACAATTTGTTCTCTGGAGATTGGTACGCCAAATTGTTCATCTATTACTTCTTCAATTATTCTTTCAAGTGCGTCTAGCATTGGCATATCCAAACCAGACAAATATCTACTCAGTATCTCATCTAAGCAATATCCTACTGTGGACCAATCTAAATTTTGAACTAATTCTTCTAATTCTGTATCTGCCAGTGTAGTAGCAATAGGCACTGCTACACTTTGTGATAGGATTTCATTGAGTGAGTCGTCAAGTGAATCATTCATTATTAACAGATTAACAAATGAAATAGTATTCCATGATTATATAGAATTAAATCGCAGTCAAGATAATTAATTAAACGCATTCAATAGGATCCACATCTACAACAACTCCCTTAAGATCCAGTTGCTTCAACACTTTCTCGGGATTAACCCCCCTGATCAACACCTGCCAAGTCTTACCTCCGCCGAAAAGTTGGGGTGATGCATGTGAAATTAGATCTGACTCGGATCGGATTTTATCACGAAGTTCTTTGGCTTTGGTCTCAGGATCTTCCCTGACGACAAGTCTGATTATTTTGGTTGCTGGCGGATATCTGGCATGGATTCGCAGTTTCAGCTCTTCATCCAAGAATTCTTCAGTTTTATGCTCGGCGGCAAACTTAACTTCCGGTGCATTTGGTCTGAAGGTTTGAATTATCACTTCGCCGGTCTTTGCCCTGCCTGATCTTCCCGTTAGTTGCGTGAGCAATTGGAAGATTCTTTCGCCTGCACGAAAGTGTGGGAGGCTTAGTCCAACATCAGCAACTAAAACCGCAGCCAATGTCACATTAGGAAGATCAAGGCCTTTTACAACTGATTGTGTTCCCAAAAGAATATCAGCCTGATTCTCTCTCATTTTTTTAAGAAGAAGTCTCATATGTTCAGGATGAGTTAGAGTGTCGCTATCGGCTCTCAGAAGTCTTGCATTAGGGAACTCTGCGTTCAAAATCTCTTCTATGCGCTGTGTACCTGCGCCTATTGCATGAAGTCTGACTGAGCTACATGATGGACAAGTCGCAGGAACTTCTCCGCGTGTGCCAGTTGTATGATCGAGCAAGTAAGGATTGCCCTGATAATCTTTGTGTACTGTGAATGGCAGATTGGATTCGGGAGATACAATTCTTCTTTTGCAGTCCAGACACATGAGTGCAGAAGAAACTCCTCTTCTATTAATAAATAAAACTGATTGCTCGTGCTTTTTAATTCTGTCCGAGATCGCATCAAGCAATGGGGGAGTGAATGGGTATAGCTTTCCAAAATTTGAATCTGCCAAATCAATAATTCTGACACTAGGAAGAGGCTGATCTTGATAGCGCTCAGTAAGTTTTACAAAATTATATTCACCTGACTTGGCTCTTGCCCAAGATTCAAGTGAAGGTGTCGCAGTTCCAAGTACCAGCTTAGCTCCCGCAAATTCGCAAAGCTTAACTGCCGTCTCTCGTGCGTGATAACGCGGACTCTGTTCATTCTTGTATGTCCATTCATGCTCTTCGTCGATTATGACTAAGCCTAAATTGGGTACAGGAGCAAATAATGCGCTTCTGGAGCCTATAACAAGACTAATTCCACCATTATGAATCTTGGTCCATGCTCTTCTGCGCTGAGCGATTGTGAGTCTGCTGTGAACTACTGCTATGTGCTTAAGCCCAAGCAGCTCATCAAAACGATGTATGCAGTGTTCAGTTAATAAAATTTCAGGTACAAGCAGTATTGCTTGTTTGCCTGAATGAACAGCATCTGAAATCATTTGGGCATAGATCTCTGTCTTTCCGCTTGATGTGATTCCAAATAGTAATGAAGGCTTATCTGACTTCTTGATTTTTTTATATGCTTCATTTTGAGCATTTGTAAGTTTAGGTTCATTTATCTCAGGCTTGATGTGGTCGTAAGTCTCCTCTCGCTCTTCCATCGCAAGTCTGCCTTTTTCTGCTAACTTCTTCAAACTTGAACCCGATACGTTTATTTCATCTTTAATCTGCGAAAGCGGCACCCAGTCTTTATCTCGCAGATATTCAACAATCATCTGTTGGTTTACTCCGCGCTTAGGAATAGTTGGATCAATTAATTTGAAGTAAGGCTCTTTCTTAGGCTTTAGTTTCTTCCAACTCGGAGTTGGAAGCCAAACTCGAAGCGCTTGCCTGAGGGAACAGCAATAGTAATTACTTATCCATTCTAAGGTCTTTAACTGAGTAGAGTTTAGAAGAGGGGACTCGGCCAAGACTGCCTCTACATTCTTGATATCGAAATCTTGGTCTTTGCGTTGTTTCATAACTTCAAACACAACACCTTCGACAATCTCTTTTCTAAGCGGAATTGAAACATGCGAGCCCTCCTTCAGCTCAAAATCTCCGCAATCGTATGTAAGACCATTGCCGATTCCGGGAGAGCGCGAACGTGTGAGGACTCTGCAGAGCATTTATAGTGAGTGTAATCGAACTATGAGGTGGTTATCATAGCTTAAGCCTGCAATTGTCTGAACCTTGATTTTTTCCACACGTAGAGCACGTCTTCGACGTGCGATGTAAACCAATAGCATTGATCGCAGGTCTGGATTCGACAAGCTCACCACAGGGAAGACCTGCTCTCATCCATGATAAATAGATCGTGAATCAGGATTCAGACAGATGGTGAACAAATAAAGAACCTGCACTCTAGCCATATGTGTGGTTTTGACGTAGAATAGGAAGAGATCGGGGCTAGCTTAAGTTGGCTGTCGAGCGCACGCGAAGCGGGAGCGAGCAAATTAATAACCAGTACTCTAGCCATTCATCTGTTCTTTCATCATAATAGAAACACGTCGGGGCGTAGCTCAGTTGGCTAGAGTACCTGCTTTGGGAGCAGGGGGTCGCTGGTTCGAGTCCAGTCGCCCCGACCACACTCTCTTGTTCATATGAAAACCTTCAAATACTACGACTTCGTAATGGCTTCTTTTGTAGCCGTTTTGTTACTGAGCAACATCGCATCTTCCGCAAAGATCATAGATTGGAATACAGACATCTTCGGACTCAGATTAGCTTTCGATGCGGGAACATTGCTCTTCCCACTCAGTTACATCTTCGGAGATATCTTAACTGAGGTTTACGGTTATGCGAGAGCGAGGAAAGTAATTTGGACGGGTTTCCTATGGTCAGCAATAATGGCAGGAGTATTCTTCGTCATCCAAAAGATGCCGGGGGAATCTGAGTGGCTCGGATATGCAGGCAATGAAGCTTACGCAAGCATCCTTGGTGGTGTAAGTACAGGTGGAATAATTGTCGCAAGCTTGTGTGCTTACTTTGTTGGTGAATTTTCCAACTCCTACGTTTTGGCAAAGATGAAGATAGCATCTGCGGGGAAAAAGCTTTGGGCAAGAACGATTGGATCAACTCTAATAGGTCAGGCTCTAGACACAACTGTATTCATTCTTATCGCATGCGCTCTTGGTGTTTTCCCTTGGGCAATCGCAGTTAGCTTGATCGTCGCAAATTACATATTCAAAGTCGGGATTGAAGTTATATTAACTCCGGCGACTTACAAGGTTGTTGGATTCCTTAAAAAAGCTGAAAGTGAGGATTATTATGATAAGGGGACTGACTTTAATCCTTTTTACTGCAAGTAGATAAAGTTAAATAGATGCTTGACCATACGTAAATTAGTTATATTTTACACTCATGACTGAAACAAGTTGGTTTCCCACCAGCGATGCGATAAGCGGAGATGATGATTCGGGTTACACTGTTTCTTTAACAACGAATCAGGATAATGATATTCCAGAATCACTTGAGCAAGGATCTGGAGTTATAATTTGCGGTGATCATTGTTATCAAATATTAAGAGTTCTTTCATCAGTAGGAAATAAGGCAAGGCTTGTTGTTTCCATGTGTGATTGCGGCCAGGAGTTTGATCACAAGACAAATCAACTTGAATCATATAGTCATCCAATGGAATTTAGGCTCGCATAATCCTGAGGTCAGGTTCATCAATTACTTTCCGACTCTGCATCTTTAAACTTAATAAAAGGAATACTGGGATCAGCCTGATTCACTTTATACATTGCGTGATGTGCGCCAAGAGTAAATTTTTTGCTAGTGTTGTTATTAGCTAAATTGATTGCAAAGGCATTGCCATTCTTGAATATGGTTCCGGCGTCAAAATTAAAGTCGTCTTCTCTGTCGGGCCTTTCATGTTGATATAAAAGATTCCCCAATACACCCAAGAATTTATCGGGGAGTATTTCTGTTAAGTGCTTTGTTCTTGCTCTAGTGTGATATATGTGACTCCTGCTTAGCTCCTCAACACTTAAGTGAGCAAGAGGAGCTGCAATCTTTAGGTCGTTTGGTTTGAGAGCAAGCCACAAAAGTCTATTCGCTTCTGCTATCATATTTCCGGGAGTCTTTCCTGATTCCTGAAAAGTCGGGGTAACTTCAATTTGAAGTGCGGTGTCACATATGGGCGGGATTGCAACATTCTTTGGAAATCTCTCTTTTCCCAGAGTTCCGGCAATATCATCGGAAACGCCAATCCTTACTCCGTTCAATCGAAAGGCAATTTCACCGCAAACATCTGCAAGTTTGGTGCTTTCTCCTTAAAGCATTTTAACGCCCAAAAAAGCTGTAACAGATCTGCAATCGGGGTTAGCAGATTGTTCTGGCTGTGTCCGCTCAGGTTCAGTACTTCTATGACGCGATGCTCCATAAGCACCGCCTACTCTGTTTCTGTGTGACATTGGCAAAGGTTATATGCTCAGGTAGTGATTGTGTCAAATCTTTTCATGACTATTGATGGCAACTATAAACCCTCATCCCCCTGCCCTTCTCCCAAGGGAGAAGGGAGCTACTTCTGTGAAATAAACGTGTATTTTTCATCAACGAAGTAGCTCCTCTCTCCTTGCAGGAGAGGGGTCGGGGGTGAGGTCGAATAGCTAGGCTTATTCTGCTTTCAAAAACTCTGCTTTCTTTTCTTTGATACATACAGCACGCTCCAAGCTAATTTTCTTTACACATGCTTTTCGTGCTTTAATCATTGCGTTGCGTTCCGCTCTTGCGCCAACGACTTGGTATCTCTCCTTCTTTCGAATTTGCGCGCGTTCATTAGAGCGGAATATCTGGAATTGGTGCGCCTTTTCGCGTTGCGTTTTAGGAATTCCAGAAGTGAACCTTCTGCGTATGCGTTGCTTGTTAACGATCGATCTATTAATTTGATTATCGGATGATTTCCTATTATCTACGCTTGTATTTACTTGTGCTTGCGTTCTTTTGACAGAACGCCTCGCTCCTCTGCGCTGGCGCCTGGAAAGATTTACCTGCCTTTGTTTTGTATTGATGCATCGATTTAGATTAAACCTAAGTGCTCCTAAGACATCGCCTCCTGGGATCCCAAGCTCATCTCTACACTTTGTAGCCCATAGTTGATTTTGGTCTTCTTCGGATACTGAGTCTTGTTCAACTGGAACATCGACAACAGGTGTTGAAGCTGATTTCTTGAAAGAAGAGAAATGATGAATAGAATATGCTGATGCAGAGAGGGGGATAGACAGGGCAACGGCCGCTGAAGTCAGTTTTATAAGTAAGTTACTCATAGTGGTTATCAATTGTCCTCTATTGTTGATTTTAAGTCAAGTATTTTAGTTTTTGGTTTTTAGTTTTTAGTTTTTAGTATTCTTCTCTTATACTTCATTTGTGCATCTTAAAACTCCACTCTCATCTGTACTGCGAACGACAAAGGACCATCTGGAAGCTTTGCAAAGGATGGGCATAAGTACGGTAGGGGAGTTCTTGATGTATCTTCCCAGATCGCACGAGGACTTAAGCCAGATGAGTACACTTACAACTGCGCCGCTTGATGAAAAAGTTACAATAAGAGGAAGTGTTGAAGGGCTTAAAGGCGTTAGAACAAGAAAGGGAAAGAGTTTAATTACCGGAAAGTTTATTGATCATGAAGGAGAGGTTGTGGAAGTAATATGGTTTAACCAACCTCACATAATGAGGATGCTTAAAGAAGGCGACGAAGTTGTGATGACAGGAAAAATTGTAGAGAAGGGATACAAACTAAATTTCCAAAGCCCAACATTCGAAGTAGCGGATGACAAGCCACTTGTTCACTCAGGGCGACTAGTTCCCGTATATCCTCAACATGACATCATTAACACAAAGTGGATAAGGGAAAAGATGGTTCAGGTTAAGGATGCAATAGATTTCATTCCGGAGACTCTACCAGAAGATATAATAAAGGAAGAAAAACTGATGTGCTTGAGTGATGCAGTTAGAGCTTTGCATTTTCCTAACTTTCCGGAAGAAGTAGAGAACGCAAAAGAGCGCATGGCATTTGAAAAGATGTTCAATATGCAATTGGAAGTTTTGGAGAAGAAGAGGGAGTGGCAGGGGATTTCCGAGGAGAGGATCAAAACTCCTATGGATGTTGAGCTTATAAAAGCTTTCTTTAAATCATTAAACTTTACTCCAACAGAAGGCCAGCGTGTTGCCATTTACGAAATTCTTAAAGATATGGAGGACTCGCATCCGATGTCGAGACTCCTTGAAGGAGATGTCGGCTCAGGTAAAACTCTTGTAGCAATTGCGGTGATTGCCAATGCAATTAAGGATGGAGGGCAATGCGCTTTGATGGTTCCAACTGAAGTTCTGGCAAAACAGCATGTTGTATCGATTGCAAAGACACTCATAAATTTCCATAAGTTTGCAGGAGATAAAATGAAGATGAGACTTCCGACTGTAGAGCTTCTTACAGGATCTCTGACAGATTCAGACTCAAAGAAAGTTAAGCAAAGAATATTAAACGGAACAGTTGATCTTGTTATCGGAACCCATGCGCTGATAGTTGATAATGTTCAGTTTAAGGACCTCCGATTTGTTATTGTTGATGAACAACACAGATTTGGTGTTGAGCAACGCGAGAGACTTAAAGATAAAGGCAATCCGCATTTTCTTGCGATGACTGCAACTCCTATCCCAAGAACTCTTGCACTTACTGCACACGGCCATCATGACCTTTCCGTACTTTTGGAAAAACCTGGTAAACGCCAACCGATTCATACCAAGGTGGTTGCACCCAAAGGCCGTCAGACAGTCGAGAAATTCATTGACCACGAGATTGATGCAGGAAGGCAAGTGTTTGTAATTTGTCCTTTGATTCAAATTTCCGATAACGAAGATATGGCTGAACTAAAGAGTGTTGAAGCAGAAGTTGCCCGACTCAAATTAGAGTTCCCTAGAAGGAACATTGAGTTTCTGCATGGCAAGATGACGACTAAGGAAAAAGATGAAGTTATGAAGAACTTCAAAGAAACGAATTCAGATATTTTAGTTTCAACCTCAGTCATAGAAGTTGGAATTGATATTCCGAATGCCGCGATTATCTGCATAGAAGGAGCCGAAAGGTTTGGTCTTGCCCAGCTTCATCAATTCAGAGGAAGGGTAGGAAGAGGGGATTACAAGAGCAATTGTTTCCTTTTTACAACAACTCCGGCTCAGGCAAATTCTCCTAGGTTAAAGGCTATGGAAGAGAATGACTCAGGATTTAAACTTGCAGAGATTGACCTGCAAATCCGTGGGCCAGGCGAGCTATTTGGCATTAAGCAAAGTGGTATTCCGGATATTGAGCTTAGAAGGTTGTTTCAGCCTGAGTTGGTAGTAAGGGCGAGAAGAGCAGCTGAAAAAATCTTGACTCCAAAAAAACAAAGTATATGATGCCTGCTTATTCAAAGAGCCCAGAGAGCTGGTTCAGGGGGCGATTATCAGATTTCCTGATGGTACCACTTCAGAGCACCTGGAATTGGCAAGCAGAGTCGCAGCTTAAAACCTTGAAAATAATGAAAAATCAGATTGTTTCATAAATATACTCTGGTAGACTGCTTTACCGTATTCACTACTAAATTTGATTATGGCAGACGACCCAACTCCACCGCCTCCAGCGGGCGGAACACCACCTCCACCGCCTCCACCTCCAGGTGGACAGCAGCCACCGCCCCACACGGGAGGCGGGGCAACGCCGTCAGCAAAGGATGGTCCTCCACCTCCAAAACCCGGAGATAAGGTACCTGATGGCGGATTGGACCCAACACAAGTCTTTTCTGCACCTCCACAACCACCTCCGGGAGCACAAGCTGGAGCTCAGCCACCATCAGGACAGGCAGGAGCTAAGGCAGGCGCACAACCTGGCGCAGGAGCACCACCTCCACCGCCTCCCCAGGACACAGGTCCTCCGCCGCCGCCTCCGGGGACTGCGGCTACCAAGGAAATGGGTTATGACGATGAAGATATTAAGATTTTGAGAGAGGTTGGCGACTACAGATTTGGATCGATTGCTGCGGCTCTAACTAATGAAAACATTGTTGTACCGGAGCATCCAGAAACAAAGTTTGATGAACAGTTGTTCCTGACATTGCTAAGCGGCTCAATCTCCCTTACTCGGGATGAGAAGTGGAGAATTGTTCAAGCAATACCT
Source organism: Candidatus Peribacteraceae bacterium (assembly GCA_030750465.1). Classification (GTDB taxonomy): domain Bacteria; phylum Patescibacteriota; class Gracilibacteria; order Peribacterales; family Peribacteraceae; genus UBA2144. The sequence continues at coordinate 13,047 of JASMHZ010000002.1, forward strand.
AATCTTAATCAATTCCAGATTGATGAGCTTCAGAAAATTTTACAGGAAGAAAAAAAGAAGTTTTCTGAACTCAGTCCAAAGCATTTGCTACAGCTTATGAAGCTTGAGCAAAAGCATACGGAAGACTGGAAGGACCTTCAATCAGTTACAGTACAAGAAGGAGCTAAGCAAGAAGAAGATGAGCAGGCGGATGAAATAAGAAAACAACTTGGGTTGTAGATAGTTAATATAGATTTGGATAATAATCAACACGCCCCGCTCACGCGGGGCTTTCTACAATCGACAATCAACATCTAAAAAAATGTTGAAAGCGCACGGAGTGCGCGTGTCGATTGTCGATTGTTGATTGTCTAAGTATTTGCTCTATAGAAAACGAACACTCCGACTGCAAGCACAGTCAGCACAACTCCGCCAATAGTTCCTACCTTGATTCTTTTATATATGCTTGTGGCAAGAAGGAACAAGAAACAGGCAAGAGTGAAGCTTAGAATCAGAGGAGAATAAAGAAATGCCAATACGTAAGGGATATCAAATGATAAAGGTTTTGTGAGCTTATAAAGACCAAGAATATAAGCTGTGAAGTAACCTACAAGAAGCCAGCCTGCATAAAGCCTAAGTGTATCTAGTAAGTGGAAATAAACTCGACGATTTTTGTTGTTGGATGGAAGTTCGTCTTTTGTGAATTTTACTTCATCATCAACTGGAATCTCTGGAGTTGCTTGCCACTGAGGCGGTACAGATTTGATTTTCTTTGACGAATTATCTTTATTTTCGTTCAATGTTTGTTCGTGGATTTCTTCCGGAACCAGTTGAATATTTTCGAGAGCTGAGTTCGCTGCCTGCAAGCTCTCTGCGTCTATTGTTCCGCGAATAGTTTTTCCATCTTTATCCAGAGCTGTATATGAGAATAAAGGCATGTCTCTAGTTTACTCACTCTTATCCAAGTTTTCCATAATATATCTCACAGCTCCCTCTAGTGTGACCGGTGCGCTAATTTCAAAATGACGCCCATCGGTCCAGGCCCTGTATCCAACAACATTTGGGCCTTTCTGCTTAATCTGCTTGTCCGAAACACCAAGAGAACTTATGTTTCCAGATACAAGATTTACATGTATCGGACCTGAGTACAAGTCGCCTAATTCTTCTGAACTTAATTCTACATGCCACAGAAGTGAAGATGTTGTGCCAAAGGATTTGAACCACCAGTTGCGGTGTATTGGTACGCAGAAACCGATATGAGCCGTACAGTACTCCTGAGTCCATTGATCAGGTGTGTAGCTTTCGTTAGCCATATTCCTTATTCTTTCCGCCAATTCTGCAGTTACTGGGGGCGTTTCAGGTTCTTCTGACGAAGAATCCGACGATTCCGAGGATTCATCATCGTCATCTTCGGTTTCTTTCTCATCATCATCTGCCTCATCGGTTTCCTCTGTTTCTTCTTCCTCTTCCGTTTCTTCCTCCTCTTTTTCCTCTTTCTCATCAACAATCAACTTCGCACTTTCTACTCTCATTATCATCCCTCCCTCCTCAACAGTAGGTCTGATAGCGCCGACCATTTCTACATGTTCACCAACGTATCCATTTAAATCCACAATGTCGCTTTCAAGCAAAATAAACTTACCAGTTTCCAACTGAAGCCTGTGGCTTCCTTGTTGATAAATGCTGATGCCCGCTGGTTTAACAACTCCCTGGTAAATAACGTTCTTTGTTTCGCGTACTTCAGCCTTTTTCTCTTCACTTGTACTGGATACCAATGGGGCAGTAGATTTCTCTTTTTTCTGCGGTGCTTTGGCACATGCGGTAGCAACAAGAGCTATAGAGGCTATACATAAAAAGTATTTTTTCATAATTCAAAAGGAATTGATGGGGCTATTATAACTTGTTTAGAGGTTTGCAATAGGAAATTGCGGATAATTACCGAAACACGCTCTAAACGAGCTCTCAACATGCTTTGCTGTCAACAATCAACACGGCGCCTTCGGCGCCTTTCAACAATTGGCATAGTTGATAGTCGATTGTTGATTGTTGAGAGTCGCGCTTTGCGGGACGTGTTATTAGTCGACTGCTGATGTATGCGTTCCTTGAGCTATTTCATCATCTTCCTCCTTCAGAACAAATTCCGTTGGCAGGCTTCTGGGGAGTGTTTTGTATCTGGATACAATCTGATTTTTCTTCGATGTTCCGTCTTCATATGTGACGTTATAAAGCCACACAATCTCATTTCTGTACATTACTCTATCATTAATCTTAAGGTCATCCGGAGCATTTGATTTGAAATAAGGTCCTTTTAATGCAACCTCTCTTCCATCATCAATTCCATAAAATTTAACGAATGCATCTTTATCCTCGGTGTCGTAGGCCTGAATTAGAATCGGACCCGGAGTATCATTTTCGAATGTAAGATCCTGGGTGCCCGGATAAATAGTAGCGTCGATTCCAACACCGTATTTTTTATAATAATAAACATAAAGGCTATGACTTCTGCGATCAACAACCGGAAGTCCGGAATCTATAATTGCTCTATAAGTAGTAGTAGATGCCTGGCAAATACCTCCCCCGGGCGCTGGGCGAAGTTGGTCTCCTTCATATATTACCTTAGCCATACTCCAGCCGTTTCCAAGGTTAACGGGGCCGTTTAATGTTTCGTTAAATGAATATGTTTCGCCTGGTTGAACTACGACGTTATGTACATGCTGTCTGATTGCTTTTCTTACGTTTCTCATCCTCGACCATGTTGATCCTGTAAAATTAGAACGTCCTGCCCCTAGAAGTGTCAGTTTTCCATCGTCATCACCGTTGTCGTATGTAACTTCTCCTTCTCTCCATTCAAGATCAAATGAAACTTCCTCATCCCCATTTTCCAGGGATTTGGCAATTTTCTTGGAAGCTTTCTTAATATCAAGATCATATCCCGGCATTGCAATCCCATCGGTATGTGCTCGCAGGACTGATCCACTTAGCGATGTCTCAGTCAGTGTGATGTCATTAGGAAACACCAGAAAAAGGAGGGGATCTGTTTCCAGTTGCTTGGCAATTCTCTTTGGACTTACTTTGTATCTTGCTTCGGTCAATGAAAACTTTGACGTAAGCCATAAAGGATACTTCTGAAGGCTTACATCCCAAACTTCATCAAGCTCATTTTCTTCCGATGTAAATTTAACATCTATTTTATTCTTAAGTACCTTTTGACGTTTATCTATTGCGTATGCAAGCGTGTGAATATTAGGTGTCGGGGCTTTGTTTTTTTTCAATCTCTTCTTGAGCCTTTTAGCTATTCGGTAATTAATTGTATCGGGATACACAGCTCTATCATTAAATGACGAAATAATCTTTGCATTAAAGTTGCTGGATAGGTCCATCCTTTTCTCCTGAGACACTTTAGGAGCACGTTTTTTGGCTTCTACGGCAAATTCAGGAGATACTGAGGCTTTGTAGACTGAATATGACGGACTGGAATCCGGAATTGCTACAGTTATTGTCAAAATACTTAAACATATGGCTGTAGCGTGTGAAAGGTGGCGTTCTCGTCTTGTCATGTTCATGTTGTTGTCAAAAGTCTGTTTTCTTTGTGTTATTATACTATATATACAGAATATTGCAAGTATTAAGAAATGTTGTTGAGTACCAAATATTTGTATAAAGTTCGATATATGAAAGAACTTCGGCTAGAGAAAGCGGTTATAACGCTTTCAATAATAACTTTGGGCATATTTTCATTTTCACTTTCAAATGATTTTGTAGCATTTGATGACGACCTTTTGATATATGAAAATCCGATAGTTTTGGAGTTCAATGGTTCAACTTTGTGGAGAGCATTCACAACTTATGATCCTGAGTTGTACGTTCCTCTGACTATTCTCAGCTACCAGATAGAGAGAGCATTATTTGGCTTAAATCCCTTCATTTTTCATCTGACCAATCTACTTTTGCACCTCGGATCGGTGCTTTTAGTCTTTTATTGTGCTTTGAAGCTGGCCTGGAAGAAAATGGAATATTCAGACGCTTTCTGGGTTGGATTGGTCTGCTCAATAATATTTGCTATTCATCCTTTGAACGCAGAGGCGGTCGCATGGGCTGCGGCGCGCAAAGATATTCTCTCGTCCTTTTTCTTCTTCGCGTCATTCGCCTTTTACATTAGATACTTGGAAGGGGAGGGGAAGCGTCCTTTTATGTGGAGTCTTGTGATGTTTCTTCTGGCTCTCGGAGCGAAAGCGTCTGTGATCATGCTTCCATTGATACTCGTACTTGTTGATCTTTGGTATAAAAGAAAAATTAGAATAGAAATGGTAATAGATAAAATTCCATTTGTTCTGCTCAGTGTCATCTTTGGAATTATTGCGATGCTTGGAAAGCAGATGCAGTTGGCTGGTCTTTCTTTAGCTCAGAAACTGTTTCTATCTGCGAAGGGCAGTGTGTTTTATGTAGGAAAGCTCATATGGCCCAGCAAGCTAAATATTTTCTATCCTCAGGAGTTTCCGTTTGACGTTTATACAGCTGAGTTGGTGTTCTATGCGGCAGTACTCGTTATCGGAGCAGTGCTGGCAATAGTCTCTTTAAGGAAGAATCGAGTGTTATTCTTCGGGCTGGCATTTTATCTGCTGATGCTGATCCCTACGTTTGCAACCTTTTGGAAGAATGGATTTGTATATTACGCAACAGATAGATATCCATACGCGGCACAATTCGGATTAATTCTGGTTCTAACTTTTGCATTGGTGCCTAAAATCAGATCTTGCAAGAGACTCAATGTTGTAGCTTGTGCGAGTATTGCGCTGACGGTTTTTGTTTCTTTCCTGACGATGAGACAATTAGATGTCTGGAAAGACAGCGAAGCATTATTCAGAAATGCTCTGAAATACAATCCAACTTCGGTTCATGCTCTTAATAATCTGGGTACTTCATTGTACGATTTAGATAAGATGGATGAGGCGATTGCCGCTTACGATCAAGCGATTGAAATTAATTCCTATATTCCTCAAGTACATACAAATAAAGGTTTACTTCTTATCAAGCAGAAGAAAGTGGAAGAGGCAAAGCGAGAATTTATTGCCGGCATTGAAAATGCTCCAAAGAATAGAATGTATATAGAGGATGATCTGTTGGCATATTATCAGCTCGCAAAGATTCTGGATGAACAAGGGCAATTGCATGAAGCAATCAGAGTACTTGAGAATGCGGCGAAAACTGGGAGTGCATTCGCGTCATCCCATTATTATCTTGGAATTAAGTACCAGCAGATAGGGGATAAGGAGGGAGCTTATAAAGAGTTCAAGTCAGCTACAGAAATTGATAAAAGGCATGTTGATGCACATTATCGTTTAGCGGCAGTTAGCGCCGAGCTTGGCAATCTTGATGAAGCGGTTGATGCACTTAAGCGAGTCCAGAGATTGCATCCCGGATACGAGCAGACCGAAAAGCATTTGGAAAATATGAGGGATTTGATTAAGTAATTGGTGGAGCTAGCTCGATCAATTTCAAACTCGTTCGGCTCTTCAAAACGGATGCGATGACACTAGCAGAAACACTTCATGGATTGAAGATTTCATTGGATACGACCATTTTGACACTTCGCAACCCACCAGAGATGCGGCGTATGCTGGTCATGTAAAGGTGGTGCCTGTCAATGAGCTAGATCGAGTGATTTCAAACTTTAACAAAATAATTAAGTATGGTATAATTATACTATGTCTTCCCCGTTCAGCGGAGGCCCGAGTGATTCAGAGGCCCACCCACTTAAAGCCAAGCATGCAGATGATTCACTTTCAGCATATCTTCCACGGCAAGGACATGATGAATTGAAGGCAATGGCCATTCATGTTCCTACTGGACATGGAGCATTGAGAGCGGGAGAGGGTGTAACAGTAGATGGTGGTCAATATGTAGTACGAGAAAGACTTGAATCAGTTTTTGCAAACAGTGGATCGACTCTCGAAGAAGATGTTGTGCCAGTAGATGAAATCCTTAGTGAACTTGGCGAAGAAAGATCAGAGCCAGAGAAGGGGGTAAGGAATGCTCCACAGATTGTGGCCATAGGAAAAGAAACTGCAAAGCGTGTTGGAGATGCAGTTGATAAAGGATACTTCCCAATCATTATGGGGGGAGATCACTCCACCATGGTGATGGGATTTCCTGAGATGCTCGATAGATATCCAGACCCAGATGATCCAGAGTACAGCTCACTCAAGCTTGTCTTCATTGATGCCCATCCAGACATACTGCAAGATCCTGGTGAAGACGTGGGGAATGCCCATGGCAGAACAATCAGCACACTACTTGGTAAAGGGCCAAAAGATCTTATGCCTACAATGGAAGGTAGACGCAAGTTGCGACCAGAAAATATTCTCTACGTGGGAATCAGTAAGCCCGATGAGGATGAGAGAGATTTTATTCGTGACGAAAAAATACAATGTTGGGATCTTGATAAAATGAGGAGAGATCCCCAAGGATTCTATAAGGCTGTACAGGAGTTTCTGACAGTTGAAAGAGATGGCCAGCAGTTTGCTACTCCTTTCTTTGCTGAGTTCGATCCAGATGTTTTATGCAAAAGAGATAGTAAAGGCACCCCCATGACTTCTGATGAAGGCATGGAGCGCAAAGAACTTTACAGTTTAGGTCGCCTTCTTAGTGCCCAAGGAGATCTGGTTGGAATGGGTACTGCTGAAGTGGCGCCTAAGCTCGATGTTGATGGTGGCACCGCTGAAAGTGTAAGTGGCTTCATGGCTCGTGCACTTGGAAAAGGTGACCCTGAGTACTATCACGAATACGATCCACATGCAGAGACTGGTGGACCTGCAGAGGTTACTGTTGTGGGTAGACAAAGAAGTAGATGGCTAAGAAAGTTGTCAGGAGTGGCAGCGGGACTTGCTGCAGGTGTAGGGGGCTTGATCGTTGGACATCAGGCAAGTCAACACAACAAACCTACTGTTGCTGTAGTCAGACCTCACGATGATGAAGCAAAAACCAGCACTCCTGTTTTACAAGCTCGTGCTGATTTCCTTGGTCAGTTTAGCAGGTCAGGCTTTCGTGAGACTGCTGCACGTTTACGAATGGCAGCAGACCTTGGTGACCAGAATGGCGTGGAAGATGCATTGGATGACCTGGTAAGGACCTATACAACCGCAGCAAATGCTACTCCAAATGATGGGACAGAAAGCGATCTGGGGAGACTGACACTGAGCGAATTTGTTGGAGGATTTGGTTGGGATGGTGATTTGGACTCTTACTATCAGCAATTTCTTTCGAAGAAGCGGGAGCATGCCTAGAGGGAATTATCAAATCGCCCTAACTCTCCAAGAGGCAGGAGGCTCCAGTTAAAAGTGGGGGTCTGAAATTACAATATTGTAGGACTGCCTCAATATAAAGGCGTCCCATCCTTCGCAATCATAATGATACCAGGATCATCCAAGGGTTCCTGCTCCTGAATCTCTTTCATGAGTAGCAGGAGGGCAATTGCATTGCTGAAATCGAAGTTTTCCCATTTCTCATTCAGCTTTTCTCTGAATTCGGAATCCATGAGTGCAAACGGTTGATCAGCTGCGATATGAAAGCAACGAGAAGGACTGGACTGGCTTCGAGGAAGACATCCTTGAGAGCTAGAGAGACTCAAGCTCTCGAAATGGCTTAGATCAACGACATTGGCCAAAATGACCAAAATAGTTTGCAATCGTTCAAACTATTTCAGGACATTTTTCTTCTTCGATTCGGTACAAGATGCCGGTAGCGAAACATCGTTCCCGAACCCGACTTCAGGTACTTCTCAAACACAAGAGCCTGTTCTTTCGTGGGAAACGAACAAGCAAATTTCAGCTTCCAAGGACGATGCTTGGAGGTATGTGGCACCTCTCCGTTATTGTGTTTCTCAAGCCGCTTTTTCACATCCTGCGTCGAGCCAACGTACTGTCGACCTTCGTCGTTTTCGAGGATGTAGACGTAGTGCCACATAGGTCGAACATTCTATGTTTTTTGAGTTGGCCTGCCAACCGTAGCCAGGAGGTCCTGACTGAAAAGTCAACCTCCGCTCGCTGCGGCGAGGCTACGGTTGACAACCTCCTGCGGAGGTTGGTGGAGCTGGAGGGACTCGAACCCTCGACCTTCTGATTGCGAACCAGACGCTCTAGCCAGCTGAGCTACAGCCCCAAGTGTTTCTATTATGATAGATGATCAGAATAATGGCTAGAGCGCAGACTTATTAAATGGCTCGCTCCCGCTTCGCGGGCGCTCGACAGCCAGCTGACCTGCCTGCCGGCAGGCAGGGCTACAGCCCCAAAACAATAGAATATTATTCGATTGTCTTTTGATTAGAAAGAGAATTAAGTATAATTACAACGTGGCTCGGTAGTTCAGTTGCCTAGCCGAGGCCTGCCGAGGCGTAATATAATAAGCACGCTCGTTCTAATTCACATCATCGACGTTGTAAAACCCATGTGGCCCGGTAGCTCAGTTGGTAGAGCACTCGCTTGAAGAGCGAGGTGTCGTCAGTTCGATCCTGACCTGGGCCACCATTAGCTTCCGCAAGCCATTTATTTGGAATATCGTTGCTATAACTTTTTGGATCATTACAATTGCAGTTGATGAGCCAAAGAGAATTTATTGATGACCTTGGTCCAGAAAGCGGGCTGCGGCTAGTGCAACCTATTCCAATAAATAACCGATTTGAAAAAATAAAATGCACTAAATCAGAGATAATTATTCACTGGTATTCCACCAATAATCACATCAACATCATTTTCTCCAATCTCATTCTCCAGCGTTTGTTTAAGGCCGATTCGCTCCAATACGTCCCTGAATCTTTGTACTGCTCCTTCCTTAGAAAAATCAGTCATCACAGTAAATTGCTCTAGTCTTTTACCGCTGACGATGATTGATCCATCAGATTGTTTCTCGATCTGGTAGGCACCCATTTTATTAGAATCATCCAGAGGCTTAAGCGTTGGTATCTTGTCGGGGTCCTCTTTGACCGGTACGCGTTTCTCTCGTTCTTCCAAAACTATCGGATGTATCTTCTTTGTAAGAAGATCTGTTCCTTCGCGTGTTGCGGAAGAGATGCTCATAAATATATCGATGCCAAGTTTCTTTAGCTCAGTTTCAATTGAATCTGAGTTATCTGCAATCAAATCAATTTTGTTAAGTATCACAAATTCTTTCTTTTTCGAAAGGGTAGGGGAGTAAGCCTCCAACTCCTTTCTGATTGCATCGTAATCCTCTTTAAGTTTTTCTACATTAACTTCGGTTCCTTCAAGTGCACGGCTGACGTCGAGTAAGTGAAGTAATATCCCGCATCGTTCAATGTGCCTTAGGAATTTATCTCCTAGGCCTTTGCCTTCGCTTGCACCTTCGATGAGTCCTGGAACATCACAGACAATGTAAGAACGGTCCTCGACATCTACAACTCCCAGATTGGGGACAAGTGTTGTAAATGGATAATCTGCAATCTTTGGTTTAGCTGAACTAATGACCGAGATAAGAGTTGATTTACCAACGCTCGGGTATCCGATGATTCCAACATCGGCGACAAGCTTAAGTTCCAGCTTGATAATCTTCTCTTCACCCGGCTCTCCCAATTCTGCAAAGTCCGGTTTTTGCCTGACAGAAGATTTGAAGTGAGAATTTCCAAAACCTCCTTTGCCTCCGTGGGCAATCACAACTTTCTGACCATTTACAGATAAGTCTGCAAGGTGTTCGCCATTTTCGCCTGTAACAACAGTCCCAGGGGGTACCTTTAGCAATAGATCTTCTCCGCCTCTACCATTCATGTTTTTCCCGAGACCCATTTTGCCCTTTGGAGCTCCAAAGCGTTTGTCCGAGGCGTAGTCGCTTAGGGTATCTGTATTCTCATCTGCAATTAAGATTACATTTCCTCCACCTCCGCCATCGCCTCCATTAGGACCACCTCTGGGTACATACTTTTCCCGCCTGTAGCTTACACAGCCTTTTCCGCCATAGCCTCCGGAAACATCGATGGTGGCTTCATCTAAAAACATGAAAAGGTTAAAAGTTAAAAGTTAAGAGTGAATAGTTATTTACAATAACAGTAAGAAGTTTAAAGTGAATAGTGAATAGTGAATAGTGAATAGTTAGTTATTCTTCTTAGAAGTTTTCACAATTGCGGTTAGCAGTTTTATTAACTCATTCACTTTTATCAATAATTCTTTAACTTCCGATTTTTTGCTTGATCCAACTACGTTGATAAGTTGAAGCCAATATCTGGTTTCTCTCGCCTCCTTTAATGCAATATGCATTTTATGAGCAAAATCTTTTTTGCTTTCTGCATATTGTGCTTCCTGAATATTTGCTCCAATACTGGTCCCAGATCTAAGTAATTGTTTGCTGATAACAAAAGCCTTTTTATTATTCAGATGACCACAGAATTCTATTATCAAAACGGAGAATTCAAATGATTTTACCTCTGCTGGTCCATTTTCTTGCATAGCGGATCAATATACATAAAAAGGACACTATTCACTATTAACTATTCACTATTCATTAAATCTTCATAAGCAAAAATATCGAGATTATACTCATTGACGAGCTAGTATTAGCACTCTATACTTCCGACTGCTAAATTTACCCATAACATATTATGTCAAAAATCATTGGAATCGACCTAGGAACAACAAATTCCTGCATGGCTGTAATAGAAGGCGGAGAGCCCGTAATTATACCAAATGCGGAAGGGAACAGGACCACTCCATCAGTTGTAGCATTCAAAGACTCGGAAGTGATGGTAGGCGTTGCTGCCAAGAGGCAGGCTGTTACTAATCCAAAGAACACCATATTCTCTGCAAAAAGATTTGTAGGGCGAAGGCATGATGAAGTTAAAGAAGACGCAAAGCATATGCCTTTTGAAGTAAAGTCAGGTAAAGAGGGGAGAGTAACAATTGATGTAAATGGAAAAGAAATGCTTCCTCAGGAAATAAGCGCAAAGGTTCTACAAAAACTTAAGAAAGATGCAGAGGCTTATCTTGGAACAACTGTTGATAAAGCAGTAATTACTGTTCCTGCTTACTTCGATGATTCACAGAGAAAGGCTACCGAGAATGCGGGTAAGATTGCAGGACTGGAAGTAGAAAGAATTATTAATGAACCTACTGCTGCCGCTCTTGCTTACGGTCTTGATAAAGGAAATGAACACAAGATTGTAGTTTATGACCTTGGAGGTGGAACGTTTGATGTAACTGTTCTCGAGATTTCCGGTGATGGACATTTTGAAGTTCTCTCAACTAACGGAGATACACAATTGGGAGGAGATGACTTCGACAAGGTAATCATCTTCCACATACTTGAGGAATTTAAGAAAGATCAGGGCGTGGATCTAAGTAAAGATAACATCGCGCTTCAACGACTTAAGGAAGGTGCAGAAAAAGCAAAGATTGAACTCAGCTCGGTAACAGAAACCGAGATCAACCTGCCATTCATTACAGCAGACTCAAGCGGACCTAAACATCTGAATATGAAACTAAGCCGTGCCAAGCTGGAGTCTTTAATTTCTGATCTTGTTGAAAAGACTTCCAAGCCTTGCGAGCAAGCTCTTAAAGATGCGAAGCTGGATAAAGGAGATATCGCAGAAGTTGTGCTTGTAGGAGGAATGACGCGCATGCCTTTTGTGCAGGCAAAGGTTAAGGAAATGTTCGGTAAAGATCCTCATCAAGGAGTGAATCCCGACGAGGTTGTCGCAATAGGAGCTGCTATTCAAGCCGGTCAAATCGGAGGCGACATAGATCGTGATATTACGATTGTCGATGTAACACCTCTTAGTTTAGGAATTGAAACTCTTGGAGGTGTTGCTACAAAGCTTATTGAAAAGAATATGAAAATCCCTACAAAGAAGAGTCAGATCTTCTCAACTGCTGCGGATAATCAGCCGTCAGTCGAGGTTCACGTGGTACAAGGAGAGCGTGAGATGGCAAGTGATAACAAATCGCTCGGGCGATTTATTCTGGACGGTATTCCTCCTTCACCTCGTGGTGTTCCTCAGATCGAAGTCACATTCGACATTGATACTAATGGAATCCTTCATGTGACTGCGAAGGACAAGGGAACCAATAAGGAACAGCACATCACTATTCAGGGTTCAACAGGGCTATCTGACGAAGAGGTTGATAAGATGAAGAAAGATGCAGAAGTTCATGCGGAAGAAGATAAGAAGAAGAAAGAAGAGATTGATATCAGAAACAATGCTGACGCGCTTGTATTCAACTTAGAGAAGCAAATGCGCGATCATGACGATAAGATCGAAGATGACCTCAAGAAGAAGGTAAACACGAAGATAGGGGACCTTAAGGATCTCCTTAAGAAAGATGGTGCATCCTCAGAAGATATTAAGAAAGCAACCGAAGACCTTTCAGCTGAGGCGCAGGAAATCGGGAAGATTGTGTATGAGGCGGCAGCTAAGGAGAACCAGGGTCAGAGTAAGGATGAGGGCAATCAGAAAAAGGATGACAAGGTTGTTGATGCGGAGGTTGTGGATGAGAAGAAGGAGTAAGAGGTGTATGTACAATGCCTGCCTGCCGGCAGGCAGGTACATACAGCCAATTGAATGGATAATACAGCTGTATATGGCTGATATAAGTCATTTGCTCATTTTTCTTAAATATATTATAATATAAGTACAAACACCTAATACAAATATGACTGAACAAACAGACGGTAAAGAAGAGCCATCAGCACTAGAAACAGCAGAGTCACTACTCGCTGAGGTTAAAGCTATTGATGATCCGGAGGAGCGTGGTGATGAATTGGATTTTCTTTTCCGAAATCTTGTTGATGAACAGCAAGTCGAGCCCCGTATAAGAGCTGTTCTAGAGGAGATTAGACAATTATCAACAGAAGTTGCCGGTCAATTTGAAGAGGATGGTGATACTCGTATGCAATGGAAAAGATATACTCACTTTGTAGATGAAATGAATAGGAAATTAAGTTCTAGCAAAGTGGAGGTAGCAAGAAGAAGAAGGGATGGAAATGTCGTAAGAGACGATTGGAGTCAGACAGTCGGTAGACAGGATGCATAGTTGATTGAAGAAATTAGAGCTTCCCACCAACGTACTGCGCAAGCTCTACCATCCTATTACTGTAACCCCATTCGTTGTCGTACCAAGCTAAAGTTTTAACGAGAGTGATTCCATCTTCAGTATGAACTTTGGTGCTAAGTGCATCGACAATTGAGCTTCTGGGATCGCCGACGTAATCGACTAGGACCAATGGTTTTTCTTCGTATCCGAGTATTCCCTTCAGTTCTTTATCGGAAGCTTTTTTGAATACGGCATTTACTTCTTCTTCAGAAACCTCCTTTTCAACAATGGAAGTCAGATCAACAATAGATCCTGTAAGAGTTGGAGTTCGGATAGACATCCCATCCAGCTTTCCTTGTAGTTCAGGTAATACCAAACCAACGGCTTTAGCGGCTCCCGTTGTCGTTGGAATCAAGTTATTCATTGCAGATCTCGCACGCCTCCAGTCCTTGTCCGGACCATCTACGAGCTTCTGACTCGAAGTCCAGCTATGAATTGTGGTCATAAATCCTTGTTTAACTGTGAAGTTATCGTGAAGAACCTTCACCATAGGAGCTAGGCACATAGTTGTACAAGACGCATTGGAAATTATGTCCATCGATGGTTCGTAAGTTTCGTGGTTTACTCCCATTACAAACGTGCCATCGATCTCGTCTTTTGCGGGGGCCGAGATTATTACTTTCTTTGCTCCGGCATCTAAGTGTTTTTGTGCCCCTTCTCGTTTTCTAAATACTCCAGTGCATTCCAGAACAACATCAACCTTCATTTCCTTATGCGGAAGCTCAGAAGGATCCTTAATGTCGGTCATCTTTATCTCGCCATGCTTTGTTACAAGTTTGTCATCCGTAACTTTCTTTACGCACGCGTAATGCCCGTATGTACTATCGTGCTCAAGCAAATGAGCAAGCATGTCATTCGGAGATAAGTCATTAATCAGCACAACGTTAATATCCGGATACTTCTCGCAAATTATGCGGAAACACTGGCGCCCGATGCGTCCGAAACCGTTTATGGCAAGGTTCATAGATTTAGGGGAATGTTGGAGATACTTTATCAAGAACTCGATAAAGAGTGAATAGTGAATAGTTAATAGTGAATAGTATTGTATTTATTGTCTGGCTGAACTAACGAGTCTCCTTCTAAATTGTCCTTAATTAAATGGTCCTCTGAAAAAATCTGACATAAGGAAGTTATGCTAATTTAGCATAGTTATTTTGCAACAAAATAGTGTCTTCTTCAAGGTTGGGGGATTCGCATACCAAAACACCTTCAATCTGGCGTTTTTTGAGTACTTTAAGGTATTCCTTCCACTTTGCATCGCTTTTTTTGAGGACCAGGTGCCTCCTTTCACCCTTGGCTGTGTACTCGATGCCTGAATAGTGGAGGTGCATGTTTTTAAGTGATTTCTTGCCTAAGTACTTCTCATATACATCAAAAACCTCATTAAATTCCTTTGTTGAGTTATATCCTCCATTAGTCCTTGCGTGAAGATGAGCGATGTCAACGCATGGATAGATATCAAATTCCTTGCTGATCTTAAGTACCTCCTCAAGCGTCCCGAATTGGGTACCTTTACCCATTGTCTCATAAGCTAAATTGACTGAAGGGAAAAGCTTGGGTTTCTTTTGCATAATCTCAGCTGTAGCCTTTTGGACGTTTGTGAATGCAATATCCGGTTCCATTCCAAGATAAAATGCAGGATGAACGCAGACTGACTTTGCTCCTGCAAGCTCTGCCATTTCCAGTGCTTTTAGAATTCTTTTCTTTGAAGCTTCAAGTTTTTCGGGTTCCTTAGCATTTAAGTTTACAAAGTATGGAGCATGTACAGTTAGAGTAACATTAAGTGCTTTAGAAACTGCTTTGATCTCTGCCATTCTCTTTGGAGCATCCGGCACTCTTTGCACCCATTCTATTTCTAATGCATTGATGCCAAGTTCAGAAGATTGCTTGATGCCCTCGACGGTTCCGCCCGGAGCGGGAGTTGAAAGGGGAGAGCCTGCGACAGCGAAGTGAAGCATGTCAAAATTATAGCTTTTAGCTTTTAGCTTGGTTAGCTTTAATTAGTGGCAATAAATTGGTGATTACAGGCTGAAGCTAGTGAAGCTAAAAGCTATAAGCTAAGCTATTGGTAATTATGATAGACAAAACAATCATCGATCGCACCCTCTCCTCACCTCAAGGAGAGTCAGGTTATAAAGTGGTTGAAACACTCACTGATGCTGGATTCGACACATGGTGGGTGGGAGGATGTGTAAGAGATATGATGATGGGGGAAGTTCCAGATGATATTGATATTGCAACAGAAGCGTTACCCGAGAATATAATCGGGTTGTTTAAAAAAACTGATGAAACTTCAGCAAAATTTGGATCAGTCCTTGTGTCTCTTAAAGGCTCTGTATTTGAAGTAACTACATTCAGGCAAGATGACACTGCATCTGATGGCAGGCATCCGGAGTCCGTTAAATTTGGAAAGCGTGAGGAAGATTCGGTAAGGCGCGACTTTACGGTTAACTGCATGTACTTAAATCCTATATCCGGAGATCTGTTCGATCCGCATAAAGGAGAAATTGATTTAAATGAAAGACTTATCAGGTTTATCGGAGATTCTGAAGAGAGGATTGAACATGATGCACTTAGACTTTTGAGGGCAATAAGGTTTCGAGCTCAAATAGATGGGCAATATCACCCGGAAACTTTTGAAGCTTTGCATAAGAAAGCAAAGAACATAAAGGTCCTCTCCGGCACGAGGCGATTTACGGAACTTGAAAAGATGCTTATGGGACCTCATCCAAATCGAGCCTTTGAGGATCTGTGGGAAACGGATGTTATTGAGCATCTGGTTCCGGAGCTTCATGCATGCAAGGGCATTGCTCAGCCTGGGACTATGCATGAGGAGGGAGATGTTTGGGACCACACGTTGGATGTAATTTCTAAATTCACGGAAGACCATGAGGCGGACGTAAGGTGGGCAGCACTGCTTCACGACATTGGGAAGCCAAAGACATTTTCGATCGAGGCAGATCGAATTCACTTCAATGAACATGCTCCGGTTGGCGGAGATATGTCAAAGGAAGTTTTGGATAGGCTCCAATGTACAGCTAAGAGAAGGGACAAGATCGCATGGCTTATAAGCCACCATATGACGATGTCCACGTACGGAGAGATTGATGATAAAAGGAAGGCGCACTGGTACTTCCATCCATGGTTTATAGAGCTTATACAGCTCTTCTGGCTTGATGCTGCTGGAACTGAACCACAGTGTTTTGATTTGTACGAGTCGATAATTAAGGATTACAACCAATTTCTGGACGCCCATCCTCGCCCCAAAAAGCCCATTCTTTCCGGCGATGAGGTTATGGAGATCATGGGAATAGAGCCGGGCGCTCGAGTTGGAGAGCTATTGGAGAAGTTAAATAAAGCTCAGATCAGCGGTGAAGTTAAGTTGAAGAGAGAAGCTAGAGAGTATCTGAAAAACATCAAATGATGTGCTATAATATAGATTATTGATGATTGAACTAATATCAATAGCGGTTCTGTTTGTCCTTCTCTCCGGCTTCTTTGCAATGGTGGAGGCGGCTGTTTTAAACATTTCTCATGCTGAGGTTGAGGAGCTTTGTGTTAAGAAGAAGAGCGGAGCTAGGGCATTTAGAACTGTTACGAGAAAGCTCACCAGGTCAGTCATTGTTCTTGTGATATTTACCAACATTGTAAACATTCTTGGGCCGATAATGGTCGGTAAAATGGCAATTGAGCTTTATGGCAACTTTGCGATTGGTGCTGTTACTGCAATTCTGACTCTGGCTACAATTGTTTTTTCGGAAATTATTCCAAAATCAATTGGAGCCCATAGGGCGCCGATGATCGGAAGACTTTCGGCTCCGTACATTCTTGCACTTACAACAATACTTTATCCTCTTGTATTGCCCTTGGAAAAGCTTACTGAATTCTTTAAGACTGGAAAGAGGGTCATTGGGAGTGAACAGCAGATAAGATCTTTGGCAAGCATGGGAAGAAAAGCCGGACACATAGAGAGCGACGAAGGCCAGTTGGTTCACAGGGCTTTTCTTTTGAATGATAGAACTGCCGCGGATGTAATGACTCCTCTTAAGGACATCATAAGCGTAAGTGAAGCTTCAACAGTTCGAGATGCTGCGGACAAAGTATTTAAAACGCCTTATTCCAGATATCCGATATTCGGTTCTTCAGTCAACGAAGTTAAAGGTCTGGCTATGAGCCAGGATGTTCTGGAGGCGATGACCGAAGGCAAGGATAATGAACCAATAATGTCCTTAGCAGGGGAAGCATTGATTGTGCCTTCTCAAAAACCTTCTGATGAGCTATTGGCGCTATTCAGAGAAAAGTTCATTCACTTAGCGATTGTTCAGGAAGACGGCCATACAATTGGATTAGTGACTCTTGAAGATGTGTTGGAGGAGCTGGTTGGGGAGATTGAGGATGAGGCGGACGTTGAGGATAACAGTTGAGGGTTGACAGTCGACAATCAACAATCAACACGTCCGCCTAGGCGGACTCTCAACAATCTATAGCTATATATTGGCTGAATTAGTTGATTGTTGAATGTTGAAAGCGAGTCCCCAAAAGGGACGAGCATGTTGATTGTCATAATAACTCCATCAACCATGGATTCTCTTTTATCATAATCCTTCTTCTTTCCGATTTATCATCATAGAAAAAATCAGGAAGCACCTCGATGATCTTATTTATCATTGAAACTGAGTGCTCGCGCATTCCTATTGAATTGTAAATAAGTGCTCCGGTTCTAAGTGTTGGTACATGCATTGGATTCTTGTATAACGCTTCGTGAATCAGATCGTCCACAACAGAGCTTTCAAAATCCAGGAAGCGCAAAGATTCATTCCAAGCAGAAAGCAGATCTCCGATGCCATCTTTACCTGATGTAAGGAAGGAATGAAGTTTGAGAGTATCGCGGACTGAATCCTGCAAATACCCTCTTCTTTCAACATCGTCAAAATTTGCATTGGCAGAAGCAGAGAGCCAGCTTTGTTCAGCAATCATATTCTGTGCGTTGCTTATAAGTACCGATCTATCAAAAGGAAATAGATAAACTGATTTTTGTCCTGGTTTAAGATAATCATTTAAATATCCTTCATTGAATAGTACATTGGACTGGAATGATCTGAATCTTGCAGCATTCCATTGCGAGTAAGCGATCATGCTTACAAGTACAAGAAATGTGCTGACCAGATATATGGCACACTCCAAGCGTGGCTTCTTTGTTTTTCTTACAGGAAGAGTGACCCCAAGCGAGAGCCCCATTATCATCCAAAAGAATACGTGCGTTACTGCTGTATCGAAGCTAAAGAGCAGACAAATAGAAGCTCCCAATAATGATAGGAATGAAGTGATGACTATCGGTTCTTCCCGTCTTTTCCAGAGGGAATGTAAGTGTTTTGTGAGTAATGTGTAGTAGGCAAGGAGTCCGAGAATACCGAGTGTTATCAGCAGATCAAATGGTTTGCTATACGCGCGGTCCACAACTGTCTCCAGCGGTTCATATTCGAATATCTCTTTATCTATAAACTTGGGAGAGAAGAGTGCCATGGAGTCCAGTCCGTATCCAATCGGACGATGAATGGACATGTCCGCAGAAGCATCCCAAATAACAGAGCGCGAACCGAGCCCAATATGCTGGGTTGGAGTGGAAAAGCGCTCAGAGAATTCCAATACAGCTGATATTAATATAAGGAACAAGGCAATAGACGTTAAACTGAGCAAGATTTTATTGCTGGCTTTGATTTGTTTCTTCCAGTTCTCTGATCGAACTACTACTATCGCAAATACAATTAAAAATCCAATAAGCGCAGATCTGCTTGCGGTTGTTGCAAGTACAAGCAAGTTAAGAAGACATAGAGATGAGAGAATTGCTTTGGGACGATCTTTGGACTCTTGCATTCCTTTATAAGCGAATGGAAGGGTCAGCAATATAAAGAGCCCGAGGAAGTTCGGTTGTCCCAGAGTCGAGAATGTCCTGCCAAGAAAAGTTGCATCGTCCCAAGCAGTCTTGAACGGATCAATGCCCAGAATTTGAAAAGCTCCGTAAAGTATTACAAGTGCATTGCTAAGAACTATTGCATTCACCAAATAAGATTGATTTCTTTTTCTTCTAGCAAACGCGAAAGCGGATAATGAAATCGAAAAGAAAACAAAATATGCCAAAAGACCTTCGAATCTTGGGGAAGAACCAACAAAGCTAAGTAAAGGAGCTTTTGACCAGAGAGGGGAGATTAGAACAATTGCAAAGAATGAGAGGAATAATTTACCTGTTTGTGTTTTATAAAGAGGAGCAAGAGACTGCGGTTTCTCTGCGAATGAAATAATCAAAAGTCCTGCAAGTCCCGCGGCTGAGTAGAGGAGGAGCTTGGGCAGAACAAAGCCGAAAGAAGGAAGTGGGACAAAAATAATTGTCCCCAACACGATCAGAAGGCCGTAAAAACGAATAGCCCAATCCTTAGTCATAGGATTGGGGAATATTGTCTCTTATTTTAATTCAATATGCAATTTCTGGTATCATATATATAAGGGCCAGTAGCTCCCACCTTCGCTCTTCGAGCTTCGGCGGGCTGGAAGTGGAAGCATAAGAGGCTCACAATCTGTATCATTGCAATACGGGCCAGTAGCTCAGTTGGTTAGAGCACCGGACTTATAAACCGGCGGTCGGTGGTTCAAATCCACCCTGGCCCACCATTCACTTTATGGCTTATATAAGCCATTATCTAAATGTTAGACCCTCTTGTAGAAACATCTACTTCTCCAATTATCTCATAGTTTTTTGATGGATTTGTGGAAACAAGTTTAGGCATATAAGAATTATATCACTCTAGACACAAACTCCTAGCTATATATGTATAATGTGTACATGGTACATAATCATATTTTTGTTATACGTCATGGTGAATCCGAAAATAATATTTTACAAATTGACTCTGCGAAATTAGAGAATAAAGATAAGTTTGGCTTAACCGATAAAGGCAAAAAGCAAATAGAACTAGAAACTAAGAAATTTACTGATTTTGATCTAATTATCACTTCACCGCTAAGAAGGGCAAAAGAAACCGCAATGATATTTGCAAAGACTTCTAAATGCAAAGTCATCGAAAATGATTTACTTTCAGAAGTTGATCACGGTGATTTTGAACTTTGCTCATATGAAGAAACTGACTCATTTTTAGCAGATCATAATGATGAATCAGTCCCATTTCCAAATGGAGAAAGTCTATTGGATGCAAAGAATAGAACTGTCCAATTCTTAAAGAAACTAAATCAGAACCATTTAAACAAAAGGATTCTCATCGTTACGCACGGGCACATTGCTCTTTTTATTTTAGAATTGCTCTTGCCAGACTTTAATAGACAAGAGGCTATTAAAAATTACAATGATGATAAATCCAGACAGGTTACTGAGATACCTCTTGTAGATACAAGCCCCTAGCAGCACACTCTTCCAGCTCTCAGAATCTGATAAATCTCCCTAAGTTCAGAAAACAGCCACCCTGGCCCACCAGAAATTAATAACGTCTCAGAAATTCAATAGCATTATTACAGACTTCAATATTTCCAACTACACAGATATCTTGGCAACAAAACGTGAGAGTATCCGATTTTTCACCGCGTAATTCTCCTCCAGTAATCATATACAATCCTGAAGATGCTATTCCCTGGACGAAAGGCTCCGGTATCGGAATCGGATTTAAACTAAATCCAATTATTTCATTAGCGCCAATATGCAACGTACAACCTAAATCTTCTCGTATAGGCTCGCTAAATTTTCGATTACTTTTTACATTTACATCAACGGTGGTCTGTATTGTAGTGTCACGATAATTGCCATTAGAATCTATTGTGCAGTCTCTATATATGTTTGAAATTTCTATCGAGCGCACCTTAACGAACGTAGGTTCGCCAAAGTAGTTGTATGAGACATAAGTTATCCCTGCAACAGAAGCAGATATAATTATCAAAATAATTACTAATTTGAGAAATATTTTCATAGTCATATAATAAAACTACTTGGCTAATCAGGGTAGGGGATTTATGTCTGAATTACTTCTCTTCTTTAACAACAACCTTCAGTTCCTGCTCTTCCGGTCCGATCTTCAGCTTTACATCAAAATCACCGAGCGCTTTGATGGGCTCGGCGATAATGACCATTGCTTCGTTTACGTCGATCTTGTGCTCCTTCTTCAGAGCCTCAACAATATGCTTCTCTGTGATAGCAGCATAAAGCTTGCCTGCTTTTGTAACTTTCCTTTCAAACTTAAGGCTGAGGCCAGCAAGAGCTTCTGCGGCTCCGGTCTCAAGCTTCTTCTCTAGCTCCTTCTGCTCAGCGCGCCTGCGAATCTCCTCTGCGTAACGCTTGCGGACTGTTGGAGTGGCGACTATTGCTTTTTGCTGTGGGAGTAAGAAGTTTAGAGCATATCCGTCTCCTACCATTAGTAGGTCGTTTTTCTGGCCGACTTTCGGAACATCTTGGAGTAGGAGAACTTCCATGGTGGGAAGATTGTTAATGACTGCCTAAAAATAAGGGTAACAGTCATAGAGCCGACAAAGTTTAAGGAAGTGATGGGGCAGTGTCAAGAGGTGTTTACTCCTCGAGGTTGCTAAATCTTCAGTTTATGGCTTTTGGAAGCTAAAAACTTATTTTTACAGTAGTCCGAACATCCATCTAGGAAAGCTCCACCAGTTTTTACCTGCTTGGAACACCCTTTCTTGCTTTATAAACCAGTTGTGGAGCGTAAGGAACCGGTCTGAATGCAAAGATAGATTCTTGAGAGCTACACCGCGAACATCCTTGTCGTATGCGAATGTATAAAGAGGGGCATACAGGAATATGGCGGGGACATCGTTCTTCAGTACCTCTCGCAGCTCCTCCAGCGAAGTACTTCTCTCGGATTCATTAGAAGTTTGTCTTATAGATTCAAGCAACGTATCTGCTTCGAGAGATGTGTATTGGGAGAGGTTATAAGCATCTAATCGAAGATCAGATCTCTCGCCCGTGAGCTTTTGCTTCCCGGAACTATGCCAGTATGGATAACTATCCAGATTATCCAAAAGCGACTGGCCGAAAAGCAGCATGTCGTAATCGCGGCTGAGTAGTTTCTCTTCGAATTTATGTCTGGATTCAGGTATCACGATTGAAACATGGACCCCAAGAGGCTCCCATTGTTTCTGAATTACCTTCGCAATCTTTTTATATTGCGGTGGATTGGAACTCGTCATCAGGGTTAGCGATAACTTATCGCCTGCTCCGTTTACTCTTATGTCATAAGGATCAGTGGAAAGTCTTCTTCTTAACATTCCTTTTTCTCTGTAAAGATCTCTGAATGAGACGCTTAGGTCTACGGCAAGGTCTCCTTCTCTGGTTTTAATAAATCTCTCAAGTAAATTTTGTTCTTCGTCAGCTCGCTTGAAGTCTTTTGGTTTGTCTGTTCTCCAGAGATAGAAAGAATCAATCGTTTCACCTTCTGAGTTTTGCAATTTGATTGAATTTGTTCCCAATTTTATACTGCCAGTATTCCCAAGTGTTGGCAGTGAAATAATCCATGCTCCGGACTCTGTGGGATGATTAACAATGGGAATTGAATTAAGTGTTGATCCAATGGGGGCATCTGCGATACTTCCGGTGATAGTAAGCGCAGCGCCAGTATCCATAAGTACAATAGGCTCTATCTTTAGGGCTCCAACTTCATTGGCATCGCGCATTTCCAGAAGATGCTGAAGTCGAACTTTTTCTGGTAGGTGCCAATCAGATTCAAAAAGCGCTCCTTGAGCAGCTTGCATATCCGATTTATATCTCCAATCTGCTAAATCTATTTCAAGCAGGGGAGTATCAACAATAAGTGATTCGCTAATTTCATCAACTATTTCCTGTTTGTTGGTGCCTAATTGCAATCCTGTCCTTAAGAGCTTATCAGAGAGGATAGGACGTTCCATGTTTAGAAACAGTGCAACATACTGCGGGAGAGAATATTCGGTAGCAGTAAATTTACGGGGTATGATCGGTTCTCCGCTCTCGTTTCGAGGAACATGACGTACTCCGTCCAAGTTTCTTATGTCAGATAGAAGTGTTGTGTAATCCGGGAATATTCTAAAAATAATCTGATTAAGGTGGAATATTTCTTCTTTATCTATATCACGCTCGAATCGTTCAAGTGTTACTTCACTGGACAGCTCAGTTTGAATAAAGCTCTTAAATACGTATGGGCCCGCACCAATGGGGTTGAATCCAAAGTCCAAGGTCTGATCAAGTTTGGAAATTGGAATACCTTCAAAAGATCTTTTTGGCAAAATTCCGAGTGTTAAGTTGCTTGGAAAGAAACTGTAGCTTTCAGAAAGTTCGAATCTAATTTTACGGTCATCTAGTTTTTCCATATCAACTCCAAGGTAGTTTTGTCTAAGGAGTGTATTTGGGAATTCTGGGTCTTGAATTGTTTGGAATGTGAAGATGACATCTTCCGGTGTTACAAGATGCGGGTTTTCTTTTGTTGAATCATGCCAATGAATATCATCCTTGAGAGTGAGAGTGTAGATTCTGTTGTCGGGACTAACTTCCAGGGTTGCCAAATCATCTTCAATGAGTTGACTTTCGGGGTTGTATCTAAGAAGTCCGGAAAATACCAGTGATACGATGTCTCTGTTTACATCATTTGTAACCGAGAACCATGGATTAATTGTTTGCAGCTCGCCAACTGATCCCTCTATGTATGTTCCTCCAAATGCAGGCACAAGGTGTGTGTTGTCCTTCCAGAATTTATAAAGAAGAACTATGAAGCTAATTGCACAGAGAGCTACTGCGAAGATGAGTATTAATTTGTCCCAGCCTAAATGTGTTTTCCGGTGGATATGAAGCTGATTCATTTTGTGAGGATAGAATAATGGAATATTGGAGTATTGGTAACTTGTTTGTTGCTGAAGATGATATTGAAACAATATCCCAATATTCTATTATTCCAATATTCGAATAGGTTATTATCCGATGTACCAAAGCAACACAGGTATAAGTAAAAACACAAAGCTACTCCAAATAGCCAGTCTGAAAAGAAGCTTTTCGGCTCCTCTTCTTTGAATGTATGTAGTTGCGCCCCCGCCGCCAAATGTAGCAGATAGTCCGGATGCTCTGTGTTGCAAGAGAATGCAGATCATCAGAACCACGGATGTGATTGCTTCAATTAAGAGTAAGAGTTTTACCATATGGGAGGAGTTTAGTAGGGAAGGGGTTTTTGGGCAATCAGATAGGCATGTTTGATGTACATTGTGACTATTGACAAATATATATAAATATGGTTATATAACCTACTTTAATAAAAGTAATAATTATGTCTGACGAAAGCAATGTACCCGATAATGCAATATTGCATGCACCAGAATTCCTGCTCCAAATGGATGAAAGGCATCGTGTTATGTTTATGGGATTTTTAAACCAGCAAACAATTTATGAATTATTAAAAGGAAACGACGGTCAATCAAACTCGTTGTATGCGTCTATCTGTTGCGATGATGACTATATATCATGTCAACCAAATGAATCAGTATCCCGTCTAGGTATACGTACTTATAAACCGAATGCAAAGATTGTCTGGCAAGCATTGCGAAATTTGTTAAATGAATGTTGTATTCATGTTGAATTGCCTCGGTATGAAGAAGACCAGCTTACTGATGCTGATGATGCACTTGAGAATAGTAGCCCTGAATACCTTAGTCATATTAACCATGCAATTATTGCAAGACGGTTACAAGATGCTTTAGAAGAAGCAAATGGTAATGGAACACAGATATTGTCTGACATGCTTAATAGGCAGAGAGAAAGAGTAAGAAAGATTATGAAAACGTTTGGCTCCGATAGAGATCCCCTTGGTGAAGAAATTCTTGATCTACTCACAATACAACCAGACGAAGTTATTAATCATGAAGGAGGCTGGTTTAACAGTTACAGAGTCGATTCTATTGTGCTTGCAGACAACCATGTGCCATCAAGTGTGATAAAACATTACTTTGATCACTACGACCTAGATAAAGAGGACGATATGCAATTCAAGAGGTACAGAGTGCTTCGAGTAACAGTATATCCGGCGGCATCACAAGAAGATCACTTCTATCGTTGGTATGACTTTATGGATGGTACATTTATTTCTCAATCACTAGAAAGTGACACGTTCACAATAGAGGAACAAAGAGGCTCCTGAGCAATTAGATAGGAAAGAGAATGGCTTGTCACGCGAAGCACAACGTAATTACTTCTTCGCAAAGCTTCGCGGGGCACACTTCGCTGTGCGAAGTGTGGTGGGCGATACAGGGGTCGAACCTGTGACCTTCTGGGTGTAAACCAGACGCTCTAGACCAACTGAGCTAATCGCCCATACACGTGTATTGTATCAGAATAGCATCAAAATCTTAGTAACAAAGTAGAAGAACCCAAAATGCAAGATGCCAAGAGGACAAGGAAAAACCAAAATTATAATAAATTAAGGCTTGTTATATTGAATAATGTTTTTGAGATTTCCTTGAATTCTTGAGGCCTTGACATTTCTTATTTTGTAGCCAAATTGTAAGGTAAACATACTTGACAAATTTGTATCTCACTATTATAGTCACAACCTTTTGTTTATCCCAAATCTGTAGATATGCTTAGAATCGCTAAAAGGACCCGCATATTGGCAAGTATCGGAGTCCTCACATTGGCCTTAACAGCAGTGCACAGCATTGTCGTCCAAAATGCATTTGAGGGCGTATCTGCGGTTATTTTTCCAGAATGCTCAGATGGGATAGATAACGACGTAGATGGCATAATTGACTATCCATTGGACCATGACTGTGATTCTCCTAATGACTTGCAGGAAGGTACTACGGACAGAGATCTATATATGACGATATCTGACGGATTGGATGATATTAATTCTGAAGATAATGCGACATATACAATTGGACTAAGGACCGATAGCAATCAGCCAGAGCTTGTAACAGTCCGTTTTTATAAGCCACAATTTTCTACTGTAACTACTGCGAGTGAGAATGGAAGGATTGCAGGAAATACAGTGATATGGAAAGACACAGTTATCCACCCGGGATACGTAAAAGAACTTTTCGTAAACATACATTTGAATAGTGATGCACGAGAAGGGGATTTGATTATTGCTGAAGCATATGCGGGAGACATCCGAGTAACCGATACAACTCGCGTACACGATGGAAATGAGATGCGAGTTCCAATGGAAATTTTTGTAGATGATGGAAAGATTTATGCAGAGCCGGATGAGGTGCTTACGTATCAGGTTTTGGTAAAGAACACTTTCGGCGAAGACCGCGAGTTTACACTCAGGACACAGCTTCCTCCTCCGCTCCATTTCATAGGTGCTTCCGGAGAATATAAAAGGACAAATAGGTCAGTTGAATGGGAGGATCAATTCCTTCCTGCAGGTGGTGAAGCATTGTATGAACTTAAAGCTCAAATTGATCGTGAAACAACAGAGTTTGGAACGTTGCGTGTTCGCTTTGCAGTAGAGGCAGCATTTGGAACAGATACAACTACAATCCTTTACGAAGAGCTTCCTCCAGCAACAATTGACGTAGGAATGACTGATGGATACAGCGAGGCCAAAGTTGGAGAATTGCTAACGTATGCCATAAATATAAAGAACAATCAGACAAAACTCGTTCAGGGTGTGGATGTAAAAGGCGCAATCCCTATGTACACTGAATTTGTCGACGCTTCCGAAGGTGGTTACTGGAATGGACAGGATATCTTCTGGAAAGGAGTAACGATCAGTCCTCATGGATCCAGAATTCTTCTATTAACAGTAAGAGTAAGACGTGATGCTCCTCTTGGAGCAATTATGAGGGGGAGCGTAAGTGTTGAAGGCCGCGAGGCTGTGGATCAAACAGTCGTATCTGAAAGGAATGTTAAGAGTGGACAGACTGTCGAAAGGCCTAAGGATACTAACACACTGCTGAGAAAAATCGCAGATAGGCATGAAGTTCGTCCGGGCGACACTGTAAGGTATTCAATTTACTTGAAGAATACTTACGGTCATCCAATCCGTAATGTGAGAATTGAAGATAGAATCGATTCGCAATTCAGCGCGATTGTTGATGCTCAGCAAGGAGTAATGGAAGGTGATCGAATTGTGTGGAATGTCCCTGTTCTAAATCCAGGAGAAGGATGGGAAGTACATTACACTGTTAGAGTTTTTCCAAATGTTCCACACGGAATGGAGATTGCAAATATCGTCTCTGTTAATGGGGAAGGCCTAGAATCCATTTCTCTATCTGAAAGGGTAAGAGTAGGTTCAGTTGGAGTAGTAACTAAAATGCCTAAAAGCGGAGCCCCCTTGGATGTCATCTTTGCTAGTTTAATGGCTGTACTGGGTGGTGTGCCTACGATACTAATTAGACGTAGATATATAATCTAAAAATGTCCATTAATTGTTATTTTAGCTACCAAACACGCCCTAAAGGGCTTTTAACACGCTCATCCGCCCGAGGAGGCGGATTCGCTTTCAACAATCAACAATGACAAATGTGGAGAGCGAAGAAGCGTGCCTGCCGCGCCGTAGCCCGCAGGCGAAGGATGGTTGATTGTTGATTGTCGATTTGTTACCATTCCAGAGTTATGACGGATACGAAAACCACGGAACTACCTGGATACGAGTTTCTTAAGTATATCCTGGAGAACATAGTCGAGGACAAAGAAGCCCTCTCCATAGACGCAAGGAAGGATGATTTGGGTATTTTGCTTACTGTTAAGGTAGGAGAGAATGATATGGGTAAGCTAATTGGCAAAAGCGGTCAAACGATAAAAGCCCTGCGTACCTTGCTTCGTATAGTAGGAGGAGGGGATAATCGCATTAACTTAAAAGTTATCGAGCCTGGAGAGGCTTAATTACACTCTTTTTCCCCATTATCTAATGATAAGAGATCTACTGGAAAACGCATCCATAATCGAGATCGTTGCTACGTTTGTAGCCCTGGCATTAATTGCTGCAACTATCCTTTGTTTGGTTTACATAATTGTTGGAGGCATAACTTTCATTCTCTCTGCGGGGAATGAAGAAAAAATTAAGAAGGCAGTACATACAATAAGGTTCGCAATCATAGGACTTTTTGTATCTTTCATTGCGTTCTTCATAGTTAAATTCATGGCAGTACTTCTGGATATTCCATTTGATCTATCATTTAGCTTAATTATAGATCTCGTGGGCGATATCTTTAGTGCGCTTGAATAGTCTGAACCATGATTAATCCATTATTTACATAAATGAGAGCAGGTCTTCCCTGTGGTGAGCTTGTCGAATCCAGACCTGCGATGTATTGACATGTTATAATCGCACGTCGAAGACGTGCTCTTCGTGTAGGTAAAAATCACAAGGTTCAGACATCTGATTCTTCTTTCTTAGCTTCTTCTTCAGCTGGCTTTTCTGCTGGAGCTTCTTCGTTGGCTGGGGCTGGTTCTTCTGAAGCTTCAACAGGCTTTTCATTTGGTTTATCTTCAGCTGGAGCTGGTTCATCGCCACCACTTAAATCTTCGACCTTCTCGGCCGGGGCCTCTGCAGGAGTTTCTTCTTCAGTCTCCTTCTTCTTTTTCTGCTTTGTGTACCTGAGGATATATTGATCCATCCCATCCATTCCATCTTTCTTAAGAATTCTTGCAAGTGTATCGCTTGGTTTAGCTCCCTTTTCCATCCAATATTTAATTCGGTCTTGCTTTAATACCAAATGAACAGGATCTCTTTGTGGAATGTAATTACCAACAGTTTCGAGCGACTTCTTTTTTACAGGATCGGATTTCTCGGCCACTACAACCTTGTAAGTGGCTTCTTTATTTTTGCCTGTGCGCTGGAGTCGGAGTACTAGCATTTATAAAGTTCCGAATGAGTCTATGGAACCTGAAGCTCGCGTGCAAGCCATTAAAGGCTTATTTTATTGAGATCTTATAATTCTAATTTCCAAAATATTGTGGCCCTTTTCCGATAAATGCTCTTTGAGCTCAAGTAGAACTTGGTTCAATTCCTGAGCACATACTGAATTTTCTGCATTAATAAGCAATATTCCATCCTTAAAAGACTTAGCAATCAGTTGGTCTTGGTAGCCTTCAAGCTCGGTTATTATCCATTCCTGAGTGTGCAGAATTACATGGGAGGCCTTTGCATGGTCTTGTAATCCACGTTTTTTTAGGACCTTTGGGAGAAGTTCTTTTATGTGATACATAGTTTGATGGTAGCAGATGGTCTTTGAGTTAGGTATTGTCCCATTAATGCACCCTCCCCCCTGGCCTGCCTGCCGGTAGGCAGGGGTGGGTATAGAACTGGGTGGGCGGGATGCCATTAATATGTGTCAGTGCTGAAATCTCGTCAATACCATCTCAAAAAAATCTTGAATGCACTTCAAGTTTTCCCTTTGAACTAGGGATCTTTCCAGTTTCGCTCTTAAGCGGAACAGCATCTATCCAACTTGGTCTAAAGATTTCATAAGTACATTCAGAGTCTTATCGGCCGTGTCTGACCACTTTGGACTTAGGTAGTTAACTGGAGGGCCCGGGGGACTCTTCATAGCGCTAATGAATTGCTCAATATTCGGTTCAATCAATTTGGCCTCATCCCCGGCAACTTCCGGAATGGCCCCCTGATTACTTGCGATCACAGGACATCCGCAAGCCTGAGCTTCGGTGACCGGCAAGCAATATCCTTCATAAAGCGAAGCTGTAACGAATGCTTTTGCAGATGAGTAGAGTGCAGGAAGTTCTTCATCATTAATTTCTGAAATTAATCTGACTCGGTTATTGATCTTAAGTCTTTTGGATTCCGTTCCTCCACATACTAAAACCAGAGAAGGGGAGTCATCCGGTAGTTGTTTATGTGCATCGATCAGAGTTTGTACATTCTTATGCTCTTTTGCATTTCCAACATAAAGGAAAAACTCATCATTCTGCTCAACTTCTGATCTTGGATAGAAGTTATCCGAAACTCCTTCATAAATAACTGATGTTTTATTCTTAATTTTGTTTCTACCGTAAGTTTGCGCAATGTCATTTAGAACAAAGTTACTGATTGTGATTATATGCTTAGATTTTCTAACTGCTCGTGACATAAGTAATTTGTAAGCAAATCTTTTAAGTACTGATGATTGATTGGGATATCTATGAAGAATCAGATCATGGATTGTAATTACATATGGAATAGGGCAGAAGAAAGGTACGTTGAAGTGCGGGGAGAATAAAAGATCAGCCTTAATACTTTTAAGTAATTTAGGAAGTCTCCTCTGCTCAGATAATGAATAATGATCGAAAGGTGCATGAATTAGCTCAGCTCGATTGGGCCAAGTTTCAGAGACTGATTTTACAAGTAGCTTCCAATTGCATTCATTGGACTTTATGAGTTCAGAAACCAGCTCACGCGTATAACGTCCAATTCCCGAATTGGTTGAAGCAAACCTGCAATCGATTGCTATTGTTTTCACAATTGGCATTATAGGGATATGAAGGTTGCCGAGATACTCACAAAGCATAAATTGCCGTCATTGGAAAATGAGCTTGTTGTGGGCCATATATTGCATAAACGACGCGAATGGGTTATTGCAAATCCAAAATATAAGGTATCAGATGATCAATCTGATCAGATAAGTGAGCTAATTAAAAGAAGAACCTCCGGAGAGCCATTGGCATACATTATTGGAAAGAAAGAGTTTTATGGTCGTGAGTTTGAAGTAAATCCTTCGGTTCTTATTCCACGCCCATCAACCGAGACTCTAATTGAACTTACATTGGAGTATGTGAAGAATCCTCATGATGAAGTTCGACAAGCCGATAGGGGAGTGGTATGTTTTTCCAAAGTACTCAGAGAAGACTTTGACCCCAAGACCATTGTGGATATCGGAACTGGTAGTGGATGTATAGCTATTACACTTGCATTAGAGAATCCTGATCTGAGTATAATTGCCATTGATATAAGTAAGGATGCATTGGAAGTTGCAAAACAGAATTCGGAGTCACATAACGCTCAAGTGGAGTTTAGAAAAGGCAACTTGATGGAGCCGCTGAATGATGTATCAGAGCCGTTTATTCTGGTCAGCAATCCACCTTATATTCCGGATTCCGAGGAATTGATGAAAGATGTAAAAGATTATGAACCAAGTTATGCTTTATTTGGTGGAGAGGATGGAATGGATGTTCTAAATGAGCTAATGAGGCAAGCTAAGGTCAATCCTTTGTGCACTGGAGTTGTTATTGAATGCAGAGAAAAACATGCGAATTTATTTGTTACTGACTAAATAATTTGATAATGTCTATTTGTGACTGACATGACTTCATCCTTCGGAAACGTCTGCGCAATTATAGGCGCTCAGTGGGGGGATGAGGGGAAGGGAAAGGTAGTCGACATTGTAGCCCAGCACTACGATGTTATTGCACGTGCTTGCGGGGGCGCGAATGCGGGCCACACGATTGTAATTGACGGTGTTCAGCATATATTCCACTTACTTCCATCTGGATGCTTTCATGAAGGTAAACCAATTATTTTGGGTGCAGGGATGGTTTTGCATTTACCAACGCTTTTGGAGGAGATCGAGGAAATGAAGAAGGCAGGATTTGATGTTCTGCCAAGACTTTATATTTCGTCCGAAGCTCATATTCTTTTTGAATATCACAAAAAGCTAGATGGAGTATTCGAGGAAGCTAGAGCAAAAAAGAAAGGGAAGGGGATTGGAACTACGATGCGCGGAATAGGTCCTGCATATCAAGATAAGGCTGCAAGGACGGGCATCAGAATGGAATCACTCGATGCAGATCTTACATCAGAGTTAAAAGAAAGAGCTGAGAGCATTAAAGAACAATTTGGTTTGGACATCGATATAAATATTGAATTGAAGAATTTAGAAGATGCGAGGAGTGTTCTAAAAGGATGTGTAACTGATACGGTTTCACTTATTCATGAGTATTTGGAGGATGGTAAAAGCATTCTGATTGAGGGAGCTCAGGGAGCGTTGTTGGATTTGGATCACGGTTCATACCCATATGTAACAAGCAGTTCAACCACAATTTCCGGTGCATTACAGGGACTGGGACTTCCTCCAAAGGTGCTTAAGTCCTGTATTGGTATCGCCAAGGCGTATTGCACCCGTGTGGGAGAAGGTGAGTTCTCATCAGAGGCTAGTGAAGACGATGGCAACAGAATCAGAGAAAGAGGAGGCGAATACGGCGCAACAACAGGAAGGCCCAGAAGGTGCGGGTGGTTAAGCGTTCCTGATTTGCTAAAAGTGGTAAGGCTAAATGGATACACTCACTGGAATATTACAAAACTGGATGTCCTAGATGAGGAAGATCAAATTCCGGTAATGATGTCAGATGGATACCAGAATCTGCCTGGCTGGAAAGCATCTACAAAAGGACTTACATCGTTTGATGAACTTCCCGAAAATGCAAAGAAATATATTCAGTTCATCGAAGAACAAACAGGAGTTCCTGTTGCTTTTATTGGAACCGGGCCGGAGAGAGAGGAGATGATTATGAAAGAATGAATAAAAGAAGGAAAGAACTAAAGAAAGAAAGGAAGATTAAAAAGAGGAAAAGAATTGAAGAAAGAAGGAAAGAATGAAAGCTTTTTTCTTTAATAATCTTTTTCCTTAAATCTTTTATCTTTCTTTTTCTCTTTTATTCTTTCTATCTTTCATTCTTTTACCCCGCCCTTTCCCCCCACTTCAATTTCTTCCTAAGCGTCGCAAAGAATGTGTCCTGTTTTCGCCTGAGGAATTTTACCGTATTTGGATGGACATGCGCCTCGACCTTGTCTCCGCCTTCCAGTTCGACATAAACTTGTCCGTCAATTGTTAAAACAACATCCGCGTCCTGGTATTTATTTGGTTTAGTATCTACAACAACTTCTACTTTAGATTCACCAGGGATAACTATGGGTTTTTGGCTAAAGCTATATGGATTAAGAGGCGTTAAGATGGTTGCGTTGATAGTTGGATATACAAGAGGTCCTCCTGCTGCAAGAGAATAGGCTGTGGATCCTGTCGGCGTTGAAATAATCAGACCATCGGCATGATAGCTTGCCAATTCTTCTCCGTTTACAGTTGTTTTTAAATTAACAAGCCTGGCGATGGTGCCTTGATTGATAACAGCTTCATTTAAAGCATGCCCTTCCAAAAGCACTTTGCCGTTCCTTCTTGCTTTCACGTGCAGAAGTCCGCGCTCTTCTATGACTCCACTGCCATTTAAAAGCTTTGGAATTAATTCTTCAGCTTCATCTACGTTAATCTCAGCCAAAAAACCTACAGTTCCCCAATTAACACTTAAGATTGGTATATCAAAGTCTTTCAGTTCTCTCACTGATCTAAGTATGGTTCCGTCTCCGCCTATGACTATTAGAAGATCGATATCTTCGATAGCCTTCATCTTCATTAAATCCTTAGAGCATTTAAGATGGCTTAATCTTTCGGAGTCCACGCAAATATCAACATCAAGTTTCTTTAAAATATCGATAACTCCTGCAACGGCTTCTTCTTTCTGGTCGAGTCGCGATTTAGCTGTAATGCCTATATGCTTATATTTAATCATCTATTTCGATTATATAGCATCTAAAAACAAATCTACCGTTCTTTTCCATGAAAATTTCTCGGATTGCACGGGGCCTTCTTCATGCAATCTGGATCTGAGGGATTCATCCGATAAAATCTTCTCCAAGCCATTTTTTATTGATTCTACATCAAGAGGATTTACAACAACCGCACAATTACCAGCAACTTCGGTGAGGCTTCCCATATCTGAACAAAGCACCGGTACACCCATTTTTTCTGCATCGAGTATTTGAAGTCCAAAACCTTCGTAAAGAGAGGGGAGTGCCAGTACAGTACAAGTTCTTAAAAGTTCATGATATTTATCTTCCTTTACATATCCGATCCAATTAACGTCGTTTGTAAGTTGGGCTTCTTTAATTATTTTTTTGTCATTCCAGCCTCTCCCTCCGGCAAGTACTAATTTGTATTTTGACTTAAGTGCGTCAGGTAATTTCTGGTATGCCTTTATTAGTCTAAGTTGATTTTTGCGTGGTGATAAAGTTCCAACGCAAAGAATAATTCTTTCATCAGCAGAGTTTCCAGACGTTTTTACGTTAGACGGGCCTGCGAATATTGCTGTAGTTTTATTGGAAGCAAATGGATACTTTTTAACTAAATCATTGCGGGTATTATCGCTATTTGTCATGACTCTGTGTGCAGACTTAATCGCCTTATTAAGCAATAGTCTTTCAATCATTTTTGCTTTTATATCATGCTTGCCTTTTTGAAATGCAATAAGATCGTGAATAATGGGGATAGTTTTAATACTTTTATTGACTAGGCTTGGGACTATAAAACTTGTTGGGCTGATATAAATTGAATCGAACAGGTTCTTCTTTAAATAGCCAGATACTCTTAAATGCCACGAGAATCCGCCCGGGTAAATAATCACTTCACTTGATGAGCCTTCCCATTCTTTTGGCAGATTCTGATCTGTGAGGAGTACTATTTTATGTTCTCTATTTAGGAACTCATTTACAAATCCATAGGTCCATTGCCCTTTTCCAGTTCTTTTCTTTCTGCAGGCCTCTCTGACATCTATCGAAAATACCGCCATGGACAAATTATAGCTTAGTCTTGTAAACAATCTTAATTATGTGCTACATTCCCATTATGGTACCCAGAATGTTGCGCCGTTTCGGTTCATTGGACCTTGAGGAAAAGATAATAAACTCAGCTGCATTTATTGCCGTTATAGCCGTGTTTTGCCCTTGGGCTAGCGGTTATCTTTTGGGAAGTGATCCAGTTTCCTACTCCGGGCTTGGGTTTTATACATCGTTTATTGGCGCATCTGTACTACTCATAAATGTGTATATTCTTTCCCTTACAGTAGTTCCTCTTACAGGAGGCCCAATAATACTTAAAAAGCGAAAGAAAGATAATGTAAGGCTTGCATGCAGTGCTGTATCAACCATTTTGATACTTTCGGCTTTGTCGGTTCTAATGAGGATTACATTCCAGTTTTCGAGAATGGAAATTCGATTTGGGATTAATACAGCTCTAATAGCCAGTATGGTTGTTACGTTTTATGCATTTTTGAGAGTTCAAGAACAAAAGAAATCAGAAGTTGAAGAGATTTTCCAAAATCCAACAAGAAACGATTTATCCGAGAGGGTAGATCAAATAAAGGAGAAAGTTTTAGCTCCAGCTCCGCCGGAACCGGAAGAGCACAGACTCTCCAGGAATATATGACGCAGTATAACGACGATGATTTGGTTTATGTTGATCCTCAGAAACGAGAGGTTATTAGCTTGGTAAAGTGGGATAAGGATGGAAATGCTGTAAAGCTAGAAAAAGAAGAAGTTGAAGAAAAGCAGGAGGACGGAAATAAAAAAAGGGGAAAGAAATATAAAAGTTATTATCCGTGGGGCACATATAAAACCATGAAGAAGATTCATAAGATTGAAGGGAAAGCAAAAGAAGATTCAGCGAATCAACCATTTGATGAGGCGTTCACAAAAGCTACAAAAGAGGCGTTTTGGGATTAATATAAAAGAACGAAAGAAAGAAATGCTTCAAGAGAAAAAGGAAGATTAAAATGAAAAATGTTTTATCTTCTGATTTTTTTATCTTTGGGCTTCCTTTCGTTCTTTCATTCTTTCGCTCTTTCGTTCTTTATTTACTATCATTCAACAATTCAGCCATTCATTCATTTATTCAATAGTGAACACACTCTCTCGACCTCATTCCTAGACCCAATTATTATTGGTGTTCTTTGATGAAGGTCAGTTATTTCTATATCTAATATTGCTTTAGTGCCGTCAGATGAAGCGCCTCCGGCCTGTTCCATCAAATATGAAAGCGGACCACACTCAAATACCAACCTAAGCTTTCCTTCAGGATATTTACTCCCTGTAGGATATGTAAACACACCTTGGCCTTTGGAAAAAATATGACTTACATCTGCAGTCATACAGCCTGAGTATCTAATTGTCATTTTTCTTTCGAACCAGTCTTCCAGTACTTTTCTATAGGGCTTATATTCCAATATATCTCTTACATTTCCAGGACTATAATTCTTTGCGTCATCTGCAATTCCAATATTTTCCCTGTATAAGATAAATTCTCCTACATCGTTAAGTAGAAACTCGTGAACGCCACTTCCAGATGAATAAACCAATGTTGTTCGTGGGCCGTATAAAATATAGATAGCTGATACCAAATCTCTTGATGTTTTCCCAATTACATCTTTGCCTTCGAATATACCAATGATTGAACCGAGTGCAAAATTTGCATCAACTAATGATGATCCATCAAGGGGATCAAATACAACGCTGTAGGGAGCATCATCTGTAATTGCTACAATTTCCTTCTGCTCTTCTGATGAATAACAGCATACCAAATCACTTTCACATAAATGTTGCTCAAAGATAGTATTGCTTAATACATCTAGCTTGAGTTGTTCTTCTCCGGATTCGTTTGTTCCACCAGACAGGCCAGCTTCCGATGTTTGAATAGCATAACTGATGTATTTTGCCGCCCTTGATAAGTCTAAAATTAAATGCCTAAGATTATGAGGAATAGAAGCCTTATTAAATAGATGGTAGTTGAGAGAGACGCGCTCGGGGACTTTGCAGTTTGAATCCATAAATTTATTGAGCTGTAAGAACATGATGATAATACCAGATAATAAAGAACGAAAGAGCGAAAGAATGAAAGAATGAAAGGAAATCTAAAAGATCAAAAGATTAAAGCATTTTTCCTTTCAATCTTCCTTTTTCTCTTGATACATTTCTTTCTTTCGTTCTTATACCATCATTTCATTTATTTCAACCACCATTTCCGTAACTCTCATCGCGTATCCCCATTCGTTGTCATACCAGCTGAGGATTTGAGCAGCTTTCCCGTCAACAACTTTGGTTGAAAGGGCATCTACAATTGATGAATGGGGGTTTGTCTGGAAATCTATTGATACACATTCATCGTCAGAATAATCCAATACCTCAACCATAGGACCGCTCTGGGAAGCGCTTTTTAGAAGTGAGTTAATTTCTTCGGTTGAAGTATTATTTTTAAGGAAAAATGCCATGTATGCGCAACTGACTGTTGGCACTGGTACTCGAAATGCCATACCATCGATCTTCCCTTTCAGATGCGGAAATATATCTGCACATGCTTTCACTGCTCCGGTTTTTGTAGGAATTATTGAAAGTGTGGCAGCTCTGGTTCTCCTTAGATCGCCTTCCTTATTATTATTGTCCAGAAGATTTTGCGAAGCTGTAAATGCGTGAACGGAATTCACGAGCAGATTTTCTATTTCAAATGTTTCATCAATAACTTTGATCACTGGAGCTATGCAGTTAGTAGTGCAAGATGCATTAGATACAATTTCCATGTCGGGTTTAATTTCTTTGTGATTAACTCCTTTAACAAATGTCGGAGTATCATCTTTCATCGGAGCTGTGACAATTACTCTCTTTGCACCGGCAAGAAGATGACCGTTTGCAAGTTCCCTCGTTCTAAATTTGCCTGTAGCTTCAACAACAATATCGACATCCAATTCTTTCCACGGGCATTTAGATGGATCTTTTTCTTTAACAACTCGCACAGTTTTTCCATTAACAATTATATTATTCTCATCTTTGACGGATATTTCTCCTTTAAATTTTCTATGTAGAGAATCATATTTAAGAAGATAAGCTCTCATTTCGGAAGATGTAGATGCATTTATTCCTACAACCTGCACACTATCTCCAAACCTATCTTCGAATTGTCTGTGTACATTTCTTCCTATACGGCCGTAGCCGTTAATTGCAACATTAATCATGTCCTAATAATATGACTTATTGAGTGTAGTGCAAGTAAGGGAAGTTAACATTATAAAAGAAGGGAAGAAGGGAAGAATAAAAGAGAAAAAGAAAGATAAAAGATTTAAGGAAAAAGATTATTAAAGAAAAAAGCTTTCATTCTTTCCTTCTTTCGTTCTTTTATTCTTTCTTCAGTTCTTTCCTTCTTTCGTTCTTTTAACCAAATAGCCCTATGACCAATCCTAAAAATGCTACAAATCCTCCAATTATCCAAAATCGCATTGTAACTTTACTCTCCCCCCATTCCAAAGCTTCAAAATGATGGTGGATTGGAGCTGCTTTAAACACTTTCTTTCCTCCTCTGAATTTTTTACTTGTTAGTTGAATAATCACAGAAAGCATTTCTATAACAAATATAAATCCGATAAAAGGCAGTACCAATACGTTATCAGTCATCATAGCGATCACCCCCAGAGTTCCCCCAAGAGCCAGAGAACCGGTATCACCCATGAAGAAAAGTGCAGGAGGCACATTGTGCCAAAGGAAGGCAGCTACTGCTCCGCTACATGCTGCACAGAAAGCGGCAAGTACGGCGAGTCCGCTTAGATAAGCCAAAAGACTGAAGGCACCAAATGCTATGACAAGAAGTCCGCCAGCCAAACCATCAAGTCCGTCGGTTACATTGACCGCATTTGCTGTGCCAATAATGATGAATATAAATATTGGTATGTACCAAATTCCGACCGTCATATCTCCAACGTATGGGATGTGAATCTGGTTGTAGTCCAGCTTGAAGTAAAACCAAAAGGCTCCAACAATACTAATTGTAAGAAGAGTGATAATTTTTGGAAGCCAATCAAGACCACGCTTTTTCCCAGATCCAATTATGTTTAAATAATCATCAACTCCACCAAGGGCTGCAAATGCAATTAGTGTGAATAATGGAAGGTAAACTTGGCCCCTTTGCAGAAGAGAATGATCAACAAGTCCGAAATAAGAAAGTATTCTGGAAAATATAATTGTAAGAAGAATTGATCCCCATATAAGAATACCTCCCATTGTAGGAGTTCCTTTCTTATGCTGATGAAACTTTCTAAAGACTGATGCTTCTCTTCCGTCGACAGTTTCTATTCTTAATTGTTTTCCAAGCTTGTTTCTTCTTAAGAAAGAAATAAACGGAGGAGTGAGTACAAGACCAGCAATAAATGCAAAGAATGCATAACCTAATATTGCTGACAGAGGAATCTCAGGGCGTATTGGAATGAATGGGTCGATCATGGCTGAAGAATAGTAAAAAGAAGGAAAGAAGGGAAGAGTAAAAAGAAAGAATAAAAGATAGAAAGAAGGGAAGGAAGATTAAAAAGAAAAAAATGCTTTAATTCTTTCTCTCTTTCCTTCTTCCTTTCTTTCTTCAGTTCTTTCTCTCTTTTTAAGTATTTCTTTCCGCCGTTCTTTACGAATGTGCTTTATCGATATCAAAGAATTTCATTTGTTCTTTTTTAAACATTAGCTCAACGCGTCCTATCGGTCCATTTCGATGTTTTCTGATGTATATGTCTGCCAAACCGGGCCTGTCCGAATCTTCTTCATAATAGTCTTCCCTGTACATCATCAGGACAACATCTGCATCCTGCTCGATAGATCCTGAATCTCGTAAATCCGACAACAAAGGAATGTTGCCCGGTCTGCTTTCTACTGCTCTGGAAAGCTGAGAGAGAGCTAAGCAGGGGATATGCAGTTCTCTTGCAAGTTGCTTAAGAGAACGGGAGATTTCTGATATCTCCTGTACTCGGTTACCGGCGTAATTGGCATTTCCAGTACTCATAAGCTGTAGATAGTCGACTATAAGCAAATCCAGGCCGTGTTCCATTTGAAGTCTGCGGGCTTTCGCACGCAGTTCTGGCATAGATGATATTACGGAGTCATCTATATATATGTTTGCTTTGTTTAGCTCATCCATAATCGGTCCCATATTCTGGAAGTCACTATCTTCAAGCTTCCCCCTCTGTAGTTTCCATGAATCTACACCCAGCATTGATGCAAATAGTCTGTCTACTAGTTGTTCCTTGCTCATTTCAAGCGAGAATATTCCGATGTGCTTGCC
This sequence comes from Candidatus Peribacteraceae bacterium, assembly GCA_030750465.1. Taxonomy (GTDB): domain Bacteria; phylum Patescibacteriota; class Gracilibacteria; order Peribacterales; family Peribacteraceae; genus UBA2144. The sequence continues at coordinate 52,988 of JASMHZ010000002.1, forward strand.
ATGCCTAATAGCTGCATTTTGTGCAATATTAAGTGCAAGGCTTGTTTTGCCCATGCTAGGCCTTGCTGCAATAATTATCAGGTCGCTTGGATGAAGACCTGAGAGTTTTTGATCAAGAGTTTGAAATCCAGTTGAGACTCCTTTTACCATTTCTTCGTCATCTGTTTCGTGGAGTTCTGCAAAGCGTTCATATCTCTGTTCCAGAACATCTCTAATATGCATGAATTTCTCTTTTAAAAACGTATTAGTTATTTGGAATATAGTTTTTTCAACTTCTTCCAATATTTCCGGGATTGGCCTTCCTTCTTCGTATCCAACTCCTGTTATTTTTTGCCCTGCTTCAATAATTCTCCTGTGAACTGCCTTTGTTTTTACAATTTGGCCGTATTGATAGATGTGTGATGAGGTTGGAACTTCATCAGCAAGCTGTGCCAAAAAAGCACTGCCTCCGATATCTTTAATTTTCTTGTTATCTTTTAATTTCGTGGAAACAGTAACAAAATCAATTGGCTCATGCTCCTGATATAAGGCGAATACAGCAAGATATATGTCTTTGAGTACCGGATCATAGAAATCTTCCGGCCTTAAAAAATCTGAAACCTTTATGATTGCATCAGGATCCATTAAAAGAGCTCCTATGACTGTCCTCTCCACTTCTAATGAGTGAGGTTGTGTTAACGATGCGGCAGTGGATTGGTTGCTGGCAGGCATGCGGGCTTAGAATTCTATTACTATTAGAGAATCTGGCAAATAATTGATGTTGCAACAGATTGCGATTACTGTCGGCTGTGAGGATTAGATGTGGAAAAGATCTGAATCTTGATTTAGCTCTCACACGGAGAGCAGGTCTTCGACCTGCGATGTTGTTGATAGAAATCGCACGTCGAAGACGTGCTCTCAATCATGTTAATCTTTTAATAATGCCTGTCCTGAGCTAGTCGAAGGGTGAATCTTGTTTCAGACTGCAATTGTCATAATCTTCTTTTCAAGCTCCTGAGCAAGCTTCTTATCATCAATCAGTGTCTGTCTAGCCTGTTCCCGCCCTTGCCCCAGAGTATTTTCGCCGGTCTTAAAGTATGCTCCTGACCTCTCAATTAATCCATATTTAACTCCCAAATCTATGATATCTCCTTCCTTGCTTATTCCTTGTGCGTAAAGAATATCAAATTCTGCCTGTTTGAATGGGGGGGCAATCTTGTTTTTAACGATCTTTGCGCGTGTTCTGTTTCCAACTACTTCCTGCCTGTCGGCCGTAGCCTTGGCGGAGGCTGGCATTTTACTCGTTTTATCGTCAGAATTTGCCGTGGATGGTGCTTTCTCCAATATTTTATCAATTCTTCTTACGTCGATTCGCACAGACGAATAGAACTTAAGGGCATTGCCTCCTGTTGTAGTCTCGGGATTTCCAAACATTACTCCTATCTTCATTCTTAGCTGATTTATGAATATAACAGTACAGCTTGTTTTGCTGACTATAGATGTAAGTTTTCTGAGTGCCTGACTCATTAGTCTCGCCTGAAGCCCCATATGGCTGTCTCCCATCATTCCTTCGATTTCTGCTCTTGGAGTAAGGGCTGCAACAGAGTCGATAACTATAATGTCTATTCCTCCCGACCTGACAAGAGTCTCTGTAATTTCCAAGGCCTGTTCTCCATCATCTGGTTGAGATACCAAAAGGCTATCTACATCAACTCCTATCTTTCGGGCATATTGAGCATCAAGTGCATGCTCAGCATCGATGAATGCTGCTTTGCCTCCGGCTCTTTGTCTTTCCGCTATTGCATGCAAGGCGAGAGTTGTTTTACCGGATGACTCCGGTCCGTATATTTCGACAATGCGTCCTCCGGGAAGCCCTCCTCCCAATGCAATATCCAGCGATAGGGATCCTGATGGATACCTTTGAATATCAATTATATTATCTTTGTTCATTTCCATGATTGCACCGACTCCGTATTGCTTTTCTATACTAGCGAGAGCAGCAGTTACAGAGTCTAGCTTTGCATCATGTGGAATTGAGTTTATTTTTTGTTGTGGAGTTTTTCTTGTTGTCTTTGGCATTGGATAGGGGAGTAAATGCTTGCACTGAGCAAGTCGAAGTGTAAAGAATAATATATAGGTGATTGAACGTACACCATAGTAAATGGTCTGCAATCTTTATCAAGAAGTAGGGGTTGATGGTTTGTTTGTCTGTTGTATAATGGTAAAGAAAGAAAGAGAGAAAGAAGGAAAGAAAAAAAGAACTAAAGAAGGGAAGATGAGAAGATTAATCACGAGTAAGTTTGTCGACCATCGAACATAGTATGTAAAACAATTCTTTCGCCTCATTCAATAGATAATCTCTCTCCTTATTTAGGATTATATTTCTACCAGTATCGATTAACTCCAGCCAATGAGTACTTTCCTTTGCTTCTTTCTTTGATATTTTCATATACTTTATTCCATCTTTTTTACTTAGACCTTCGCCTGCTTCTATATAGTTTGCTCCTATTGAGCCGGACGAACGAACTAATTGTTTTGAGTATTCATTATTTGAAACAGAATATGGTAATTTATTAACAAAATCTCTAACGTCTTTGCCAAAATTTCTTGACCTTAATCCAAAAGAGAAAACTTTTATTTTGTTCATAGGGTGGATGATCCTACACCTTAATATAAAAGATAAAAAGAAAATTCCTTCTTTCTTCAGTTCTTCCTCTCTTTCTTTCTTTTTATCCACTATGCTATCATCCATTCATTATGAAAAGACTAATCCTAATTTCTCTTGCAGGACTTCTTGTTACTGCGTGCGGACCAAAGCCCCAACAAGCCGAAATCACTTTTCTTGGAATCTCCAGCGGTACACTAAAAACTCCGTTAAACGAGCTCGCTTTCAAGGACAGATTTGGCGTTGACGAAAAGAAATTGGTTGCGGTTGTCGCTTTTGGAGAGAGCGTCGATGAAACGAATGTGCAGGCAACATGGTTTTCTCCTGACGACAGAAGGATGCCATTGGGAAGAAAATCAATCACTATGGAATCCGGTGCAACTATTGCTAGGTTCAGTTTTGCTACAAACGATGAATGGCAAAAGTCTCCATTCATGTTGGATATACGTACAAAGACAGGAGAAGGGGAGGAGGCAAAGAGCTCCAGCGGGCAACTTCATTTCTTTGTCGGATTGGAAGAGAAACGAATTGTTGCATACAACGATGAATACAGTGCATACAAGGATCATGAGGCAGAAAAGAGGAAGATGTATACAATAAAAAAGGAGAAGGAAGAAAGTGCACGTGATAAGGTCAGGTTAAGGTTGAATGCTTCGGTTGCAGATATTGGACATAGGTATGATGTAAACGGTGATGGGGAAGAGGAGCTTATTATTATCGATCCCCCGACCGATGAACCGTTTATGGGTGCGACTGAAACTGGAGCCGTGTTCTCTGCGGATGTTAAGAAGTTCTCGATTACAAATCTAAGCGGTTCTACGGTATTGGAAACTCGTGAGGAAACCGGCGAAGTTATTATTCATGGAGTTCAGGGGCCGCTTGCGACAAGCTTTAAGAAAGGCAAAGAAATTCACTTCGTCTTATATCCTGATTCGGTAACTATTGAGTGGGGTGAAGACGATTCGGTGTGCAAGCAGATATTTAAGTTTGATAAAGAATGGGTAGATGAAGGCGAGGGGGTTGTGTGTGAATAGATATGGAAAGAACGGAAGAAAGAAAGACTAGAAAGAGAAAAAGGAAGTGGGAAAGAACGAAAGAATAGAAGCTTTTTTTGCTTAAAATCTTCTTCCTTTATCCTTCCTTTCGATCTTTCTCTCTTTCCTTCTTCCTCTCTTTCATTCTTTCGTTCTTTTATTTATATGTCTCTCCACCTTCGACGCCACATCATCCACCACCACTCGACATTAACTGCTGCAAGTAATAGTGCGATCAGCCAGAACATCCAGTGAATGCCTCGTCCTCCGTTGACCTTGTCGTACAGAGGATCGTTTACAATTACGTGGATTGACGGAAGTGTTACGTCAATAACATCAATTCTCTCTTCTTCTATAAGTGTTGGAGGCTCAAGAATAAATGTTCTCTTTTCGACTTGTTGTCCGCTCTTATGAATTTCAATAACGTGTGCGCCAACTTCTACCTTGTGGAACGTAGCCATTCCTTCATCGTTTGTAATCGCAACCTTTGGAGTAGAGAAGAGCACAACCGGAGTTCTTCTGTATGGATTACCCATATCTGTAAATACTCCAATATTAAGCGAAGCAAGTAATGTTTGGTTGTTCTCCCTTACAATCTGCGTCTTGAAGTGTCTTGGTTCCGGAATAGGTTTGGAATGATCCTTAAGGTACTCTCTCGCTTTCCATGCGAGCGCATTAGTATTTTCTGCGGTTCTCTTTCCGTAGAATTCAATTGATTCCTTTGTGATCAAAACGGTGTCCGTAACTTCATCGGAAACAGCAACACTAACTCTGGATACGGCCTTTAGTCCTTTTTCTGATGCGTCGGTTGCAATTATCAACGAATCTTTGAATTGGCCTGCAATTTGCTTTGTATTCTGGAGTGTCTTGCTTGCCAATAGAACTCCGGCGTCTTTGGTGACTTCGATGCTCTTGTCTGCGAATGTAATGCCAAGTTCTTTCACGCTGTCGCTTGCGATCTTGGTTGTCAGATCTTCTTTGGTATCAATATATTTTGCGATTCTCTTAGCTTGGTCGGATGCAGCAAACAGAATTGCCTTTGTACTTTCCTGAGCTACTTTGGTTGCAAGTCCTGCCTCTGTATCTACGAAGTCGCTGATTCTATTTACTGTATTTACACCCTTTGCCATCTGAGTACCAGCATATTTGGCTGAGTGTACCAAGTTATCCTGTAGTACTTTGGCAGTACCTACCACTACAACTCCATATTTTCCTAGCTTTTCTGATGCAAATAGAATTGCCGCATCTTTTCTATAAGCAGCCCTATCAATTACATCATTTGCCTGATCCTTTGCAAATCCAAATAGAATTCTCTTTGCGAGCTGATCGCCCTTGGAATCAAGTTCAGACTTCTTAAGAGCAACCCTCCTGTCTCTTGCAATCTTATCTGTTGCGATCTGGTAATTGCCTGCAATATTGACTCCGGCATCTCTGAATGCGTCTGCAACTCTGCCAACGGCATTCTTGACTCCGCCGAATGCTATCTGCGTTGTACCACTGATATTTTCTTCAGCACCCCTAAACGATTCTGCGATTCTATCCGATCCTTCCTTGAGCTTACCAAATGCTAATTGTGATGTGCCAGCAATATTCTCACCTGCTCCCCTGAACGCTGTAGCTGTTCTCTTCGCAAGCTGATCTATTGCTTTCCTGGCTATTCTACTAACAGGTTTTACGAATGGCATTATCTTGACCGATGGAATCGCAGGATTGAATATCATGCTGACTGCATGATCAGGCATTTCCCTGATTCTTCGCTCAGCATCTCTGATCCTTTGTTCCTTGGTTGCCTCAGCACTCTCTCGTCTCTCCTCACGCCTCTTAGCAAGATCAATTACTGCCTCATGCCTTGGTGTCACTGTCGGTCTCCTATCTTCTGCATCTTCTGATTCCTCTGCTTCCTCCGGAGATGAAGCGTGAACCTGAACAATAGTTATTTCTCTATTTGCAACATCCACACCTCCGCCTATATTCGTTCCTTCACCGCGATGAGAGCCGGTGTCCCCGCTGCTTGTAGTTGTGTCGGCAGCTGCAGTTCTGCTGTATCGGAAGTCCACCGTTTCCGATGATCCTGCAGTAGTAACAGTAAATGATGCGCTGTTTGCATCACGCGCCGTGTATCCGGATGGGGGATCGATGGCTATCACATATGAACCGCTAGAAATGTTCAGGCCGCTAATGGAATATATTCCCTCGCTGTTTGTCGTACCAGAAGCGCTTACTGCTCCTCCTGTCGCGCTGGTTCCGATAACAGATATTTCTCTGCCAGGGAAGTAAGACTCGCCGACGTCGTAAGTACTGTCATTATCCGCATCTTCGTAAGCGCGTCCCGTGACTGTTGATTCATCAATGTAACCAAATTCAAGTGTAATTGCACTTCCTGTACCCACAACAATACTTCCAGAGGTGGAGTAAGTTGTGGATATATAATCAGACGGAATAATGCCGGCACTATCGGTCAACAGTAAACTGTATCCCGACAGTGAGCTCAAGGCGGCACCGCTGAACGCGAAAGTGCCGACAAAGTCCGTCTGCGTAGTTAGGGCGAGAGTTGCCCCCGTTGTTGTCGTTCCCGACAACCGGAGACTCACCCCCGAGAATGCATCACTCTCCCCGGCGTCGTGTACGCCGTCACCGTCTGTATCTGTCCAAACTTTTCCGTTAATGGCACCTGTGCCTGTCCTGTACTTCATTAAGAATGTACCGGAAGGCATATGGGTACCTGTCCCCATTGCGTTTTGATTTTGATTTGAGAGCGTTACCGAGTGTGAAGCACCCTTAGTAACACTTATAGTGTAATTACCGCTGCTTGCAGGCACTTCGTAGAAGCTGAATGCGCCTGTTGATGTTGAAGCAGCGGTAAGGCTCAAGCTGGCTCCCGTAACTGTGGAACCTGTAAGCGTTACCGTCGCTCCAATAATTGCATTTGTATCACCGGCATCCTCGACTCCATCTCCATCTTCATCCCAGAATACAACTCCACTCATTGTTCCATACCAGCTGTATCCGTAGTTGATTGTAATTGTTGATCCGGTTTCTACAATATTTCCACCTGAGCTTGTGAAGTTCGTATTCCTGTATCCCGCAGAAACCGTAGCGCCGCTTACAGAAACCGTGTAACCCGTAGAATCGCTTCTGTAAACCGGTGTGAGTGTGTATGAACCGGACGTAGAAGCAGTAGATCCTGTAATCGTAAGGGCGGCTCCGGTGATTGTATTTCCTGTCAATTCTATAACAACACTCGTCAGGCCTGATGTTTCCCCGGCATCTTTAACGCCGTCATAATCCTTGTCGTACCAAACGTTACCAAGTATATCTCCGGTTCCTGTGAAGTAACCAAACAGCCAGTTTGTATTGTTATCACTATCAGTTGATCCGCTTGGCGTAAGAAGAGAACCTCCGGTTGCATCATTATCGGTTACATCCAAGAGTTGCAGATCCTGAGTTCCCGCGCTTGCGTCCAGAATTAGCTTAGACGCACTACCGGACTTGGTTGTAGTAAGAGTAAGTAAGTTGGCTGATGCTCCCTTAAGCGTAAGCGCTCCAGAAACTGACTGTCTTGAGGTGTAATCGAACTTCAAAGTATCATTCGAACTTCCCGTTGAAGTTAAGTTCCAGAACACAGTTGATCCGCTTATTGTCTGATCACTTCCATCAAAGTTAACTGTTCCACCTCCATCATGAGTAAAGTCTCCCATATTTAACCAGTTACCTGACATTGTGATTGATCCTGAGCTGACCAAATTACCGGTGTAGTTCTTTAAGTCTCCTGCGATGTCGAGTGATGCTCCAAGTGTGTAGTATCCTGAACCGGTTGATGGATTACCCGAATTGAGGTTAGCTACCTCAGAAGCGCTAAGGGCTCTGTTGTAGATTCGTACGTCGTCGATGAGGCCGTTGAATGGCCTGAACTGACCGTCCGTGCTATCTCTTCCAATGCTCAGAACAGAGCTGTAGTTTGTAGTAGCATCGCTATCAGTTGTGTTTGCGACGGATGTTGCATCCCTATACATGTTCCACGAGCTTCCGTTTCGCACAAGGGCAACGTGGAACCAGGTATTTTGGGTGTATGCAGATGCATCGTTTTCCCCAAAGTTTACAACAAATCCAGTGTTATAATCCCAGAAATTCAATCCTGGAACCCCTTGAGATGAATCTCGCCAGAGGAATTCCCACAGGTGATCGTTGTCCGGTCCATGTGAAACGATTGCATGTTGAGCATTTATATCTTCTATACTGATCCATGAGCTGATGCTGAAGTTTTGACTGCCAAAATCCCATAAGTCACTGTCAGAGACACTTACATAATCATCCGTCCCATCAAAATCAAGAGCGTACGCATTGTAGAAGTTGGTTGTTCCGGTTCCTGCGGATATATCAACCCAATCTTCTGCATCCATATTCGTAAGCGTTCCATCATTACTATTCGCACTTGAATCTCTTGCATTCGTCCCCGCGCCTTCGTCGAATTTCCAATATCCAACTAAGCCGTTATCAAGAGTGATGTTATTGAATGTACTTCCGGACAAAGTCTTTGAGTCCCCATTATCAACAGTTCCATCAAGTAACAGAGTTCCCGTTCCTGCTGTAAATGATCCGTTTTCAGCTTCTATCCAGCTCCCGGAAAGCGTAATTGTTTGTCCGTTTGTGGTAACAAGCGTTCCTCCGGTAATTGTAAGGTCTCCTGCAATTCCAACGTTTCCTCCAATATGGAATGAAGTGTCGGATGCTCCTGCGAGATTTACATTGTTGTAATTCTCACCCGGCAAGTATCTGGTTCCTGTAAGGGAGGCCAGAACCACTCTTCCAGTGCCTGCGCTAAACGCCCCTCCGCCGTCTATCCATGAGCCGGAGATTGTGAGAGTTTGTGCGTTTGTTGTCTTAAGTGTTCCTCCAGTCATTGTCAGATCTCCGTTGACTTCCAGATTTGTAATTGAACCTGTAAGGTGGAACTCTGTGCCGGCGTTATTTACTCCAAGGTTGAAGTAGGTAGTGTCGATCAGTGTGCTACCACTGTCATTGGTTTGCCCTGTGTAGTTGATCGTGCTTCCTGCTCCATCAAGCTCTGTTTTAAACGTGCCACTGATCGTATTCCCTGTGCCACCAAGGACAAGCGTTCCACTATTTGTCATTTCTGTGCCGCTTTGTACATCCAGCACTGCCCCCGTTCCTCCTGCAGTGAGCGTGACGCCGGTGCCGACGTGGAATATGGCAGCTCCCGAAAGGGTGATCGACCCGACTATCACGCCGCCGCTGTGTGATGCATGGATAAGCTTTGTCTTTGCAGTTGTCGAAGCGCCGTGATTACCGATAACGAGCTCGCCTCCACCACTCCCATCATTCGCATCCTCCAGGTACACCGTCCCCGCGGCTCCATCGTCGTTTCCTGTAGTTCCCTTCGCTTCGATCTTCACGTCACTGAAGTCCGTTCCACTCGAGAGCACGATGGCAACGCGTCCTCCTCCTCCCCCACCATATGAAGCTGCTCCCGCATTGGCAGTGATCGTCCCGGAACCGGTGAATACAGTTGTTTTGATATTGATGGATCCTCCCGCATCGCCACCGTTACTGCCTGTGAGACTAGCGGCGTTGGCAGACATTGTACCATTCACGATGACTGATCCACTTGCGCTGATGATGATGGCACCACCACCGGCTGTACCATACATGCCGCCGCTCCCGAGGTACTCTGGATTCGTCACGGAACCGTATACCGGTCCGACACCTCCAGCCGTACCGTTATCACCACCTTCTCCACCGTGCGATGCACCATTTCGATCGCTGTTGTTGCCCGTACCCCAACCTGGCCCATCTTCTGCTCCGAATCCGAATTCATTTGCAGTGAGAGTGCCACCTAACTGCACATTCAATGATGTACCGGCATTGGTGAGAAGCAGTTTTGCCACTTTACCCTTGCCTCCGTTCTGCTGAGGATCCGCGTCCAGTTCGAGCGTGCCATCGTTCTGAATGGTGATGGAGCCAAATGTGTAGTTATTTGTTCCATCGGTACCCAGGCGAAGTGTGGTGATGCCGGTAGAAGATCCAATGACAAGATGGTTTCTACTTGTTGCATCGAAGTAGACTGTTCCTGCGCGGCCGCTACCACCACCGTTTGCTTGCAAAGTCCCGCGGAATCCATTGGTTGTTACACCGTTCAAACCTATGCGACCACCTCCGCCTCCACCATATGCACTTGCATCTCCATTTGCTTTGATAACACCTGCACCAGTGAGCGTATTTGCTGTGATGTTGATGGAACCACCCGCAGCACCGCTGCAGCTGCCACCGCATGACGCACCTCCGTTTGCCGACAGGAGACCATCTACGGTTATCGTGCCGTTTACATTCAGAATAATGGCACCTCCACCTGCCTTCCCAAAGATGCCGCCACTCCCGAGAGAAGAGGGATCAGTGAAAGAACCATAGGTATCACCCGCATCGTTATCTTTCACATGTTCACCGCCTCTCCCACCGTGCGATACGCCGTTGCGATCACCGACAACGGCATTCGCACCCGGTCCGCTGTCGGCACCAAATCCTCCTTCATCCGCCGTAATCGTCCCCGTCCCCGTTCCATCTCCAAACACCGTCAGATTCCCATCCACCCGAATACTCTGACCGCTCCCATTCCCGCTCGTACTTGATCTTGCAACAGTTACGTACGCACCGCTATTCACATCCATATTCCCAACGACATGCAGGTCATTCTCCTCGTCCTGCGTCCAGGTGATTCCTGTTGTTGATGTGCCGGAATGCGTCAGCGCTCCGCTGATCGAGAGGGGGGTGGAGATTGTGAGAGAGCCCGTAAAACTGTCTGTAACTGTAAAGTTATTTGCGAATGCGGCTGTGTCTATTACAACATTCGTCTGTCCCGTACCATCAAACAGCGCATTATCATCATGCGTAGGCACAGTGTCGCTTGTCCAGTTTTCAGCCGTACTCCAATTGGTATCTGCTCCGCCTGCATCCCATGTTCTGGTTAATCTGTATGTCCAGTTTGTAGTGTTTCCACTGTCTGTGCTATTTACACCGGCAGCAAGAGTAGTGCCTCCCGAAGCGTCATTATCTTTAACATCCAGGTAACTAAGTATCTGAGTGCCAGCACTGGCATCAAGTAAGAGCTTAGATGCTGACCCGCTCTTCGAGCTCTCAACACTCAACAATCCACCATCAACACCTTCCAACACAAGTGAGCCGCTGATGTTCTGCCTTGCTGTGTAATCAAATGTAAGCGTATCGGCTGTACTACCTGTTGATTGTAGTTTCCAGAAGACAGTGCTTCCGGATATAGTCTGATTGGAACCATCAAACAGAACAGTTCCAGATCCATCATGCGTAAAGTCTCCAACATTAAGCCAGTTTCCACTCATTGTAATTGATCCGGAGCTTACGAGGTTTCCGGTGTAGTTTGCGAAGTCTCCTGCGATATCAAGGCTTGCACCGAGTGTGTAATAACCGGAGCCTGTTGATGGATTGCCATTCGCGAGGTTAGCTACTTCGGAAGCCGCGAGTGCACGGTTGTAGATTCGTACGTCGTCGAGGAGGCCGTCGAATGCCCGTGTCTTATTGTCATAATTCCCTATATGTGCCGTTTGGGTTGTAAACGCCGGTAGTGTTGCTCCGATCGTCCCACTGAATGTGTCGATAGTGACCTGAGAACCATTAATGAATAGCTTGAGCCGATTACTGTTGCCACTTGCAGCTCCATCAAATACAACTGTAAGCTGATGCCAGCTGCCAGCTGACACATAAGGAGAATAGTCATCGACAACACCATATCCTCCTGATCCATCTCCGAATTCCAGCCAAAGAGATCCGTCTGAATAAGTATATATTCGTATGTCACTGGATGAATCAATTGCGAGCGCAAACAAGCCGTCAAACTGATCAATTACGTCTTGCTGGAACCAGGTCGAAAACGTGAAAGCTGAAGCCCCTGCGATATCAGCAACGATCGTTTCGCCATCAACATAATCATTCGCCCCGTCAAACTCCAATGCATAAGGATTATAGAAATTAGTCGTTCCTGTTCCCGCGCTTATATCCACCCAATCCTCCGCATCCATATTTGTTAATGTTCCATCATTTCCATTTGCACTACTGTCCCTCGCAACCGTCCCCGCGCCTTCATCAAACTTCCAGTATCCTACAAGGCCGTTATCAAGAGTTAGATTATTAAACCCAACATTCTCGTAAATTATCTCCTGATTCGCCTGATCCGGTGTACCGTCGAAGGTAATGGTGCCACTACCAGCAACAAATTGACCTCCATAGTTCAACCAGCTTCCACTAACTGTTAACCCTAACCCTAACCCATTCGTCGAGATACCACCTGTATACATCGATAAATCACCATTAATATCAAGGGAACTCCCTAGCGAGTAAACTCCGCTTCCTGTGTATGCGTTACCGTTTGCGAGGCTACCTACTTCGGAAGAGGAGAGTGCACGATTGTAGATGCGGACGTCGTCGATGAGGCCATCTGTTTTATATGTATTAGTTGCTTTACCAATGGTACAAGATTGGAAATTCGTAATACTCCCAGTTTTTCCTGTTGCAGAACCAACTGATACTCCATTTTTGTAGATGGTCATTGTTGATCCATCCCATGTGCCTACGATATGCAACCACTGATCGTAGACCATTTGTTCACTGACATTCAGATCGAATACGCCATCAAGATAGAGGTACAACCAGTTACCGGAAATATCTCTATCACCACCAAGCCAATACCCATTTGAAATGCTGCTTGGATCAGAGCTGATAAATGTTGGTCGTGATGTTGAAGGCACGTTGATCCAGTTTGATAGCGTGATTGCATCTCTTATATCCAGACTCGCGTCTGTTCCACAATCCACATAATCATCACTTCCATCAAAGTCCAAACTATATGGATTGTAGAACGTCGTCCCAGTATTTCCTGCAGGTGTGGTATTCAGGATCCAATCCTGATCGGCATCCATACCGGTGAGCGTTCCATGGTTTCCATGTCGTGAGCTATCACGTGCAACAGTAGAACCGGAGCCATCATCGAACTTCCAGTATCCAACCAACCCATCATCAATAGTTAGGTTGCTGAAGGCATTTGATCCTGAGAGTGTTAATCCTGTTGAGCCTGTTCCCATAAGAATAACTGTTCCTGTTCCTGCGTTGAAGTTTCCTGAGGAGTACTGTGTCCAGCTTTCTGTTACTGCAAGATCGAATCCTACAACGCTTAGAGTTCCACCTGAAAGTACAACTGAACCGGAGATTCCCATTGGCTGCTGGAGAGAAATTGTTCCATCATAATCGTTGCCGATCTTGAGGCCGCCGAGGGTAGTAGTGAATCCTGTATCGAAGACTGCGTTATTGTCGCTTGTGCCATCGAAGTACACTACATCACCGACTGCTGGGATCGTGTCTCCGTTCCAGTTTGTAGTAGTACTCCAGTTTGTATCTCCTGCACCTCCTCCGTCCCATGTTTTGATGTTTGATCCGGCGTCGTTGGCGATTTGCCATGAGCGTTGTTCTACATATACCGTGCCTGGTTTTCTCTTTAGTTGATCCTTTGGAGAACTGACAACACGCTCGGCACTTTGTGCCTCGCTTTCAACACGTTCCACTGTCAACACATCAGCCTCCGGCTGACTATCAACACGCTCATCCGCTGTGGCGGATTCGCTTTCAACTCCCACAGATTCAGTGGCAGTTGATTGTTGAGTGTTGATAGTTGATTGTTTTTTTATCTCCTTTATCTCTTTTTTCTCTTTTTGAATTTCCTTTATTTCTTCCATTCTTTCATTCTTTCGTTCTTCTTTCTCAACTTTCCCCTTAGCTTTAATTGACCTCGTTGATGACTTGGCTCCGCTTCCAGCCTTCACATATGCCATTAATCCGGATGTTGACGATGATGAATCGAGGGTGTACGATAGTCCTCCTACGGTGATATCTGATTCAAGATTAGGGAGACTTTCATCAATACTGTCTGATATTGGCCAGGTATTGCTTGCAGGAATATTTGTTCCATTTTTATTTGATACATCCAAACCATTTTTAGCATTAGTAAGCCTCATCTGATCATTGTTATTCTGGTTTCTTTCTTTATTATTATCCCGATGACTACTCCTATGGACTTCGACATCGCTTATATGCTCTTCTATTTCTGTATGGGTCTCGTTGCCCTCACTGTTTCTATAATCTATCTTGCTCATGTCATTGGCAAGAAGAAGAGTGGGCATCAATGAATCAACATCCGACCAATCATCAACCAATCCTGCTTGCCATGTACTCGCTTGCCGGCCGTAGCCCTTTTGGCGAAGGCTGGAGCCCGCTGACGAGTAGTTCATGGCTATTGTGTATTCAGAAGTAATAATGCTCGCGCTTGAGCCGGTTGCTTCAGTAACTGACTCCGCAGATGAATCTGTGTTGTCAGTGTTTTCCTCTTTTATCTCATTTATCTCTTTTAATTCTTTCTTTCCTTCTTCGATTCTTTCGTTCTTTCGTTCTTTTACAGATGACTTAGATCCAGTTAAGGCTTCATTCGGTTTGTTTTTTGCACTTTTATTCTGGATAATCAGTTTATTCCTTTCCCGTTGATCATCATGGATTTCGACATCGCTTATGCTCTCTTTTACTTCACCATGGGATTGGTTATGCTTTCCGTCGCCATCATTTATCACGCTAATAAACGGGGGAGACGTAACGGCACTTGAACCTCCTGATCCCTTCTTCTCTTCAATAATCTTCCTTCTACTCGGCTTTTCTGTAGTTACAGAGCCGGTACCGGATGTCTTTTTTGGAACCCTATCAACCCCAACTGACCTTTCAATCTTTCGTTCTTTCGATCTTTCATTCTTTCTTCCGATCTTCCGTTCTTTCCTTCTTTCTTTCTTTCCTTCTTTCCTTCTTTCTTTCTTTCCTTCTTTCCTTCTATCTTCCGCTCTTTCGTTCTTTACATCGTCAGTCCTTAACTCAAGAGGACCAACTAGATAGAATTCAGGACTTACATCCGGCGCATCGTACATGTATTTAAACTCATGTTTTTCACCTTTCTTAGCGTTAATTTGCCATTTTATTAGCAATTCTCCACTTTCAGTAGAAGCCTCCCATGTTCCATCTCTAGATGCTTCCACAATCTCAAACGAAGTTGGAGCCGTATCTACAATATAGCCCTCGAAATCATTAAAGAATTCGACTTCTACAGTCATCGGGGAAGGTGCGAACGGCCATAGTCTGGTGGCCGCCTCTCTACGTACCATATAAGGAGGGAGGGGATCTACTCTGACTTTTGAGGTCATAGTGCGTGTTCCTGCAGACGTTTCGGCTGTCAGACGCAATTTGTACGTTCCTTCTTCCGATAACGTAAGGAACGCCTCATAGTCAGACCCAATAAATCCGGCATTCTTTAGGCCGCAGGTTCCGGTTACATTTATCGACTTATCCTGCGTATTTAGCGTAAAGAGCTCTCCGGAAGGCGTTTCTATATTCAGATTCAGAAGAGCATTGCATACGATTTCTCCCGCATCATCCAGCACACCAAAGTCGAGCCTTGCTCTGTCGCCGGGCATGTATACATCCTTGTCCGGGTTAATGGCCAGTACTCCCCATGTGAAGTCTTGCTCGAGAATTTGCTGTTCTCCTGTAACAGGATGAGTGATTGTCATTACAATATGGTACTTTCCTGGTTTGAATTTTCTATGAGGCTCAAGCGTAAGGAGTACCGATCCTGGTTCGAAGTGGAAGTCTGCATCCTTTATTTCCTCACCGTCACCATCAATTAGTTTGATAGAAATTATTTGCGAATCAGTTCCTGAGTCCAGTTGAGTGTTGACTGTTGACTGTTGACTGTCGGTTACGCCTTCTACAACAGTCTCCAGAACACCTGGTTCTGTTTTAACTGCCTCTGCAATCACATCTTTTGCATACTCGGTAAGTTGTTCGTTTGCATTCTCTAATACTTTGTTTACTGATGAACCACTCCCTTGCGCGATTGCTACAATCTCATCCAATACATCATCCTCGACTTCTTTTGTGATTATCTGGTCCAAGAGGGGACTTAAGTCCGCATTCTCTGCCATTGCTTCTGCAACTTCTGTTTGAATATCATCTTCCTCAAGCGCATCTTCCACAATTATTTCCAGAGCTTCCGTTCTCGTGCTCCTTCTACCGGTCTGTTTCATTGCGATATTCTGCACAGCACTTACACCTGTAGAATCTTCCATTATAGTTTGAGCAATCTCTTTCTTGCTTTCTTCCAAAAGCGACTTTAGGAATGCCTGTTTAATATCTTCTTCTGAAACAATCGCAGACACAATTTCACGAAGAGCTACTTCTTCCTTCAGATTTCCGGTTTCATCCAGAAGAGCACCTGATGACATATCAATTGATGTAACATCAAGAAGCCTGAATGTAGGAGCGGCATTCGCATCAAAGCTGTCTCCACCTTCATTCTTAAGTGTTATTTCTGCATCAAATACATCTGTTTTATCAATTGCTTTCCTCACTATCTTGAGTGACAACAGCTGCCATCTTCGCTTTTCCGTGAATCGAAGAATTCTGGATGAATCTATAGCATTTACTTCCGCCTGAGTATTTAATCTGTTCTGATTGTTTACTGCGTTAAACCAAAGAACTGATGTTGCATCGCGCCTTCGAACCTCGTCAACGGTCGATGTAATTTCTACCTGCGCATCAATTTCACGCCTCTTTTTGTTTTCGTTAATTACTGATCCTGAAGAAGATATTGAACTGCGTCGAGGCGTACCAAATTTGACTACTGATCCGGTTGATACTGATTTTCTGGTTTTGGATTTTTTTAGACTCTTTGGCAAAGTTCCTCTTTCAATAAATTCACTTCGCCTTCTAGGTGATAAATTGCTTAGATCAATAGCGCTCTCGGATTCGTCAGTTTCTCTCTTTTTGTTTACATAAGCACTGAACGTGGAACCTCTGGAACCCGTCAGACTTGCTCCCGAAGAACCCGTTGTTACGATCATCGGAGGAAGATTGCTTAGAGCGAGCAACTGCGATTCTTTGCTTGTCATAGCAACTTCAGAAATTGCCCACGTGATTTCCATTGAGCGAATTGAAACGGGGTGATACGGTTTGGGATAGTTGTTTGTAATCCAGACAAAGGAAACAGAGGAAACAGAAGATATCCATTTAAACATATTCCTTTCTATCTTTCTTCCGATCTTTCGTTCTTTCGTTCTTTCTATCTTTCTTCCGATCTTTCGTTCTTTCGTTCTTTCATACTCTCCTCCAGTCCTAATCAGTTCCTCAGGCAATTCTTCAAATACTTTTTCTTCGCAAATTATCTCTTTACAGATATTATTCGATCCTGTATTTACTATCCTCTCAGGTAAATCAAATGAACCAATCACTGCTTCAGTCAAAAGCCCTACGTCCTGCGTCTTAAGTCTTACGTCCTGATCATAATCAACCCGTGCCATCACAAAAGGCTTTTCATGTCGTCCTGCAGACATGGCTGAAGCTAGACTGAACTGAGTATTTAGAGTCTCAAATAGCGGAACTATGTCCTCAGCCAAAAGCGGCCTCTTATGCCTGCTGGCAGATAGTGCCGATGCCAAGCTTGATTGCGGATTAAGTGTTTCTACCGGTTCATCTGTATTTAGCTCTACTTCATCTGCCTGAACAGAATTATCTGCCGCAGTGTTTGGAATCAGATCGTATTTATAATGAATATTTGCGGCTAAACGATCCAAATTAATAGTTGGAGGACTATTTCCTGCGATTAATCTGAATTTAACATTCAAATCGTTATGAAACGATTCAAGAGAAGATCCTGTAGAAGCCTCTTCTTGAGGGGGCTGTTGGACTTCAATTGTCGCATCCATTTCGACTGTTTCTTCCTCTTCAGTTTCTTCTACAGCTTGTCTAATGCTCCTAGCATTTGGTTTCGAGACTGTCTCAGGAACACTTGTTCCGGTTGACGTATCCACAGAAGCATCGACTTCTAATTCCGGAGAGCTGGTATCAGTTTCAGTCTCAGGCGAAATAGCCGTTCGAGGCCCTGACGGGCCCTCAGGCCCGGAACGGGTAGAACCAGTTGAAGAAGATTCAGGTTCCTCGGCAGATGAGCCGGAACCAGTCAACACATCAGATCCTGTAGAAGTATCTACAGTTGCATCAAGAATTGCTCCTGTTTCATTTAATTCATTTATATCCTTTAAATCCTTTATATCTTTTATATCTTCCATATTCCCACTTCCTGACCCTGATTCAACTGCAGATCCGGTACCTGATGTTGCTCCTGTTCCTGTTAATGGGGATTCTGAATCAATCGTAGCCCCTGTGCCAACAATCGCACCAGAGTCTGATTCAGGAATGAATCTTGGAAGAGTTATCTTCTCGGGATCCAGATCTTCTGCGTACCCTTGAGCTTTTAGCGGCCCAAAGAGCGAAAACATTGGCTCCTCGTCCGGTACTTTGACTGTGTAGGAGAGCTCGAGAGGTTTATTGCTTATAAATCTTCTTTGCCACTTAACTGTGCTGGCCCCTGTTAATCTGCTGCTCGAAATAACAGCAGGAGGATCTGTTGAAATAACCTCGTATCCCTTTGGCACTTTATCCGACACTTCACCAACGAATGTATGCGTCGGGATTATTGTAATAGACATCTTTTCTTTTGCTCCGGGATATGTTCTGGTAACAAATGAACGCTTTATATCCAAAAGATCAGGATCTTCTTTTACATCCAGGCTATGAACCAGCGTAACTCCATTC
Organism: Candidatus Peribacteraceae bacterium; assembly: GCA_030750465.1. Classification (GTDB taxonomy): domain Bacteria; phylum Patescibacteriota; class Gracilibacteria; order Peribacterales; family Peribacteraceae; genus UBA2144. The sequence continues at coordinate 71,390 of JASMHZ010000002.1, forward strand.
TCTGCTCCAATTCTTACTTTGTATTTTCCTTCTGAGGTTAATCCTGATGTAAAGCTGTAGTCCGGAAGGGGAGTAATCTTTCTAAGTTCGCATCTTCCAATGGATTCTATAGATTCGTGCTCGGTTGCGTAGTACTTTCTTTTGCCTTCCGGATCTTCCACCATCGCTCTGAATATTCCACCACAAACCGGTTGTGCTTCTTCGTTCATAAAAGCAACGTCCATTTTCATTCCCTGCCATTGAATGTACTGGGGTCTGTCCGTGTTATATGCTACAGTTCCCCAAGATATGTCGCCTTCGTACAAGATAATATCAGATTCTGTACCTTCGCCGGTCTTTCTAAACAGGGTTTTTACTTTTCTTGTCTGCCCCCTCATAGATTCCAGCACTACCTGTACATGATAAATGCCCGGTCTGAAGTTGTCATTCGGACCGATGGTCACTAGATATCTTGTCTTTTCTTCTGTGATAGTACCCTGAGCATCCACTTCGGTACCTTCTGAGTCCGTCACTTTGATCTTAACACGATCCAGGAATTCTCTGACATTTGTAATCTCTTTGTGCTTTGGTACTGCAAACGTTGGATGAGTGTTTACGGAGAATGGCAGATCGGTGCCTTCAAGCAAAGATCCGCTGAGGCCCTCTAGCTCTCTCAAAGGTTCATCTTCATTTTCTTCGATTCCGTAAATCGTGGTTCCTGTCCCGGTTGCTCCTGAGCCTGTAAGGGCCCCTGACTCTGACGTCACATCAAGAACGATTCCAGTTTCTGTCAGGACCCCCGAACCCGCACCCGCACCCGAGCCCGTCAGGGCTCCTGTTCCACTTCCAATCAAAGCTCCTGATCCAATAACAAGAGATCCAGTATCTATTCTTCCATCAATCACAATGTTCAAGGATCCTGATGATATTTTTATGCTCGTATCGGGCTCCTCTACCGGAAGTAGCAGAGAACCTGTGTCCGTAGATCCATCTATTGTAATAATCTGAGATCCGGACATGATCGTGATCTCTGTGCCTGTTCCCGCTTTAACTTCAGTTACTTCTGAACCTGATCCTGTTTGGGTTTCAACTGTGATACCGGTTCCAGATTTTTCTACAGGCACATCTACTGATTCTGATATTGAATCTATGATAGTTCCAGTTCCAACTGAATCCTCTGATTCTTCTGATTCTTCTGTTTCCTCTGCTTCCTTTTTTACAGGCATATCAAAGAAATCATCTTCATCAATCACCTGCATTTCCTCATCGTTGTCTTCAGTCATCAGAGATCCCGTATCAACTTTTGTTTCGATGATTGATGATGCAGGCTCGGGGTCATTTGATGCTTTTGCGTCTGTGCCCTCTTCGGCTTTCTCCTCATCGGGCACAGCGCGCTGTGCCCCTACAGAAACATCCTCGGATTCATCGGTTTTCTTTTTCCCCTTTTGCACTTTCTTGTCGGCCGTAGTCCGCCCGGGGCGGACGGAGGCTGATTCTTCTTTTATTTCTTTTCTCTCTTTCTTTAATCTCTTTGGTTCTTTTTCTTTTTTAAGCTTCTTTGATTCTTTATCTGACTTATTCTCTTTTGTTGATGGTTGATTAGTAACCCCAAGCCCCGTCGAAAGGGGACTCGCTTCTACACTTGCATCCATTTCTATCTTCGGCGCTTCGGTTTCTGTATAATCAGTCTCTTCCTCGGCCGCGACTGATCCCGTACCGCTTATTGCCATCGCCAATGGCGGGTCTATTTTAGCGTCGAAAATAAAGTTACCTTCCTCACTGTTAAAATCAGTCTCGATAACTCCTTCTTTCTTCTTTGATAAATCGTATCCATAGAATCCATTTGGCATATTTCCCGTCGACATCAGTGTAACTTGCAGAACAATTGCTGAAACTGTAACGAATGCGATCCATTTTTGTGAAATCACTATAAATGCAGGCCTGCCCTTCAGCCTTCCGCGTACTGGATGTTCAAACTCATACTCCTCATACCTTTTTTTCATAGATAGGCACAAACTGCCGAGTTTGGCTCGGACAGCATTGTGCACTCGTCGCGCGCGATTAGCGCCGGTGATTCGTAACAAGCCGCGGATTAGCTTCCTGATGTCGGGATACATTGGTGTTTGTTTGAATCTAACTATTATATCATTATTAGCGTTTTTTGTGGAGAGTCAGGAAGGCTATAAAGTAACAAATCAGATCAATTGCAATATATGATCATAAGTAACAAATTATGCTTAGAAATGGGCGTAAAGAACGGAAGAAGGAAAGAACTAAAAAAGGGAAGGAAGATTAAAAAGAAAAAATGATTTATTCTTCCCTTCTTTCCTTCTTTTTCTCTTTTATTCTTTCTTTTACTCTTTCCTTCTTTAGTTCTTTCGTTCTTTCGTTCTTTCAATCTTCCATCAGTTCTTTCTCTCTTTTTATCTCATCACCCGACACCTCCCATACCCTTCTGTGATATCAGTCACTTCACAATAGTATCCAGCAGGACAAAGTACTCCCGCCAGTCCGCCGCAAGGAATTACGGAACCAGTTCCTGTTAAACCTGGGTCAGGAATATTATTTATAACACCAGATAACTCGATACTTCTAAGCAGTGATAACCATATGCTTCTAAGTTCCAGTAAGTCGGAGTCTTCTCTTGGAGTAAACATGAATACAACGTACGATTTATTGTCGCCTATGTAAACGGACTCTGCATTTAACTCTTCGTTTATTACTCTAACAGCCTGCTCTCCATCCACTGTTATTCCTATGCCTTTTGGGAGGGGAGAATCCTTTTGTGAGTAAACAGTGAGCACCGGTTTACTTGATTCTCCGACAAAGAAATGCAGCTCAGATGACGATCGTACACCATGTATTTCGGATGGAACAGCGAACTTTATTTTGCTTCCAGGAACTTTCCACTCAACCATCTTTTCTTTGTTCGATTTAAGTGAAGTTACCACCAAAACCGGTGTGTCATTTACGTTCGTGTTGCGTTCCAGAGTGCCGATGAGTTCGACGGACTTTCCTTCGTGAGCGCTGAGGTTTACCACTTTACTCTCGACATAATATACGGGCACCCCATCCATGTAGAGCATGTGAGTCCCGCGCCTTACGAACGAGAGTTCAGTCAGCTCCAATACTCCGGTTACGGTTTGTTCACCTTCGGGAAGAGGAGAGACAGGCTCATTCGAGCAACCAGCCGAGATTAATGCCAGTGGAATGATTGCGAGTAAAAGTAGGAGCTTCTTCATATAATTGACAGTAACATAGGTAAAAGAATGAAAGAAGGAAAGGAGGAAAGAAAGAACGGAAGAAGGAAAGAGAGAAAGATCGAAAGAAAGGGTAAAGGAAAAAGATTTTAAATATGAAAGCATTTTTTCTTTTTAATCTTCCTTCTCTTCTTTAGTTCTTTTATTCTTTTAATCTTTCTTCTTCTCTTTTAGCCTTTCTTTCTTTTCTTCTTTCCCCCTATTTCTCCGTAGACTCAAACGCATATACAGCACGTCCAACACGCTTGAAATAGGGCATCTTCTGCAGATTTAGCGAAATAGTGCCTACTTTGACGGTTCTCTGCTTTGCGACTTCTGCAATGATCTCTTTTTTGCTCAGAGGTCCTTTATCCTTAAGGATCCTCTCTATAACGTCAGCCACGGTCCCTGGCTCATATCCCCAATTTTTAAGAGCATATAGCCCTCTTCCTACCAAAACGAACTGCGGATAGCGGATTAGCTCGTTATGTACGGCTTGCACGGTTACGTTCTTGTGATCAAAACTAGCCTCGCGGATTCTATTGGCGATCTCCATAAAGTGAAGAGGCTCGCCAGCTTTCTTCAGGATTATTTCAACTTTATCTCGGATAGACCTTGGGCGGACAAATCTCCAATCAGTAAGACCCCATCCCTCGGTAATTTCCTTTAGACGCTCGTCTATCTTCAAAGAACCCTGAATTAACTCGGCGCTTGGTACGCGTCCTTCGAATAGATTTAGTTTCTGAATTGCAGATACCAACTCATCGGACTCCATACAACTCTTTCTCTTCTTAAGAATTTTAACAATGCTATTAACTATCTTCATAATATCCTCCATAGAGAGTGATTCTAGCCTCCAGAAGGGGACGAATGTATTGCTTCTTGTGCCCGCATTCATTTCACCATCAATTGTGAAAGAAAGCCTGAGTACTGCACCATCAAGCTCTGTACTTCCCTTAATTCTTGTTAAAACAGCGCTTATCAGATCATCTTCGCGCATCAATCCGCCATTCTGATTCATAATAGATCTTGCAATCTGATTAACCTCATCAAGCTTTGTAGTGCGCACAGTTCTTCTTAATTTCCCTAGCGCAATACTTTCAATCTGACGTATGCGTTCTCTTGTAACATTAAAGTGCTTACCTATCTTATCAAGCGTCTGCCTTGGCTGACCTTGGAGTGCAAAACGTCGCTCTATTACCTTTGCTTCCTTTTCTGTTAAGACAAGAAATAAGTTTTTAAGTAGCTCGTTTAGATCGATTGTAAGCTGCTGGCCTTGAGAAGTACTAGTTGCGGCATCAGACATGGATTGGCGGGGTAAGAAACAACCCTCTTTATACCAGACATTTGACAGAAGAGATAGATTAGCATTGGATTCGGGTAGACGTTTAGGCCTACATATTGCTTGCTAAGTTTTGGTAAAACAGGATTGTCTAATGACCGAAAGGATGATATTTTAGGCAATTTTTGCTATATGTCAAATGTTTTATCATTTTAGCTTATTTCACTCATTTCGAGGTATATATTCAATATTTTAACAGCTGAATGAGCATTAGGGTCGCAATCTCGGGTTTTAGGCGTTGTATAGCGCTCATCTATCATATTTACCTCAAATCCATCGTTTTTAAGAATATCAGCTATAGACTTAGTATATTCGGCCTGTTCTCCTACTTTTCCTGAAGAGAGCAATGGAAGCCCGATAATAAGCTTTTGGCAGTCTCTCTCGGAAGCAATACCCTTTATAGCTTCAATAAGCTCATTATCAGATTTATGGTCGATAGTGTCTAGAGGCATGGCAATATTGGTTTCATCAAAATAATACGCAACGCCAGTGTGTTTCATGCCGATATCTAAGGCGATTATGTGCATATATATACAATCAACATTCAACACGCTTCGCTCTCAACAATCAACAATTTGTTGATGGTTGATAGTTGAATGTTGATGGTTCGGCATCGATTACTTCGACAATCCAGCAATCATTCTTGAAACTTTCGCTTTCTTCCTATCTGCGTTCTTCCTGTGGATTATGTTCTTTTTGGAGGCAACATCAATCGCGCTCATTACTTCCGGAAGGATCTTTTCGGCTTCTGCTTTCTTTCCTTCTTTTGCAAGAAGCTCGATCTTTTTGATCATTGTTTTCATGGTTGTCCGGTAGGGGAGCAGACGAGCCTTGCGGACAGTGTTCTGCTTCGCGCGCTTAATGGCGGATTTGATTATGGGCATGCCGAAAGGCTAAGGGATAGCTGTTTCTGAGTCAAATAATAAGTGATTAATAAGAGAGAAAGAACGGAAGATAGAAAGAAGGGAAGAGCAAAAAGGAAGGAGAAAAGATTAAAAGATTAAAGCATTTTTTCTTTTTAATCTTCCTTTCATTCTTTTATCCTTTTCTTCTTTCCTTCTTTCTCAGCCATTAAATTGACTACAAAGAAATTCTCAATAGAATACTCCCGTTATGTGCGGAATCTTCGGATATGTAGGCAGAAGGAATGATGCCGGTTCTCTGGTTATCGACGGACTTAAAAATTTGGAATACCGCGGTTACGATTCGTGGGGTGTTGCATGCAAGACAAATTCAAAGGTTTCTATCGAAAAAGACATTGGAAAGATCAGTGGTGTTAAGAGCGAGGACTTTTCTAGTGATTGCTCATTGGCAATAGGCCATACAAGATGGGCAA
>JASMHZ010000030.1 GCA_030750465.1 Candidatus Peribacteraceae bacterium
TAAATTATTTTATTGGAATTTTTTTTTTGGGATCAAAGAAAGGTAATGGTACAACTTTTGCTTTTAAATTCGTATAAGGAGATCTAATTTCCATTTCTGTGTCATTTTTTGCATAATCAATAGATATAAAAGCATATCCAATGTTTTTCTAATATCCATTTTTCCGGTGAAGGGTCCGAATCCAATCGTGTTAGGTTCGACTCCTTTTCTTACAATTTCAATTTGAGGGTACGGCTCCTTCGAAATCTGAACGAAAAGATAACTCTTATCGTCCTTCATCAGCACATTATATTTAGGTTTATTCTCCTTAATCAGATTAGTTTCAAGCACCAAGGCTTCCAGCTCCGAATTAGTTACAGTTACATCAAAATCCGTAATCTGCTTATGCATCATAAGTTTCCATGGACCTGCCTGCGCACTTCGTGCTTCGGCGGGCAGGCCTGCTGACTTGTCCGGTTCTGTTAAATAAGACCTAAGCCTGTTCCTCAAGTTATTCGCTTTCCCTATATAAATCACATTCCCATTCTTATCCAGCCATCTGTAAATACCGGGATTCTGAGAGGATGATGCTACCCTTTTTTTGAGGTCTTTGAGGTGCTTGTTTGTAGGTTCTTGCTTGGGCATAGTGTCATTATATGGAATAATGCCTGCCTATGTCTCCCCTTATCTCAGCTCTTATTCTGAATTACAGAACGCCTTTGAATGCTGTAAATTGTGCAAAGAACTTGCTTAATCAGACTATTGCAGATGAGATTGAGATCTTTGTTGTAGATAATGATTCCGATGACGATACTATTGGAATACTTAGAAATCGCTTGGAAGGCTTGGACAAAATTAGCATCATTGAAGTTCCAAAAAATGTAGGATTTGCTGCGGGAAATAATTATGCTTCAAAATATGCAAGGGGCAAATACTTACTCTTTTTGAATCCAGATACCGAACCCGAGCCTGACGCATTGAAGAAGTTAATTGGAATCTTGGAATCAGATCCTTCAATTGGAATTATTGCTCCGCGTCTGGTTTTCCCCGATGGAACTGTTAGAGATTCTTACAGAACTTTTCCAACAGTTATTGATTTGATTATTAAAAGAACTTTTTTAAAGCAAATCTTAAAAAAAAGAATGCGAAAATATCTTCAGTACGATTCAGATCCGCTTAAAAACAGAGACATTGATTGGGTAGTTGGAGCCTTTATGCTTATGCGCAGGGACTTCTTTCTTGAATTAGATGGATTTGATTCAAGATTCTTTTTATTTCTGGAAGACACTGATCTTTGCAGAAGATGTTGGGAAAAAGGAAAAAAAGTCAGGTTTTATCCCGAAGTCACAGCCAGAGATGGAAAACAAAGACTCAGTGGATCTGGGTTTTTACATATGTTTACCAAGAAAACGGGGAGGATCCATATTGTTAGTGCAGTTAAATATTTTATGAAATGGGGGCTTCAATAAGAGGAATCAGAAGAGGCAGAGGAAACAGAGGAATCAGAGGATTATTTTCAATATTCTTATTTAGTGTGGTCCTCTGAATCTTCTTACTCTTCTGATTCTTCTGCTTCTTTTCTTGACTGTGAATTAAACTTCTTTTAGCCTCTCTTGGAATCATGGATAACATTCAGTTAACAGCTACGGTCAGAAAGCCCGATATCAAGGCAAATTTCCTAAGAAAAGAAGGAAATGTGCCCTGTGTTCTTTATGGCAATGATGTGGATAATACCTCCCTTATTTGCACTCATAAGGACGTTTTGAAAGCATATGCAAAGGCAGGAAAGAGCACTCTTGTTGATCTGGATGCCGGCGGGAAAAAGATACCTGTCCTGTTCCACTCGCTGGATTTTGATCCCGTTACGGATTACATTATCCACGCTGATTTTTATGCAGTGGATATGAAGAAAGAAATTGAAGCGGAAGTTCCTATTGTATTCGAAGGCGAAGCGCCGGCTGTAAAAGAACTTGGCGGTATATTCTTTGTGCCGCGCGATAAGGTCATTGTTAAGTGTCTTCCAACGAACTTGCCGCATGAACTTGTAGCTAACATAGAGACCCTAGTTGAGTTTGGAGATGCTCTGCATGTATCTATTATTAAAGTTCCGAATGGAGTTACAATTTTGGATGATCCGGATTCGGTAATTGCAACTGTTCAGGAACCGAGGAAGGAAGAGGTAATAGAAGTTGCTCCTGCGGAAGGCGAGGAAGGCGAGGCAGTTGAAGGAGAAACTGCAGAGGGTGCTGAGGGCGAGAAGGCTGAGGCTGAGGGTGAGAGTGAGGGTGAGGGCGGAGGCGAAAAGAAAGAGGAAAAATAATTGAAAATTGAGAATTGATAATTGATAATTAAGTGCAACTCAAAAATATTTAGAATAATTCTCAATTCTCAATTATTCATTATCAATTCTCTTCGTGTCTATCCTCGAACGTCTCCTGCTTCTCGTAGTTCTAATAGTAAGCGTAATTGCGGGTGTATTTATACTTGCTCATGTTCCCTCAAGCTCAAAGTTCATTGCAGTAGACAAAAATCCAATTAAAGAAGTTATAAACATAGATTTGCCAGATATATCTTCACCGTTTAATGATGTTATCTCTCGTCTTAGCATGATTCCGTTTTCAAAACGCGAGAGAAAGATGGTTGCAGTAGTTATAGAGAACCATGAAGATGCTCGTCCTCATCATCGCGGACTAGATTCTGCGTTGCTTATCCAAGAGCACATGGTGGAAGGGTTTATATCTAGATTTGTAGCTCTGTATGACCTCAGAACACTTCCCGATTTGATCGGACCGGTCAGGTCTTTGCGTCCGTACTTCATAGATTCTGTTATTCCTCTTTCGAACGTATTTCTGCATGCAGGAGGAAGCCCGGATGCGATTTTGCGAGTTGAAGGTGATCCGAATTTAACATCAATAAATGGTTTATATCTGGATGACAGGGCCAAAAAAGATCCGGAGTACTTCAGGTTACCGGGTATTCCGGCTCCGCATGATTTGTTTACAGGTAAAGAGACTGTAGGTGAAATGATTCCATTAGACTCAAGCCCTTTTGCCTGGCCGCCTTATAAAACCGGAGGCGCCAGCAGTGCTTCCGGTGCTAGTTCTATCAGAATTAATTTCTTTAATCAGGATCATAACGTCACATTCGAATTCAAAAGGTCATCAGGTGATTATAAGAGAATTAACGGAGGTACTATCAGCCCGACAAAACCAAGAAATATCATCATTCTGGAAATGCCGATTAAAGGGGAGGGGGAGTACGGCAGGTTGGACATTGATGCCGTTGGAAAAGGACCAGTAATGCTATTCAGGTCGGGGCGTTTCTATCACGGTAAATGGGTTAGATCTAATTTGAACAAATGGTTCGAGTTTGAAGGTTTGAATGGAGAACCGATGGTGTTTGCGCAAGGTCAGGCTTGGATGATGATGGTACCAGACTTAGGAAGAGTTAGTTGGGAATGAATTATTCCCTCAAAAACTCAGGAATAATTAGTGGTTCCTTCAACTCCGGCAACTCCTCCACAAGCTCAAGATCTTTCAGTGCGATTTTACCCACATAAAGGCGTCGCAGGTCTCCACCATGTGCAATAAATTTTTCTATGGCAAGAAATCCTCGCAAGTACACAACACTTTTTGTAAAACCTCCGTTCTCCGACGTATCACTCAAGCCACGCTTAATTGCAATTGCCTGCGTGAGAGATTTTTCTGGAGTGTAACCCAGCTCCTCTGTTAGATAAGCTCTGGTTTCTGCGCATGAATGCTCTAGCCCGAATTCAAGACCCAATACATTTCGTGGTGCATTGAATTTTTTCTCATGGTGTGGCGGCAAAACTCCATTTTGATTATGAATTGCAAGTCCTTCTTGCGTATCTATATAACCTGCGCAACCTCGTCTGAGCAGTGCATATGGTTGGTGTTCCCCATTTTCTGATGTAAGTACATGCGTTTCAATTTCGTGTGCGATTAACGAAGCAACATGGGTCTTTTCGAAGAGTGCTCCTTCGCGAATATAAATATGTTTGCCGCCAACCGTACAGTCAGCCACCAACTTTGGACGTATGGATACTTTCCAGTCTTCCAGAGTGTATTTATCCAAAACACTCTCAAAAATACTTTTAACTTCTTCAGGTTTAAGCCTGTTTTCTATTGGATCCGGAAGGTCGCAGGCTCGACGCCTATCAATTATCTTTTTTGCAGAGCGAATAAGCTTTGTAGTAGGTTCTCCGTAAAGCTTTTTAGATTCTTCCGTGAAAGAACTGGCATCTCCTCGCGCTTTCAGAAGTTTGATTCTTTGCAAGAGCTCTCTTCGCTTCTTCTCTAGAAGTTCACCAAGCGGAGAGCTGTATTGCAGTGGAGATGATAATCTATTTTCAATTTCGTTGAGATCCAAGGCAACTTCCGGATAAATGAATGTAGGATTGTAACGCACGTCTTCGATCAATCTTTGCCTTTCTTCGGACAAATTTATCGGTTTAAGATATTTAATAACCAAAAGATCCCGGTCCAGTTGAGCGAGTGTGTTATCCATAGCTCTCAGATCAGTTTTAACGGCAGATTCTTTAGGTTTTTCACCGGTATCTTTAGAAGGGTCTATCAGGAATGGTCCAAGATCTCGCTTTCCAATGATTGCTTGCACGTCATCCGATGGAACATCCTTTTTAATAACCAATGTCTGGATTTTTTCACCGCCAAGTGTGAATTTAACTTTGTAAGTATCTTCGGTTTTATCTTTTACTTTCGCTGCTCCTTTTTCTACCAATTTATCCAGCAATTCGGGTGCAAAAATCGTTCGCTCTTTTCCTGGGGATATCAAACAGGGCACAGAAATAGTTTCACCAGATCCGGTTACTTCGATTGTTTCGTGAGTGCCAAGTACCGGTTTGGAATCTTCCTCAATTTTTTCTTCAGCTTTCTCGATGTAATGATGACCTGGATCCTTCAGAACCCACTTTTTGAAAGGTTCGTGAATCGTGTAGGGGTACCCTTGTTCCCCATACTTGGCAGGTCTTGCGTCGGCATAAGGCATCGAGTCGCTACTCATAC
>JASMHZ010000031.1 GCA_030750465.1 Candidatus Peribacteraceae bacterium
CCTTTATACTGCCAATATGCTAAGAACCCACACCTGCGGCGAACTGGACCTCAAGAAACTGGACTCAGAGGTCACACTATGCGGATGGGTTCATAGAAGACGCGATCATGGGGGTTTGATATTCATCGATCTGAGAGACCATTATGGCTTCACTCAGATAGTTTTTGATCCGAAGGATAAGGATCTTTTCAAGATTGCAGAAACTGTCAGGCCTGAATGGGTACTTAAAGTCACTGGTAAAATCAGAAAAAGACTTGAGGGTGCCGAGCGAAAAGAGAATCCAACGGGAGGAATTGAAATTTTAATTTCAGATATTGAAGTTTTGAATAAAGCGAAGACACCACCGTTTGAAATTGATCAAGAAAAAGAAATCAGCGAGGATGTCCGTTTGCAATATCGCTTTTTGGATTTGCGCCGCGAAAGAATGACAAAAAACTTAAAACTCCGACATGATATCTGTAGGCTAATCCGTGAGTACTTCCACAAAAACGATTTTATCGAAATAGAGACCCCAATAATGATAAAAGGTACACCGGAAGGATCGCGAGAGTATATCGTCCCCTCTCGTTTGTACCATGGCAACTTCTACGTGCTCCCGCAAAGCCCGCAACAACTTAAGCAACTCTGCATGGTTGGCGGTATTGATAAATACTTCCAGATTCCACGTTGTTTCCGAGACGAAGACCAGCGCGGCGACCGCCAGCCGGAGTTTACTCAGTTCGAAATAGAGATGAGTTTCTGCGAGGAAGACGATGTAATCAAAGTTATGGAAGGATGCTTCGTTGATTTTACGGAAAAACTTAGGCCCGATCGTAAGATTCAGAAAAAACCATTCCCTCGCATAACATTTGAAGATGCAATGAACAGATATGGTTCAGATAAGCCTGATTTAAGGTTTAGTTTGGAGCTTACCGACATTAGCGATATCGTCGCAGATTGCGGATTTAAAGTATTTTCTGACGCTGTTAAAGAAGGTGGCATGGTAAAAGCTTTGAAAGTAGAAAACGGGGAGAAGCTTAGTCGCAAAGATATTGATGATTTAACTGAACTCGCTCAAACGCACGGCGCTAAGGGCCTGGCGTGGTTAAGAGTTGGCGAAGATTCGGGTCCAGTCGTTAAGAATTCAAGTACTGAGTTTCTTGAGGCACTCAATAAAACAACTAAGGCTAAAAAGAGTGATCTTATTTTCTTCTCAGCTGGAGCATATCCACATTCACTAGAGCCTCTTGGCGAAGTGCGCAAGGCAGTCGCTGCAAAGATGGGATTAATTGATGAAAGTGTTTGGAGTTACCTTTGGGTAATCGATTTTCCGATGTTCGAAAAGAATGCAGAGGGACAAGTAGGCGCAGTTCACCATCCTTTCACGCGTCCGCACAAAGATGATGAGGAAATTTTTCAAACTGATCCTTTATCTGCACGCGCAACCGCATATGATTTGGTTCTGAATGGATGCGAAGTTGGCGGAGGATCGATGAGGATTCATGAACGCGATCTCCAGAAGAAAGTATTTGATACCTTGGGGATTACTGACGAAGATGCCGATCGCAGATTCGGACATATGCTCAGAGCTTTTGAATACGGCGCTCCTCCTCATGGTGGAATTGCAATGGGCTTAGATAGAGTTGTAATGCTTATGGCCGATGAGCCTAATATCCGCGAAGTAATCGCCTTTCCGAAGGACCAAAGAGCTAAAGATTTAATGCTTGGAGCACCTTCAGTCATGCCCAAAGAACAGCTTGATGAGCTTGGGATAAGGGTTGTAGAGGATTAGCTGTAAAGCTCAAAATAATAGGTCTGAAGCCTTATTTGTGCTATAATACTCTGATGCCTAAGAAATCTTCCAAACGCCCCAAGAAAAGCTCCAAAAGCTCCAGAGGCAATAAGCGCAAATTTATGGATGAACAATTTGCAAAGTCTCAAGAGCTTTTGGAAAAGGAAAAACAAATGCATGAAGGAGTTCGTTTAAAGCACGAAGCGATACAGGAACACGAGAAAGAAAAGGGTGTAGAAATTTCACGTATGGAAGAGGAAGAGGTTGCGAAAGGTAAAGAGAGGAAGGAGGTCTACAAAAAGAAGGAGGAGGAGGCAAAAGAAGGAATAGTAGCCATGAAAAAGAAGAAGGAAGAAGATGAAAAGAAACAGCAGGAAATAATTGCAAAACAGAAAGAGGAGAAAAAGAAGCAGGTGGAGTACATGGAAGAAATGGAGGAATCCAACGCACGTAAAGATAGAATTGTTAAGCGCAAGTACGATTCTGAAAAATATGAACGAGATACAATTTCCGAAGCCAAGCTCACGGAACATAGAAAAAAAAGTGAAGCTGATAAGAATGCTTTAAGAAAAAAGAAAGTTACAACTCAGGAACACAAGAAAGAGCGTGGAGACATTGACGCCAAGGAAGAGGCAGAATTGCGACAGGCAAAAAAGGATATAATGTCGAAAGTTGCAAAGCTGAATGCAATGGATAAATCCGCACAGCGCCAGCTAAGCATTGACATTGGCCGCAAAAGGAATCAGGCAAATGCAATTCACGATCCAAATATGCAAAGAAGGGAATTGCAAAAAATAGACACGGAAGAAAGGCAAGAGAAGTCCAAAATGCAAGCAGAGCTAAAAAAGAAAATATCCGAACTGGAAGCTCAAGCAAAAAAAACAGAATTTGATATTAAATCAAAATTCCATTCGGCAAGAGATAAACTAACTACGGAAGAGCGTATGCAACTTACACAAATTGAACAGGAAAAACGAGGCACAAAGCGCAAGGCTTCGAATGAGGCGCAGGCAAAGAAGCGAGGAATCGGGAAGATGCAGGAGAAAATTATGAAAGGCGATACAGAAGAGAAGAATGAATACGCGTGGGATGAGGATTATATGTAGATTTAGAAAATTGCTATTTTAAAGTATTTATTGTATAATGATTATTATGTCCAACAGCGACGTTGATAGTCCTCTTGCAGATTCAGATCAAGATAAAAATAAATTTGATATAAAGCACAACCCAAATGGGCCTTGGGCCAACTTGGATGATAGAACAATTAAAGACAATATTGCCCGGCTTGCAGCAGAGCATCACGCCGCTTGCAAAGCAGAAAATCCGGCACTAAGTGAATTCCCTGTTTTTCTAGATGCTTTCACCACTGCATGGTTGGAACAAAAGGCACAGGTTGATAGTGAGGCTCAGAAATACGGTTTTGTACCCATCGAAAGTACAGCAACACTTACTGGTGAAAACCGTACAAGAGCAGGCATACTTGCATTAACACGCAATGGAAGTTTTGTTCTTCTGGGCAACGGGTGCTTGGTTTATCATGGAGGCTCAGGTCGTTACGAAAAAATTCCTTACCGCAAAGGCGGCGCTTCTGTAAAATACTTTGTTCCGCGATGTATAAAAGTCAAAGGGGAAGCAGAATTACGTCAATCTCTTGATATCTCTGGTGATGGACCTGCTTTCATCCGCAATACAAGTGGACTCCATGCTCTATATTTTACAACAAGGACTCTCCCCGCGGACGACGAATTGGCACTTGGAAATGTTCTTTCGGAATCTGCAGTTAATTTAAGAGATACGATTGCGGATTTTGATAGAGGCGAAACAATTGTTGATGTCCCATTGCCGGGACGTCCCACGCGTGAAGATGATGTGCCCGGCGATGTACCGGAATGGGAACCGGAACCGGAATATGAGCCGGCACATTAAGAATTTGGATGAGGATTATATGTAATTCATTTTCAAGAAGTTCGATGTTTTTCTGGGCTCTTCGACTCCGTCCTCCGCTTCGCTGCGGACTCAGCTCAGAGCCATTCGACTCTTGTGTAATCGAATGGTTTACCATGAGCGAGGAGTCGTTACCGCAGTAACGACGACGAGTCGAATGGTGCCCAGGGAGAGACTCGAACTCTCACAGGATTGCTCCCACTAGCTCCTAAGGCTAGCGCGTCTACCAATTCCGCCACCTGGGCTTAAGCTCATTCTATTACAAAAAGCTTTAATCCTTAAGCAAGAGATTCATATTTTTTACGCTTTATTTAAGAATACATTGCCAGAATCTGTGGATCTAGCTTTCCGTTTTTGTATAACTCGGAATTTACAATTTTGTCCTTGAAATCGGGAGTGGGTGGACGATAAAAGGTCCCTGCATCATCAATAGCAAATCCACTTTTGAAGCCTCCCATTTCTGGATCTTGTGCAAGTTGCACTAATTGCTCGTGAGCTTTGGCAGTATTTGGTATGAAACCTGCTTCAACTACTGCTCTGCCTTCGGGAGTGGTAATATCTGCAAGCGCAGACTTAATGTGATCTTCCACTGCTTTAACTACATGTGTATCCAATGATGTGCCAGTTACGCCACCCTCTTTTCTAAAGGCAAGAAATGCTTTTTTTGCATTATCAGCCCCGCCCTCAACTTGAACACGTCCAGCATTAACTTTAAATTCAACTCCATATTTTTGACGTATTTCAAATGCACTTTCTGCAACAGACTGATCAACACCTGCATCAGTCATTTCTTTAATTGTCGCAACCTGACTCTCTGCTCCAGCATCCAGCCTCTGCGCAACTGCAAGAAGCTCCGAATTGAATGCAGATGGATTCTTTATCACGCCGTCATTGTCAACTTCAAATGCCGCCGAATTTAATCCCATGTCTTTGGCAACCGCTTTTACTTTATCCCATTCTGCTTCCACATAACCATTGGCCCCTCCAACAGCGAATTGAACATCATCGAGAGTGTCTGCTTTGTAATTTACTGTAATACCATTAACGGCATCATGAAGAGCTTGCTCGTTTGGATTATCAACTGTACCTATTTCAGCAGCAACACGTTGTAGCCCTTTCGTCATTTCTTCAGCCTCTTTCTCTGCAACTTCTTTTGCGCCATCCATAAGATCAACTTTATCTTTATTTACTTGATATTCATTT
>JASMHZ010000032.1 GCA_030750465.1 Candidatus Peribacteraceae bacterium
ATTGCCCCATGCCCATTAACGCATGTCCTCGAATGCGATGAGCTTGAGTAGCTATTTCATCAGAGGGCCCAGATGAAAGATGTTGATCAGCTATAGCAAGAGCTCTCTCAAATTGATTTGATGAACAGCAATTCAATGCTTCATCAAGACTTTCGGAGTCATTTTGTGTCATACGAATATTATACCATAATATGATTTATATGTAAATATTGGAGCCACCTCCGGGATTTGAACCCGGGACCTACTCATTACGAGTGAGTTGCTCTACCCCTGAGCTAAGGTGGCGTATTGCTTACGGTGATGTTAATGGTTGATTATAGACTTGGCCCTGCCTGCCCACCGTAGCCGCGAAGCGCGAAGGTGGGAGCTAAGGTGGCTTAAGAAATTGAAAGTGGGAAATTGATAATTGAAAATGGCTCCTATTTCTGTTTCTTAATTGTCAATTGTCCATTGTCAATTGTCAATTATTTACCCAATTTGAGCCAATATTTAAGACTAATGTTAACTCTCCTTTCAAACCGTCATTGAAAATTGAACCCAGAAATGCTATAATAATCAACTAACACAAAATAAATACCCAAACAAAAATGTCCATCGAAGCCTGCATCGCGCACGCCATTCACAGCGACCTAGACATACTGGAAGTACTTCCGGAGGTACATGAACTGCCAGTGGAAGAACTGGAGATGTATATAGAAAGGTATATCGTTGGTGTTCAGGAATCACTGAGGACCGTTATTTCTGATAAAGGAGATCCATTCATCCGTTCCAGAGACGCCGCTGGTCTTTGCGCTACTTGCTTGGAATCCGGCATTTCGATTCCAGCCCCAACGCTACTCAAAATGTGCCAAACCATTACACAGCTTTTGGATCTGGATGCAAGATTTATATTGGACACAGAAGACGGTACAAGCTTGTACTACATGAAGTTGAACTTGTCGTTGGCAGCGTAATTATCGCTTTGCCCACTGAGGAGATTTGCGAGCCCTCTTTAAGCCTGGCTTCTTTCTTTCTTTAATACGCGCATCCCGGCGAAGGTATCCTTCTTTTTTAAGTGTTGGACGAAAATCGGGATTAAAGAGTGTGAGGTTCTTGCTTATCCCATGTCTGATCGCATCTGATTGTGCAGATTTCCCTCCTCCTTTTACAAGCGCTTCAATATCGAAAGTCTTTGCATTGTCCGTAAGTGCAAGAGGCGCAAGAGCATTCTCTCGTTGAATTCTTGTGAAATACTCTTTTGCATCCTTTCCGTTTACTTTTAGGTCTCCTTTTCCCCCTTAAAAAAGCTTAACGCGCGCAATCGCGGTCTTTCGCTTTCCAGCGGAGTAGTGATATTGCTTCTTTGATGAGGTAGTAGTTGGCATATCTTATTTATTGGAAGTTAACGTTAACGGCTTAGGTTTCTGCGCCTCATGATTGTGCTCGCTCTCTGCATAAACATGAAGCCTTTTCATCATTTCATTTCGAAGCTTATTCTTGGGGAGCATCCCTTTAACTGCTTTTTCGATAACTTGCACAGGATTCTGTTTAAACAAATCTCCCAATGAAATAACTTTGAGATTTCCTATGAATCCCGTATGTCTTGCATATTGTTTTCTGTGCAATTTAGCAGATTGAAATGTGAGCTTTGAAGCGTTGATTACAACCACATGATCACCATAAATTTGATGAGGAGAGAAAGATGGCTTGTGTTTACCTCTGAGTATGGAAGCAGTGCTGGCAGATAATCTACCAAGAGACTGTCCTTCTGCATCAATCAGAATCCATTTTGGAGCCTCTGGTTTTACAATAGTGGTTTTCATTTCTTATCTGATTTGGAAGCTGATGTTTTCTTCTCCTTTTTCTCTTTTATCTCTTTTTTTTCTTCTACAACCACATCCTTACCTTCCAATAAGCTGAGATCGACTAATTCAGCGTTATCTCCTTTTCTTGCGCCTGCAGGAACCATTCTGGTCAGCCCAGAAGAACGATCCTCATAACGATATTTAAGGACCTCCATAACTTTCTTGCTTGCATTCTTGTCGGTTACAGTCTTGTTGATTGTTCGGATAGCCAAATGCGCCGGTTTCTTTTTTGCGACTAAAACCAGCTTATCAACGATTGGCTGTATTACCTTTGCACGCTTCTTGGTCGTGCGTATAGATTCATACAACAGAAGTGATGTCACCAGATTACGCTTAAGCATCCTAGCGTGTGCTGGTTTTTGCTTTAGCCTAAGTCTGGAATTCTGGTGGCGCATGTGGGAGTAGATTGTTTAATTCATCAAGGTAGAATAGTCAATTTTATTCTGGAGAAAGTCACATGTCGCGTGTCGCACGTCACAAGTCTGATGACCTGTGACTTGTGACCTGTGACTTGTGACACACAAAACATAATTTAAATAATATAAAACTAAACATCTAACGTTTCATCGGCTAAAGCGAGTCCTCTTTCGGCAAGTGTTGCTCTTACTTCATCTAATGCCTTTGCTCCGAATCCTCTGAAGTTACTTAGGGAGGCCTCTGTGCACTTGGTTAATTGTTCGATACTTCCAACGCCTGCGTTAATGAGGGCGTTTAGAGTTCTGGGTGAGAAGTTTAGAATCTCTATTGGAGTATAGCTTTCTTTTACGGGAGCACTGTCATCGTCCTGAACACCTGCACCTGCACCTGCCCTGCTAAAGTCTGCAATGTATTCCTGCTCTACTATCTTATCGGCGCTGGAGAAGTACTCGAAGTAGCTCTTAAGAAGCTGTGAAGAGAACTGCATGGCTTCCTCCGCTGTTAATGACCCATTGGTCATAACATCAAGAACCAATTTATCCAGATTTGTTCTTTGGCCAACACGAGCAGACTCCACATCAAACTTTACTCTGATAACAGGACTGAATATCGCATCGATATGAATGAGACCGGGCTCGTTTTGCTTCTTGTTTCTTTCCGAGGCAGGAGAATATCCAACTCCTTTCTCGACAGTAATATCTATATCTACTTCTCCACCCTTTTCCAAAGTAAGAATTGTCATGTCCGGATCCAAGATCTCTATATCAGAAGAAACCTTGAGGTCTTTTGCCTTGATTACCTTTGGCCCCTTTGCTGTGAGAGACACTACTTCCGGATCCTTGTTGAATTTGCGTAGCGTAAGCTTCTTCAAGTTCAAGCATATATCCAGAACAGATTCTGTAACTCCTTTTAGTGCCGTGTATTCGTGTTGCACTCCCTTGATACGTACGGAAGTAACAGCAGCACCTGGAAGGCTGGAAAGCAGAACTCTTCTAGTAGCATTGCCCAGCGTTATACCAAACCCAGGAGGGAGAGGTGCAATAGTAAACGTGGCAATGGCGTCGGAGTCTTTGGAAATGGGTACGGTACTGAATACCGGTGGCCCGATTTCTTCCTGAATGATGTGCATATAATGGTTGGGAAGAAAGAGAAATGAAGAGTTTGAAACAAAAAATTTGAAAGGATTATTTCCTAGAATAGTACTCCACGACCTGTCTTACATCTATCGCCTGCTCTGCAGATTCGGGGTCGGGAAGAGAAACAATTTCGATTGTCATAGCATTACTGTTTACTTTCATCCAGCCTGGTGGCATGTACTTTTCATGTGCTTCCAAAATGGGGCTGAATACGGGGGAACTTTTGCTCTTTTCACGAACTTCTATTTTGTCGCCCTCCTTCAAACGATATGAAGGGATTGTTACGCGCTGCTCATTTACCTTGAAATGTCCATGGCTTGTGAACTGTCGCGCTTGCAATCGCGTTAAGGCGAATCCTGCGCGATAAAGGACATTATCCAATCTTCTTTCAAGTAATTGCTTGATTACATCACCCGTCTGACCCTTGGAAGATACAGACTCATCGTAAATATTTCTGAACTGCCTCTCAGAAAGTCCGTAAATATCTCTAACTTTCTGCTTTTCGGTTAACTGCTGTGCAAATTGGGATTTGCGCCCAAGGCGTGTTCGCGGACCCTTTCCGGGAGGCTGGGGTTTCTTTTGCAGAATTTTATCGTATTTGTCACTTCCATATATATTGGTTCCTTGCCTTCTGCAGCGCTTTGCTTTGGGTCCTGTGTACTTCATAGTTAATTGTTAATAGTTAATTTACTAAACTCGACGACGACGCTTAGGCCTACAACCTCCATGGGCTATTGGAGTACGGTCAATGATTGCATCAAGATCTAATCCAGCTCCCTGTATTCCACGAATAGCCTGCTCTCGCCCAGGCCCTAATCCCTTTACTTCAACTTGAACCGACTGAATGCCATATCCCTGTATGGCCTCAACAGCCTGTTCAGCAGCAACCTTAGCAGCATACGGAGTTGACTTGCGGGTTCCTCTGAATCCTGATCGGCCACAGCTGCCTCCACCCAAGACGTTTCCCTCCAAATCCGTAAAGGTGATGATAGTATTGTTTTCGCCTGCAAAGATACATGCGCGTGCCTTTGGAACGGTCTTCTTTATCTTCTTTCTCTTAACCTTTGCTGGTTTATTGGGGGTAGCCATAATTTAAGTCTTGGTAAGGGTAACTCGACCGGAAAGTCCCGTCTTCTTCTTTCCTCTCTTTGTCCTAGCATTTCTGCGGGAAGTCTGGCCACGCACTGGAAGTCTTCTGCGATGCCTGTAACCACGCCATGTTCCAATGTCCTGCAACCTCTTAACATCCATAGATACTTTTCTAGTAAGATCACCCTCTACTTCTTCCTGCTCAATTCGCGACCTTAGCCTTGCTT
>JASMHZ010000033.1 GCA_030750465.1 Candidatus Peribacteraceae bacterium
TGATACTCGTATTGCCTCGGGCAAGCCAGGTAGGTACGCAGTTGTGAGTAACTGAGGGGCACATCCTAATTCTACACCGAGTTACACCGCTCCCATAACCCCATGCGCTGTAAGAGCATATGAATCCTTTCCAATTTCAATATATTTTTTACCTCTGCCGTTATAGAGCTCTTCGGTTGCAATTTCATTTGGTTCTCCTTTAAAAGCAGTAATCAGCTCGCCGCGGAACTTATCGTAGCTTGATTCTTTCCATGTACCGGCATCTATTTTGCCAGCAATTTTTCGAACACGCTCCGCAAAGACACCACGTGCCGTGCTTCTATAATCTTCATCACTTGCCCATCTTCGCCAGCCTGTCCAGCTAAACACATTTGAGTAATTTGTAGAAATAATCTTCTTTTCACACAATGCCATCTCATGCGACACCGAGTTTAATATGTGATACACGGCAGTCACTTTGAATTCTTCGGGACTTCCTTTGGCGAGAGTATCCAGTTCTCCTTTGATCATTTGTTCGCGTTCTACAAGCTCCTTGTCAACCATCTCATCCGCCTTCGGGTCACCTGCAAGAGGAAATGGCTTGGCACTTTCCGGATCAAGCATCTCCCTACGCCATTCTGCAACATATAAACGAGCATATGCTTCAGCTCTTCTCATAGTTTCAGCATCTTTAAGGTCAAATGTCTTATTCGTCTTCTCTCTGATATATCTGGATGCAGCCGAAACATACATTCTTGTTTGATCTTGATTTAATATTTGCAAACGTCTTTCGATCTTTTCATTTGCTTCATCATCGCTTTCACATTTCTCAACATCTTCAAGTGTTTTTTCATCCAAAAACATAGGAGAAACCGGCTCACATTGAGCCGCTGCAGACTGGGCAAAGTAAGCACTGTAGGCTTCCCATCTTGCAACTGAATTAGCTGTCATAAATGATTCTTTCATTCCTCCAACGTGTTTAAGAATTGGAAGATTATTATCCGGAATAACAAAAGAAAGTAAGTGTGGATTGGCAGCCACTGCTTGCCCCACAGTTGCATATTTACCAGATTGCGACTTACCAACTTCACTTAAGCAAGCGCCAGCAGAGTAGCCCTGCAAGTCGCTTTCATCCTGCAAAATATAGCGGGTAGAATCTTCGATAGATGTCCTTAGAGCATCTGCAGCCTCGCTTGTTGCAATGATTACATATCCTCCTATCATTACAGGCGGGAATGGAACCAGCGTACAAACAGATCCCACAGCATTAGCTCCCATTCGAATATGTTGTGACGACATCTCGCGTTCGATTTGCCTTCTCTTCATAGGATCAGTTTCAGTTTCCAGCATTTTCTCCAGTTCCGGCTTAAGCATCTTGTAGTAAAAAACATACTCACCTCCTGTTAGACCGATTGCACCAACGGGGCCCAGTACCCTACCGACTTTTCCTAGTCTGCCAAGTCGCATAAGGCGAGTTAACCTGTTAAGTCTTGTGATGCGAGCAACATTGCCGGCCTGCCTGACGATCTGCCTTCCTGTCGCACGCAACACGGGAGCAGCTAACTGCCTGCCGCAATCATATAAACGAACTTGTCCAACAAATAATCTAACAAGTGGCAAATTCGAAGCAGTGCAAATGCGACGTGCATTCACGAACGCTCTCCACCCTCGATTTCCTGCTTTTGCAAAATTCCTAGCTTCTGCTGCGGCTGTTGGATTAATAGTATCCAGAAAATCTGCCAGCTTTCTCCATGACGCTCTACTGTGAGGCTTGTTTACACATTTTCTAATTAGTACATCTAATTTTTTTGCCTTGGCGTTGCTAGCCGCATTAACATTTCTTGCCTTATGAGCGACTTGCCTTGCATCGGTAATCACCTCAAACGCCGCATCTGCATCCGCAATTTCATCATAAGTTCTGACTCCTGGTAGCATTTTTCTGACCCAATTAGCCGATTCGTCTATTGGTCCTGTTCTACCTCTGAATTTTTCGGCAATTCTAGTCAAATCTGAGTTTATTGCCTGCGGTGAAACATTTCTCAATTTATATGCCCTTGCAGCCTCGTTAACGCCAATATAACCACCGGTGATCATAATAGGATGCCTTACATATCCTGCTTTCATAAAACTTGCGAATTGCCGGAAAGCCTCGAAAGCCCCCTTTGTACTGCATGACAATATTGCTCTGGAAGCAGTCCATCCCATATCCATAACTTCCGGTGGAACTTCCACATCCAAATCCAATTCCTCCCACTGCTTATTAAACTCTTCAGCAGAAGAATCCATGCACTTGCCTGCGATCTTATCCATTATCTTAAATTTGTCGTCCTTCCAGAATCCCAGTTGCTGTTCGTCTACAAACTTAAGTATCTCGGTCTGCATTAATACAAAGCCGGTTGCATTTCCCTGATCAATCATGCGTCGGTATAGGAAAAGTCTCACGGCTCTTCCTACTGACATCTTCTCTCGAAGGAAATATTTCACTTTGTCCTCATCGGACAAATTTTCATGACCACTAAAGTCAGGAATTTCTCCATGGAAAAATGGCATCAGATACTTCCAGGTGTCGTCGGTATTTATTGTTTCAATAATCTTGTGAATAATTTTCTCTTCCGGTTTCGCATCCGGTCCCGGGGGATGCATTGCGCTAACTTCGACTGTTCCGCTTCTACTATTAAGAATGGCCTTGGTCAATTCTCCCATTGTGATCCCTTCAAGTTCTTCTTCACTTACTCCGGAATCTTCTGCTACGTATTCCCCAATGGCATCCATAAAACCATTGTCAGTATTTACCACTTCCTTCATATCAATTCCACCTATCATTGCCGCCACATCTCCATTCGCTTCACTTGCTCTCCGGAGAAGACTAACCATAGCCTGATAACTTCTGCATGCGAGAGTCACATATTCTTCGAGCGGCAAGTCAAGCATTTCACTTTCGGCTTCTGCTTTTGTTTTGCCATCCCTCCTCATAATAAAGTCGACAACTTTATCGCGATGGTACTGGCAATACATAAGAATCATACCTGCAACTCTTGTTCTACTTTCTTTGTCCCTTCCGGAAACTTTAAACGGATCCTTAACGTCTATATCAATATTATCTCCGTTTACAGTTATGCATTTAAACACATCCCTCATGGGAAGCTCTTTGTTCTCGGTAAATATCAAATCATTGGCCCATTCCTTTATTGTTCCCTCTGATTCTTCGATAGAATCATCGTTAAAGAATCTTACAATTACTTCAGACGCTAACGCTTCCTCGGCCAAACGAAATGCCTCCTCGGCATTTTCGGGTACTGATTCCGGTGAATCATCATCTGCCGGCTCATCTTCCTCATCCGCCTCATCTTCCTCTTCATCCTCCCCATTCTTTAGCTTCTCTAATTCCCTTTTCATTCTTGCATGTTGAGCTTTTAGAAGTGTTAATTGTTCTCCGGTGGCTTTCTTCATTGCTTTTTCGACATCTCTGATTTTCTTTTCGTACTCTTTAACTTTATCCCAACTCTCTTTTAGTTTCATGGCACCTCGCACTCCAAAGTATGTACCAACACCCAGAAGTCCCAAGATAGCAGCAGTCTTGACAAACCCCCATGCCGAACTTGCTTTTTCTTTTACTCCATTTGCAACCTTCTTTGTGCGATCGGACAACGCCTTGAACAAAAGTACTCCGGCAATTACAACAACTCCAACACCAAGAGCCACTTTTGCTTTGCTTTTTTGTTCCTCTGTCCAAGTATTAGGCTTGTGCCAAACGGGCTCTTTCTCCTCTTCTTTCTTCTCCTCTTTCTTTTCCTTCTCGGCACCTGCTTCTTCCACACTCGCATCCGCACCTGCATCCGCTTCTTCCGGCTTTGCCGGCACCTGAGGTACGATCGATTCTCTTGTGTCATCAATTTGTTGCCTGAGTACATCCAAAGATCCTCCAGTAGCCTTCGTGGAAAGCTCTGATAAGTTGTCGTAAATTTCCTTAAGTTCAGGCACTTCCAGACTATCCTTAATTGAATCAAGACCTGCTCGAATTCCTTGCAAGCCTTTTTCTG
>JASMHZ010000034.1 GCA_030750465.1 Candidatus Peribacteraceae bacterium
GCCTGAAGGTTATAACTGTGCTCGCAATAATCCTGGTCCCGTCGATAACGATCGCGGGGGTTCTGGAGGATTTGGTTGAACTTAAGTATTTAGAGCCAGATCTAAATTACATATCAAACCAGAATGCAATTTTGAAAGAGGAAAGTGAGATGGAGAAAAGTGATGAGATGTTTTCGGCAAGCAAAGAAGATTTACTCAAATCTGCAGCTCCTTCAAAGGATGGGTTCGTTAAGTTCGGTGAGCGTGGAAAGCAAATAGAACTTAAGGATGTTCCTTGGTCAGCTTGGTTTGCCGAGGCGGTTCAGGAAGTTGCAGGGAAGGGGATTATCTCCGGTTACAAAAATGCCGATGGAACTCCTAAAGAAGAATTCGGTCCTTCAGATCCTGTCACAATCGAGCAGCTGGCAAAGATAGCTTTCAGCGCATCGGGTGACTTTGGCAAGCTTAAGTGCAGTGATGAATTGAAGAACAATTCTGTTAAGAGCAGTTGGTCAGAGCCTTACATAAAATGTGCGGAGAGTGAGGGGTGGGCGATTTACAGTGATGGAACTATAGACGTCAGGCGACCGGCAACTAGAACAGAGGTGGTTGTTACTTTGCTTCAAGCATTTGATGTCAGGCTCAAAGAACCTTCGGGTACCAAATTCACAGACGTACCGGCTACGATGGAATTTGCATCAGCCGTCGAGACTGCAGCAAAAAACGGAGTCGTTTCGGGTTACAACAATACAGAAGGGGATCCAACCGGAAAATTCGGCCCTTGGGATCCTGTGAATAGAGCAAGCATGGCGAAGATGGTGTCGGTTGCTTTGAAGGTATATTAACGACCTCACCCCCGGCCCCTCTCCTGCAAGCAGGAGAGGGGAGCTTTGCATTTGGAATAGTTCCCCCTCTCCTCCTCAGAGGAGAGGGGGTTAGGGGGTGAGGTCGTTAAATATGGTGTCTGTGATGTGTCTTCAGATGATGCTCCATATGCTTTTCTTTGTGATGCAATCCATTCAAGTGGACAAAAACAGCACCAAGAATTATCAGAGCCGCACCGACCAATTGATACCAATGAAGGATTTCGCCTAAGTAAATGTATGCAAAGAATGCAGAGCCCGCAGTCGTTAGGGTCGCCATTGTGGAGAACGTTGCAATTGGTACGCGTTCGATAGCTTCGTAGAAAGAGAACATGGTAAGGAATCGTGCAATAAGACCGAATCCTATTAGCGCAGGAATTAGTTCAAATGGAAATTCACGCGCTTCCGAAATAAATGGATGTTCAATGAATGGTGACAATGCAAAGAAGAAAGCAATGGCACAAAGCGATCTGACCAAAATCAGAACCTCAGGATCCATGTGGTGCAGTTTTATTCTAATCATCATTCCGCCTGATGCGTAAAGAAGGGCTGCAAAAAGAATAATCGCGTCTCCAATTTGAAAAGTGAATCCATCCGAAAAGCCTTTCATAGTTACAATCAAAAGACCAAGCAAGATTATGCTTCCGCCGACAAGATGTTCACTCCTAAATTTTTGATGCAGAAATATTCCGGAAAGAAGAATCAAGAAAAGCATTTCAGATTTTCCAAATATTTCTGCATTAACAGCATTGGTGTACTGAAGCCCGAAGAACCACAAGAATGGGGAGGCTATACCGTTTATAACTCCAATACATAAAAGCGGCAAAATAAATTTTGATTTAAGAGAGAATATTTTCTTGAGCGACGGTATTAATCCAAATGAAATGATTGCAAATATAAACATCAGTCCCTCGCTTACGAATATCATTGAAAGCGGAGAGAATACGGTTGTTAGCTGTTTTCCAAATGATGTGAAGGTGGATCCTGCCAGGATCATTACAACCAGTGCTAACCAGCCGACAGCCCTCGATCTCGCCCTCGAGCGTTTCGTGGAAAAGGGGTGTAATACAATTTGGGCTATTGTGTTCATTTGCGTTGATATTATAGCATAATTGACGATTTGGAGCAAATTGGGTATAATGTGAATACGATAAGACAGATAGAATCATTGAGCGATAAAACTGAACTTCAAAGATCTCACCTGAGTTGTTATGGGGTTTACCTGAAGCCAATAGAGTTTTAGAATTGGGGTGCATTCTACCCCTTCTTAACATGGGAAAATCTATTCGCTCAACAGGATTATTTCTTACAGGTCTTCTTTTTGGAGTTGTTACTACCGGAGCAGTCGCAACAACGCTCGGATCTAGCATTTTCTCTGATGTGGAGTACGGATCATATTATGATGAGGCCGTTGGAGAATTAAACGCAGCGGGAATAATAAATGGATATGGAAACGGAAAGTTTGGTCCAAATGATAACGTGACAAGAGGACAAGTTGTAGTTCTTATGAAAAGACTCAGAGATGAGTTGATGCTTTATGTGTCGCCGGGACAGAAGTCTGCATCAAACAGTTCAAATTCACTTGCGGCATCTGCTTCGAATTCATCAGATACGTCTTCTACATCAACGACTGATTCAAGCACTACTTCCACTTCATCCACAACTTCAACAGCAACTTCTTTCAGAACAGGCAATACAGCAGGCTTAGTTCGTTTCACAATAGACAAGTTTACGGCTGATGAAGATGAAGGGTCTGCGACTGTGACCGTTGTTAGGACGGGGGGTAAGACAGGCGTTGTAACAGTTGATTATACGTTAACCGGTGGAACTGCAAAGGCAGGGGAAGACTATGAACTTGCGACCGGATCGATTCGATTCTCCGAAAATGAGACCAGTTCTACATTTTTGATTCGGATAAAGGATGATGAAGTTGCCGAAGGTGATGAGACAATAAATA
>JASMHZ010000035.1 GCA_030750465.1 Candidatus Peribacteraceae bacterium
GATTGAAGGATAGACATCGACTACATCTATGGGTTCTACAACCTCGGCTTCAATAGGCTCAGTTTCTTCATCTGATAGATCACCCTCTGTTTGAGCTCCTGGACTCATATCAATATTATAACATATTAAGCCATAATCAGCAATATAGGCAAATGGGTTGAAATTGGCTTAGAAAAGGCAAGAAGAGGGGATTAAATCTTCACTCTTCTCCCCTCATACCTCCTAAGTTCAAGTACTGTTTGTTGACCAAGGATTTCTTTGGATAGGGGATCGTCATAATCAGAGTCATAAACAACCGTAACAATTCCAGCGTTAATTATCATCTTGGTACAAATCACGCATGGGAAGCAGTTACAATACAGAGTCGATCCCTCAATATTAATTCCAAACTTAGCCGCTTGCGTAATTGCATTCTGTTCCGCATGTGTTCCACGGCAAATCTCATGACGCTGACCTGAGGGGATATTTAACTTTTCCCTCAGGCAACCTCCCAATTGCGCACAGTGGGGGACTCCCTTGGGGGCTCCGTTATATCCTGCAGTTAATTGCTGTTTGTCTTTTGCAATTACAGCTCCCACATTTCTCCTTAGACACGTTGAACGCTTGCTCCAGATGTATGCGATCTCCATGAATATCTCGTCAAAAGTTGGACGATCTTCATCAGTCTGCAACCTTAAGAAGTGCGTAACTTTATTCTCCAGATCATCCAGAGTTCCTTCATTAATCAAAAAGTAATCAGCTTCCTCCAGACATTTCTTAACTTGCTGTCCCTCGGGCGGTTCGCCTTCGCCCTTCTCTTTATTAAGTTTCTCGAGAATTGCTTCGCGCTTAAGAACTTCACCTCCTCTATTCCTTTCCATTATACGTCTGATCACAATTTCCGAATCCACTCCGACTCCTATCATGGAAAAATCATCAAGAGCACCTAGCTCCTCATTTTCTCCCGGATTTCTGATTCCATCAATTACCCAATCCGAAGACGGATCCTTCTGAATCTCTTCTCGAACTCTAATTCCCAAAGCTCCGGCTCCGTAATCATTTCTAAGCATATTTCCAACGGTTTGAAGGTTCTCTCGGCTATGTTCCAGCCCCCTCCTTGTTGCTTCATCTCGTACAATATCAGATAGAGAAATGTACTTAAATCCTCTGGCTTGCAGTATTTTTGCAATCTCTCCCTTTCCGCTACCCATGGTGCCTGTGAGTCCAATATATGTTGGCATTGGGAGTTAGTATATACCTTTGTTCTTTTTTTTGTTACCAATAAATTAATACAATCTTCTTTCTTTTGTCTTAATACAAAAGAAAGAAGCAAAGAAAAAATCAACGCCCGCCAATCCCCACC
>JASMHZ010000036.1 GCA_030750465.1 Candidatus Peribacteraceae bacterium
TAAGTCTTTATCTTTGGCTAGCAAGAGAAGATCCATGCAAAGAATCTAATTCTCAGGTTCCCATCCAGCTTTGATAAGACCTTCAATGATCGAATCTGCAAGCATTGATTTTGGTACAAATATACGACGGTAATCATCTTGGGTCTTGAGATTGGGTCGAAGTTCCAAGTATCGATCAAGAGCGGCTTTGGCTTCCGAACCACTGTTCAAATGACCTAATACAGCAGCGCGAAAACCAAGCAAATGACCTTGATCTGGATGATATTGCAAAGCTTTTTCAATCGCCTGAAGTGCCTCCTCATATTTACCTAGTCCCAGATTGGCAAAGTACAAAGTAGCAAAAAACTTGTCCAAATCTGGATCAATGGGACTCAAATCGAAGGTCTTAAGTGCAGAGCTTTCCGATTCACTATAATTTCCTAAATGAGCTTGAATTAATCCTAGCCACCAAAAACTTAAGGCAAAACTCGGGTTGTATTGTACTGCTCGTTCAGCATAATTAAGTGCTATTGAATGTTCGCCACTAAAAAAATAGTGAGTAGCAAGGCCTATTAACGCTACTGGGTTTTCAGGATTCAAAGTTTCCGCTTTGCGTCCTTGAATCTTCATCATATCTAAAGTTTTTTGTGAATCTTTTGAAACAAATTGAACGAGTTCCTGTGATCCAATGATAGCCAAATAAGCATAAGCATCGGAAAGAGTGTCATCCAAATCAACTGCTCTCTCAAAGTTTTGGCGAGCATCCAAAAGTCCTTGATCCTCAAACTCTGAACGTTGTCTTTCATGGAAACATCTTAATCCTTGGAGATATTCTTCCCATGCACTTAGATTATTAGGACGCTTGCGGATAAGCCGTATCTGTTCGTGTCCCGTCACCGAAGGTGCCGCGCGTCGTGCAATCGCTTCTGAGACCTCATCCTGCACATCAAATATGTCCTCTAGAGTACGGTCCCACTTTTCTGACCAGAGGTGGTGGTCCTCCTCCGCGTCAATGAGCTGCGCGGTGATACGCACTCGGTTTCCCCCTTTGCGTACGCTGCCCTCGACGATGTAGCGCGCACCGAGTTCGTTTGCTACCTGCTTGAGGTTCTGCGACTTCCCCCGGAAGGTGAAGCTGGAGTTGCGAGAAACCATCGGAAAAGTACGCCATAGAGATAGGTTAGTTATGATGTCCTCTGTAATACCATCAGCAAAATATTCCTGCTCCGGGTCTCCGCTCATGTTTGCAAAAGGCAGAACGGCAATAGCAGGAGGTTTTTCGGTTGAAGATTGTTGTCCAGTT
>JASMHZ010000037.1 GCA_030750465.1 Candidatus Peribacteraceae bacterium
CAAAATCATCTTCTCTTCAGGATAAATTACAACATCGCCTCCAAACTTCTCTTTAAAGGCACTTACTCCTTTCCAAGGGTGATTTTCACTAGAGTCAGGTGGAGCTATTCCAAACAGATCATAAGAATCGCATCCTTTATCTTTACAATACTTGATTGCTTCCCATTGAAGTAAGTAAGGAGCCATCAGATTACGATGTGCATGGGAAGATGCTCCATAGTAATAGATGCCTTGATTCTTGTGGATCACTCCGATGAGACCTGCGACAATTGACAATTGACAATTGACAATTGACGGCGCAAAAGCGAGTAGCATAAATGCGCCGTCCAGATTCTCTAAAAACTTTTTATAATGTTCTTTGGAATGAGCTTTGAATCTATCTCGCTTAGCAGTTTTTTGAATAAGGTTGTAGAAATCGTCAATGTCAGTCGATTGTTGATTGTTGATTGTTGATTGTCGTACGGTAACTCCATGCTTCGTGGCAACTTTAATGTTGTATCTTCCCTTTTGTTTCATTTGTGCAAGTATCTCATCTTCGGATTTCGTTAAGTCGATGATGCGAGTAGCTTCAGGTTGTTGATGGCGAACTGAATTGACAATTGACAATTGACAATTGACAGTTAACTCAGATGCAGGAGAAAAATAGAGAGCCATGCATTTATTATTTTTGGCATCTTCGATTATTGAATTAAATAAATTGTCAATTGTACATTGTTCATTGTCAATTGGGGCCGAAGGCTCCCTTATAATTTCCCAAGTTGAGTAACCTCCAACGGTTTTATCAATCACAACCTGAGTAGACTCATATATTCTGACTTCACGTCCAAGAGATTCTTGGTACCTCTTCCATTCAGGGGATTGCCAGAGGTTGTTGGTTTTAGACACGGAGAAATTAATAATTAAGAATGAATAATGAATAATGACTGGATTGTAGTCTAGTTCACTTTAGAAGAATTATTCATTATTAATTATTCATTATTCATTTAAAATAGTGGCATGTTAACCCTTCCCGATCTCACCTACGATTATTCTG
Organism: Candidatus Peribacteraceae bacterium; assembly: GCA_030750465.1. GTDB lineage: Bacteria > Patescibacteriota > Gracilibacteria > Peribacterales > Peribacteraceae > UBA2144. The sequence continues at coordinate 1,034 of JASMHZ010000037.1, forward strand.
CTCTAGAGCCGCATATTGATGCAAAGACCATGG
>JASMHZ010000038.1 GCA_030750465.1 Candidatus Peribacteraceae bacterium
AGTCCAACTGAAATATTTGTAAATTTTTTTATACAAGTAATATTTTTAACCAAACTGTTATCTCCGTGGGTTTTTAAAATATCTGCTTTTTGTAGTGACCTTTTTTTTATTGTAGGTTTATTTAATGTCAAATTATCAATTTCTTTAATTACCTTTGTAAGCTTTAAAGGCTTATTAGAACAAATATTTATAATTAAATGCTTATATTTTAATTTTGAATAAATTAACTTTTTCAAAATAGTACATACATCAGCTATATAGGTGAAATCTCTGAAATGATTTCCGTAATTATTCAAATAAAAAACTTTTGATTTATTATAAGTTGCATTTAAATATTTCATCATAAGCATATCAGGTCTTCCCCATTCACCATAAACTGTAAAAAATCTCAAACCAATACATTGAATTTTATTTTTTTGTAATAAAACATTTACCATTTCTTCATTTATTTTTTTGCTCAATCCATAAATATTTTTTGGTTTTAAACTATAATTTTCTTTCAAGGGAAATTTGTTAAGCTCACCATAGGCAGAGCTTGATGAAGCATAGAATAATCTTGCGACTTTAAACTTTATAGACAAATTTAAAACATTAAAAAAACCGGATATATTATTTTCAACATAAGATCTTGGATTCACTAATGAATATCTCACACCTGCTTGAGCTGCAAAATGAAAAACATAATTGAAATGATATTTTTTGTAAAGTTTTGTTAATTTTTTATTTTGATTAATATCAATTTTATAAAATTTAAAATTACGATTCTGCTCTAATTTCTTTAATCTTTTTTTTTTATAGCTTATGGAATAATAATCACTAAAATTATCTATTCCTATAACGCGTATCTTTTTATTTGTTTTAGCTAGAAAATTTGCAAAATTAAACCCAATAAACCCACA
>JASMHZ010000039.1 GCA_030750465.1 Candidatus Peribacteraceae bacterium
ATCACTATTCCCCTTTCTCCAATTCCTTCCATCAAGCTCCTTTAGCTTAGTTCCAACCACAACCGAAGGATCAACCCCCGCATCGATCAAAACTCTAGCCGCCATTGCAACTGTTGATGACTTGCCGTGAGTTCCACATACTGCAATTACTTTAAATCCAAGTGAAAGATCTCCGAGTGCTTCAAAATAATTCTGCATTTTTACTCCAAGCTCGCGCGCCCTGACCATTTCGGGCGCATCCTTAGGCATAGCCTCTGTAAAGACAAATAATTCGACGTCTTCAGGAATATATGTTCCGTCTTGATTCAAGGAAATCGAAATCCCTTGGCTCCTTAAGTCATTAAGTAGCTCACTTTCTGCCCTGTCGCTTCCAAGAACTTCGTGCCCATTTGCATTTTGCATAGCAGCATATGCACTTAGGCCAATTCCACCGATTCCACTGCAATAAATTTTCATAGGTTGTGCTATTTTACATAAATTCTACCGACTGACAACAATCGACAGTCAACACGGCGCCTACGGCGCCTTTCAACAATCGACATATTTAATAAATAATAGTTGATTGTTGATTGTTGATTGTCGAGAGCGAAGCGTGTCGATAAGATACACTCATGGCATATAAAGATCTTGAGCCGGTTTCTAAACAGCTGACTATTGCAGTTGGCCTTACAGTCGTAGGTTTTATGGCATTCGGACTGATTCTTTCTTATTACAGAAACGTTCTTTTTGATCAAACTTTGATTGATATGAAGGGGCAAAACAACGGTCTTCGAGCTAGTATCGAAGAAGGATACAGAAGCTTGGAATATTT
>JASMHZ010000003.1 GCA_030750465.1 Candidatus Peribacteraceae bacterium
CTTTACGGTTTGAAGACAGTCGTACTTAGGCAATCTTGCATTTATGGTCCGCATCAAATGGGAGTCGAAGATCAAGGATGGGTTGCATGGTTTATGATCGCGGCGCTTTACAACAAGCCCGTTCAAATTTATGGAAATGGAAAACAGGTCAGAGACGTTTTATATGTCGATGATCTGGTCAATTGTTACGATGCGTGCATAAAGAACATGGACGTAGTATCAGGTCAGGCTTTCAACATTGGAGGAGGGAAGGGCAATACTATGTCTCTGCTTGAGTTCATGGATCTCCTCAATAACGAAATGCAAATGCCGCTTCATTACACGTTTAGCGAAGTACGCCCGGGAGATCAGCCAATCTTCATCAGCGACAACTCAAAATTCATGAAGGCGACAGGATGGAATGCAAACACAGGAGTTCGCGAAGGAATAGTCAGATTGCTTGAGTGGTTACAGGCCAGCAAGGATATGCTTAGTCCGATGTATGAGGTTAAGGAGGTCAAAGCTTCATAAAGCTAAGTACCTATACCCCTCCCTTTCCACAGCTTTCCTATCCATCAAGGATTTAAGGTCAAAGAAGATTCCTCCTTCTTTCAGGCTGCCCAAAAGATTCTGAGGGTATCCATTGAAGTAATCACTATGGGTAACTAGGAGCATGACAGCATCATAGGGTCCATTCATCAGCTTGCCGGGTTTGAACCCGAGTTTTTCAATCTCGCTGTCATCAAAAAACGGATCATGCACTTCTACATCGCATCCCTTGGCCTCAAGAGCTTTGATTACATCACCAGACTTACTGTTTCTTCGATCAGGGACGTTCTCCTTAAAGGTAATTCCAAGTACCAAGACTCGTTTTCCATTGGGATCTCCAAGTTCGTCAGTTACAAGGCTTGCTACATATGCTCCCATTTGATCATTAACACTTCTTCCTGCGGTTATTACATGCGTATCCATTCCAAGTTGTTTGGCTTTTTCTACAAGATAATAAGGATCAACACCAATGCAATGACCTCCTACAAGTCCAGGCTGGAAGGGGAGGAAATTCCACTTAGTTTTCGCGGCATCAAAAACATCTTTGGATGCAATTCCAAGTTTATTGCACATCTGGGCGATCTCGTTCACAAATGCAATATTCAAATCCCGTTGTGCATTCTCTATAGCCTTCGCCATCTCTGCAACTTTAATCGAAGAAGCTTTGTGTACGCCTGCCTCAATGATTGATTTGTAAAGATTGCAAAGAGTGTCAGTCGTCTCATCATCCTCTCCGGCAACGATCTTGAGAATTTTCGTAACAGTATGTTCCTTATCACCCGGATTGATTCGTTCAGGAGAATAACCAAGCTTAAAACTTTTTCCGCCTGAGGCTTCTTTCAGAATTCCACCGCAAATCTCTTCTGTTGTTCCCGGATAAACGGTTGATTCGAATACGACGATTGCTCCGTCTTTCATATTTTTTCCAACCGTTTCTGTTCCTGCTTTCAGGATCGCAATATCTGGCTTGTTGTTTTCATCAATTGGAGTTGGAAGAGCAACGATTATCACATCGGCATTCCCAAGTATTGCAGGGTTAGCACTAAATTCGATTGAAACTCCCTCAAGTTGCTCTCTTGTAAGTTCATTTGTCCAATCTTCTCCTGAATTTAAGTTGGTAATACGCTCCTCGCTAATATCATAACCAATTACACGATTGCCCTTCTTCGCAAATGCATGAGCGAGCGGGAGGCCAACATAACCGAGGCCGACGATAGCGATAGTTTTATTCAATGCGTGATAGTTTAGCGCAGTAGCGCAAATGCGCAGTAGAAATGTCTAGAAAAATCGCTAAACTCTTTGTAATGAAACATTTAATACTGGGTGATCCAAGATCCGCGCGCGTTCAATTTTTCCGATACATATTCGTAGGAGGATCGGCCTCTGTCGTTGATCTGATTGTATTTGTTCTTCTGATGCAATATTTGGGAATGCATTATCTATGGGCAGCCTTTGTCGCATATATGTTTGGTCTTTCATGGAATTATGTCTTGGGTCTTATGTGGATATTCAAAAGCCGTCATCCACGTCTTTTGGAATTTTTTATGGTATTTGGCATTGCCCTTGGGGGCTTATTTTGGACTGAATTACTCCTTTGGCTTGTTGTGGAATATATTCATTTGACACCCCTTCTTGCCAAAATGATAGTGCTTTGGATTGTTCTATTCTGGAATTTTGGAATGAGAAAAGTATTTGTCTTTCATTGAACTTCGAACTTATGAACAACTCAGATTCAATTTTGGTATTAGGCGCCGGCCCTGCAGGCATGGCTTCAGCTTGGGAACTCAGTCGTGCTGGGAAACAGGTAACTGTAATAGAGAAAGCTGGTCAGGTTGGAGGTTTGGCAAAAACTTATGTTTTCAACGAACCTCAGGGTACTTTTCGCGTGGACAATGGTCCTCATCGTTTCTTCAGCAAGAACAAATACTTATATGACATGATCGGAGACTTGCTTGGTGAAAAATGGATTCAGGTTAAAAGGCTCACTCGGTTCTTTGTGGATGGAAAGTTCTATTACTACCCCGTTCGATTCAGAAATGTTCTTGGGCAGATGGGAATATTCAAAGCAAACAAGATGCTCAGGGATTATTCTATTGAACATGTGAAAGGAAGATTAAGAAAAAAGAAACCGGAGAGCTTCGAGGACTTTGTTGTTGCGCGTTTCGGAAGAACTCTTGCTGAGTTTAATATGATCAATTACACGGAAAAGATTTGGGGAATTCCAGCCAAAGAAATCTCCGTCGATTGGGCGGAACAGCGTATTGCGGGATTAAGCATATGGGCGGCACTCAAAAAAATGCTTGTGAAAAAAGGTGGGCCAAAGACTTTGGTAGATACTTTCTATTATCCAAGCCTTGGTTCAGGTCTTGTATACGAAACAATGAGCAAAAAGATACAAGAAAAAGGATCAGAAGTGTTGTTGAATGCTCAGCCAACAAGAATAGTTCACGAAAACGGAAGCGTAATATCGGTTGACGTTGGAACAAAGACCTTGAGGCCAAGGTCAGTTATTAGTTCAATTCCAATCACAAGGTCAGTTGAACTTTTCGATCCCATTGCACCGGAAGCGGTCAGACAAGCAGCTAAGAAACTCCGATTCCGCGCGCAGGTTTATTTATTTCTAACAATTGATAAGAAAAAAGTAACGGATGACAACTGGGTTTACTTCCCGGACAAGGAGGTTCCGTTTGGACGTATAACTGAGATGAAAAACTTCTCGAAAGAAATGTGCCCCAAAGGCAGAACATCACTTTTTATAGAGTTTTTCTGTTTCGAAGGAGATGAGATTTGGAATGCAGGAAAAGAAAAGCTATTTGATATGGCAATGGAATGGTTAGAAAAACTTAAGTTCCTAAAGCGAGAGGAGGTTTTGAATATTCATATGATAAAAGAGCCCGACGCGTATCCAATTTATGATCTTGAGTACGCAGAAAACGTCAGAGTAATCACAGAATGGTTAGACAGCTTCGAGAACTTCTTTGCAATCGGAAGACCTGGAAGATTTCGATATACAAATCAAGATCACTCGCTCGAAATGGGAATACTTGCTGCGCGAAGTGTATTGGAAGGGAAGAGATATGAGGTTGATTCGGTAGGGTCAGGTAGTGAGTATTTTGAGAGAGGGTATGTTCCATCCGACACGTCACGCTAAGCGTGACTCTCGACAATCAACAATTAACACGTTCGCTTCGCTCACTGTTAACATTTTTTACAATGTTGATTGTTGAAAGGGCACGAAGTGCCCGTGTTGAGTGTATAATGTTGTCATGGATTTCTTCACCAACCAAAAACTCCCCGTTGTCGCCGCTGACTGCGTCGTCTTCATGGAAGAAGGAGTGCTTCTAATACGAAGGCGTGATGAGCCCGGCAAAGGCCGTCTGACCGCACCAAGAGGAATGATGGAGATAGATGAAACTGTGGAGGAGGCTTGCAAACGCGAGATGCTCGAGGAAACGGGACTCAAAGTAGATGGCCTTGAGCTAGTTGGTGTCTTTTCAGATCCCAACCGAGATCCGCGCGGTAGAATAATAAGTGTGGTGTTTCTGGCCACAGAATGGTCAGGAGAACCCAGAGCAGGGGACGATGCCGCGGCTATCGAGATTATCAAGGATTGGAAGAATGCAGATCTTGCCTTCGATCACATGGAAATCGTTAAAATGGCCGAAATTGTAAAAAACAGGGAGAGTTCTTGAGTAAATTCAACTTTCTTGCTGGGAAGAGTAAGTTCGGTGAATTAGTACTCTATTGAATAACTGATAACACCTGTTTGACTATTTTCTCCTGTGGGAGAAACAGTCTGTATTTAACAAACAACCCTTTTTTATTAGGCTTCACAATTTTTGCAAGTCTGAGGATTCGTAAGTGCTTCGAAGTAGCCTGCTTCTTTAAGCCAATTGCTTCTGCTAGCTCATTAACAGAGGCCATTTTGTTTTTTCTCAGATATAAAAGAATATGAAGTCTTTTCTTGCTTGCTAGCACCTTTAGGAGTTGTTCGTATGATTGAAGATTATTCATATTAAGTATTGTAGTTAGGGTAAACTAGTTGCGCAACTAGTTTACTAATAAAAAACATCTGTAAATCCGCAGAAAAACCCATGTCTCTGGTTCTCCTTTTAATAATCTTGGTCTAATACCACTTCGCCCCACAGTTGCGGGGCTTCGAGGCACGAGAGGAGTAATTCGTTGAGCATCGAATGCTATCGCTAAGCATGCGAATTGATATAATATGTTGATATGTGTCTTAAGCGCTGCATATCGTCTCCGTGGTTTTATGTCTTTCTAATGACCTTGGCTTTACTCGTAAGCTTCATTGAAATTGTTCCATACGAAGATCGTGACTTTAAGCTTTACCAGGCATTTGTAGAGGCGCTTGCAAGCGGAAGATTTGATTTAAGCATTCCGGGATTCCATGGGTCTAATATTCCAGCTGCTCTTGTTCATATTATTATTCCTTCAAAGTTTACCGAGATTTATTATCAGTTGATTTGGTCACTTTTGTTACCTGCTCTTGCATACTTAACAGGCAAAGAACTCTTCAAGTCAACCACTGCACCACATGGGGTGCAGGGCAGCGCGTGGCACGGACTTGTTCTTGCAGGAGTTGTAACAATGATGCCGTTTTGGACTTTTAAAGCGTTCATCGGATACACAACTTCCGCATATATTGGACTCATGCTTCTGACAATTTATGGTGCATGTAAAAAATCGTGGTGGACGTGGATTGTGTGGGGGCTTGCGATGACAACGAAGCCTTTTGCACTTGTTTTGCTTCCGCTACTTTGGATAAAGAGGCCAACCAAGGGCTCAGTGCTCAGGCGCAATCAACTAATAATACTTGGACTTGCGATTCCAGCTTTGTACGCAGCGATTCAGTACATTCAAGTAGGTCATTTAATAGTCGGAGTTCATCCTGATCTAAGTGAAACTTCAGTCTGGCAAAGTCCGATGAAAGTAATTTTGAATTTAGCGTACTCACTCCAGATTCTTTTCTCGGTTCACAACTATCACTTCCCAGATCCCGGTGGAACAGGGCATCAGAACCTGATGCACACGAGTCCACTCCTCATATTCTTGGCACTAATTGCATTCCTTGCACCAAAGCTTAAATACATCGAAGACAAGAAGCTTTATTGGGCGCTTTTGATAGGCGCCTTAGGCGGACTTTTGATGAACGCGGTTGTTTCCACAATGAATCATGAGTATATGCACGCAAGCATCCTTCTATTCATCCTCGCATCTTTACCAGTTCTTAAGAAATATCAATTATGGATACCATTAGTACTGGCAACTCTGCACTTCCAATGGTTCTACTTCTATTTAGCTTGGGCAGAAAGACATCAGCTGACATATCAATTCTTCACAGTCCCAATTCTAATAGATGTGATGTTCGTTATTTACGTTGCCCCCAAGTTCAAGCGTTGTTTTTGTACCACTCAATAGTTCTCTTGATGCCCTCATCGAAGTCAGTTTGAGGATTGTATCCAAGTTTCTCTCTTGCCTTATCTACGTTAGCAACATATTGAACCACTTCTCCCGGTCGGTTGTCTTTTATTGTAATTTCAGAGGGGCTGCCCAAAAGCTCCTTAATCTTTTCCGCAAGATGAACGATGGTTGTACCTTTTTCGCATGCCAGGTTGTAAGTATTGTTCTTGGCTGAATCAAAATTTTCCAACATCAGAAGTAGTCCGCTAATAGTGTCGTCGATGTAAGTGAAATCCAGACACTTGTCTTTGCCAAATACAGTCATGCCTTCGTTGGCTTTTGCTTGCTTGATGAAGAGGGGAACAACTCGGTCAGAATCATCGTACATTCCATATACATTGGAGAGTCTGGTAACTATTCCATCGATTCCATAGCAACGAATGTATGACCAGACCAAAGCTTCACCTCCTATTTTACTGGCTGTGTACGGACTTTCGCAGTTATCTACGCGGACCATATCTTCCGTATGCACATCATGCTCATCATTCCCATATGCTTCTCTGGATGATGTGAAGACAATGCGTTTAATGTTGTTCTTGCGTGCAAATTCCAGGACATTAAAAGTTGTTACAAAGTTGTCCAATGCCATATCAGGCTCCTTAACAAGTTCATAAACCCTAGCATTTGCAGCTAAGTGATAAATAAAATCGATATCAGTTGGCAGCTTCTTTAATTTTTTAGGATTCCTGAGATCTACATTAACAGTCATTTTATTTATCTCCGGCTTCCACTTATTTTTATGCCAGTCGACTCCAACAATCTCATGTCCTTGTTCCAGAAGCTTTTCGCAAAGCCTTGTGCCGACTGTCCCCGAGGAACCGGTAACTAATATTTTCATCTCGAGTATCCTAAACTTAAACCCGCTAATTTAACAACTTTTATGTTATTTTCTCGTAATAACCACTTTTTCATCATCATACAAGATTTCGCCTACTGCCTCTAACTGCACTTCTTTGCCCAAATTTAGGAAGGCGCCTTTTCGATTAATCAGATCCATATTTTTGCCAACAAGTACACGAGGTTCCAGATACCAACGAATGTGGTGGCCGGGATGGCCCATTACAATTACTTCATCCACTCCTTTCAGAGCATCATTAATCTGATCTGCATGCGTGTTCCAATATCCTTCTGATTGATAGAGTTTATATGTTCTGCCATTTAGAAATACAGATCTGGGTCCGGTAAGTAACAATGTATTTATAACTATCAGTGTAAGAATAATTGGAGTCCAGCATGGCTTCATTCTATTTATAAGTAATGCGATAGGTATAGACCAGTAAACAAGATAGGTTGTGTAGTATTCGTGTGCGGGGCCCAAGACTAGGCCGAGGAGGATTCCGGTTACTATTAGGATTAGGGCTGGGGTTAGGGTTTCGGTTTTCGGGTTCGGTTTTCGGGTTATATGAATTAGGCTTAGTGCAAATAGGATTGTAAGTATTGGAATTAAGTGCCACCAGAGCTTAATCAAGGTCAAAGTCCTATCTAGTATTCCGGAAACGCCGTACATGTTTCCTCCGTACAAGGTTAACGTAGCTCCGATGCCGGGATTAGTTAGGATGTAGAGGGTGATGGGGATGAGGCTCAGGAAGAGAATAGTGAATAGTGAATAGTGAATAGTGGTTTTTTATTTTTGATTGACTCGATAATGATTCCAATCAATAGGAGTAAGGGGAAAAGTAGCCCCTGCGTCTTTATGAAAGTTGCAAGGACTGATGATAAAAATAATGCGATCAATAACTTTGAATCATGCGGTTTCTTGTTCGCTTTTATAAACATCAGAGTCGTCAAAGCCCAGGCAAAACAAAGTGGTACGCTTAGGTACGCAAGTTTTGAAAAGATAATGTGCGTTGGGAAGATTGATGCGAATGCGGCAGCGGTCAGGGCAGCTTTTTTTTCTGAAAATTCCAGAACTATCTTGTAGATAAGATAAATAGTTGCGATGCCAAATGCTATGGAAACTGCACGTGCTGAAATTATGGATGCTCCAAAGATGGTTTGTGCAAGCCAAAAAAAGAACATACCGATTGGCGGCTGTGCGGCGGATGCGTTTAATGCGAACTGAGCTTCGTCTGTTGCAAAGTCGGGAAACGCGACGTCAGTAAGCCTGAGGAGTACTCCCAGAATTATAATCAGCCAGAGAAGTTTATTGGAACATTTGCAGTTCATTTTAGGCAGGTGGTTCTGGTTTCGGGTTCGGTTTTCGGGTTCGGTTTTCGGGTTCGGTTATCGAGTGTGTATGTGTGTTCGAAGTGAAAACAAGTTTGATCTTCCTCCTTTGTGACTGACTTCAATTCAGTATTAACCATCCAGATTCCTTCTTTTCTTAAGTTTTCGATCGCTTGGGGTGCTTTTGCGCGGACTGCTGAATCAAGAAAAGGCATCATCATTGGAATCTTCAAAATCGATGGAATGCTGAAAGCAATAGTCAGGACCAGGCAGATAACGATGGGGTTCGGTTTATTCACAGAGACATAATAATTGGATTATTTGTATTTTATAACCAAAAATTCGCTATTATTGTGACAATGCTTTCTATAGTACTGCCTACATATAACGAGGCTGAGAATATTCCTGTGCTTATTCCAAAGCTCAGGGAGGTTTTACGCGATATTCCGCATGAGATAATCATTGTGGATGATAATTCGCCGGATGAGACGTGGAGGATAGGGATGGAGGTTTCCAAAGATATGGAAGACGTGCATGTTATCAGGCGAGTTGATAAGAGAGGGCTTTCTTCTGCAGTCATCGATGGATTTTTATCAGCCAAGGGAGATGTACTTGCTGTTATGGATGCAGATGGACAGCATGATATGGATCTTCTTCCTAAACTTTATCAGGCCGTTGAAGCAAATAAAGGCTTTGCTGTCGGTTCCAGATATATAGAAGGAGGAAGCGTAGGCGAATGGGATGAGCGCCGCCAACTAATCAGCAGAGTGGCTACCAAGATGGCTCTTGCTCTTTGCAAGGTTAAAGTCAAAGATCCAATGAGCGGATTTTTCGCTTTAGATAGGGCTGTATTCGAAGGAGCTTTAGAGAAATTAAATCCAAAAGGATTCAAAATACTACTCGACCTGCTGGTTCATGCACCTAAAGGAACGAGTGCGGTGGAGATTCCATTCACTTTCAGTACGCGATTGCATGGCGAAAGCAAGTTAAGCTGGAAAGTTCAGTTAGATTTTCTGGAATACTTGTATGACGTTACGATCGGCCGGTTCATTCCGCTCACATTCGTTAAGTTCTGCATGGTGGGAACGCTTGGAGTTGGAGTTCATATGGCTGCTTACTTAAGTCTAGCCAGATTATTGGGAGGAGGAGAGGAGTTGAACGTTGCAGGATTCAGCTTGGCAGTAATTGGCGCTACAGAAGTCGCTATCATTTTCAATTTCTCTCTTAATAACCTTTGGACATTCGCGAATCAGAAACTAAAAGGACTTGGAGCAATCAAAGGTTTCGGAAAGTACAATGTTGCGTGCATATTGGGTGCTATTGCAAACTGGGCCGTGAGCACTTTTCTATTTTCCCGCGGATGGGTTGAGTTGCTTGCGGTATTTATTGGAGCAATAACAGGAGTTTTATGGAATTATTCTATGAATAGAATGATTACTTGGCGTAAGTAATGGGTAGTCCTTGGGAAATTGACAATTGAAAATGGACAATTGACAATTCTAAAGAGAATCAGCGTTTGTTCTCGCTTGCGCATTGTCAATTGTCAATTGCTCATTGTCAATTTCTTCCATAGTAACTTCGATACCATTCCACAAACTTAGGAACACCGACATCAATCATAGTCTGAGGATCAAAGTCGAGCTTATCTCTCGCATGAGAAATATCTGCTGAGGTAACACGTACGTCTCCCAGTTGCATACCTGTAAAATTCTTTTCAGCTTCTTTTCCGCAAGCTTTTTCTATGGTTGAAATGTATTCCATCAGCTCCTCCTTTCTCCCACATCCGAGGTTGAAGATTTCTTCGTCATAATTCTTATCAATTGATGCGATTACTCCGGAAACAATATCGTCAATATACGTGAAGTCTCTTTGCATCTTACCTTCGCCGAATACATCGATGGGTCTGTCATTCAAAATAGCATCAGTGAATAAGAAAAGCGCCATATCTGGCCTTCCCCATTCACCATAAACTGTAAAAAACCTGAGGCCCGTTACAGGAATTCCGTAAAGATGGTTATATGTGTGAGCCATCAGCTCATTGTCCTTCTTTGTCATTCCATATAACGAAAGTTGATTGTCCGCTTTGTCATCTTCTTGCGAAGGAACTTTCTCATTTCCTCCGTAAACTGAGCTTGAAGATGCATAAGTTAGTCCTGCAATCTCCTGCTGTTTAACTTCATCAAGAATTTCAAAGAATCCCTGAATATTATTCGAAATGTATTCTTCCGGATGCTCGAACGAATACCTGACGCCCGCGAGAGCTGCCAAATGGCATACTCTATCAACTCCTTTCATTGCTTCTCTCACAGTTTCGCGATCAGTTACATCTCCACGGATCATTTTAAACCCAGGCTTTCCATCCAATTGAGCGGCTCTGGCCTCCTTTAGTTTAGGATCATAATAAGGACTGAAATTATCAAGGCCGATAACTTCATCTCCGCGCTCGAGCAAAGCCTTGGCGGTGTGGAAGCCGATGAATCCGGCAGCACCGGTGAGTAGTATTCTCATTGTTTTTAGTTTATTGGTTTTTAGTTTTTAGTTACATAGATTTTCATAGTTTTTTATAGAGAACCAAAAACCAGAAACCAAAAACCAGTAAACTATCCAATACCTATTCCGTGATACTCAAGCCCGACTTCACGTACTTCATCTGGCTCATATATATTTCTACCATCAAACAAATCATTGCCACGCATACATTGCTTTAATTGAACCAGATCTATTCCTCTAAACTCATCCCATTCGGTTAGAACCACTACAGAGTCGGCATCTTTAACTGCTTCAAGCGCATCTTTGCAGAAAGTGACCTGAGCTGGCAGGAGAGGCTTGGCTACTTCCATTGCAGCGGGATCAAATACTTTTACATTGTGACCTTTTTCAATCAACTCTGGAATTAGATCCAAGCTGGGGGCTGCGCGCATGTCATCAGTCTTTGGTTTGAACGAAAGTCCAAGAATTCCGACGTTGGCGTTGGCAGGAAGAAGATCAGTAATTTGCTTAAAGAATCTTTTTCTTTGTCTTGCATTGATCTTGTCAGTCGCTTCGACAATATCCATTGGAATTCCAAGTTCAGAAGCAGTTGCAAGCAGAGCCTTAACGTCTTTTGGGAAACAGCTTCCGCCGTATCCGATGCCGGCATGAAGAAATCGGGGGCCAATCCTTGTATCAAGTCCTACTCCTCGTGCAACATCTCTTATATTAGCGCCTGTCTTTTCAGTCAGCTCAGTAAGCATATTTATAAAGCTGATCTTGGTAGCCAAAAGGGAATTAGCAGCGTACTTAACAATCTCTGAACTTTCTCGATTCATAAAAACAAGAGGCTTACCGACTCTTGTAATGGGCCTATATAGATCTTCCATAAGATCACGAGCCCATTCGTTGTGATTTATTCCTATAACTACACGGTCAGGCATGATTGTATCGCTTACCGCCATTCCTTCGCGCAAAAATTCAGGATTAGAGATAACGGGAACTTGAAAGTTCACACCACGCTCTTTTAGAATCTCTGAAATTTTTTCTTCGCAAAGCTTTCCTGTTCCAACTGGCACAGTCGACTTGTTTACAAAAACAATGTCGTGGTCAGCGTGTCTTGCCACAGTCTCGGCTACTGTAAAAACAGCCCTAAGGTCAGCCTTGTATCCTTCACCGGGAGGAGTTGCGACAGCGGAAAAGACGATTTTAACGTTTGGCAAAACTTCAGTCAGGTCAGTTGTAAAACTAAGCCTTCCATTCCTTAAGCCTTCTTGAAGAATCTCCTGAAGGCCAGGTTCGTAAATTGGGCTCTCTCCCTTCTTGCATTTTTTGATTTTCTCTTCGTCAATATCTACTCCATACACTTCATGCCCCAATTCCGCGAAACATGCGGCGGAAACAAGGCCGACATAGCCGGTGCCAATAACTGCTATTTTCATAGAAGCGTAGTCTATATTAAAGACGACCTAATACTAGAAAAATTACAAAGTAAATTGGGCTTTAATTGACAATGAACAATGGACAATTGACAATTCTAAAGAATCACCAAGCTAGTTGTTCGCTTGCGTAATTGTTAATTGTCCATTGTCAATTGTTAATTTTTACTAGATTCTACATACCATGAATAAGATTCTAGTTACCGGCTCTGTTGCCTACGATGTACTCCTCGGCTACGACGGCGAATTTGCAGATACAATTGATCCTCAGGCGCTTGAAGCACTCTCAGTTTCCTATTTCTCTCCGCATTACGCGCGCCACTTTGGAGGAACGGGAGCGAATATTGCATGGGGATTGAAGCTATTGGGTCAGGAGCCGATTCTGGTCAGTTCAGTCGGGCATGATGGGGATGATTATTTAGAGAAGCTCGGATCAAAAAACATTTCAACCGATCACATTAAGAAAGTTTCTGATCATGTGACTGCAACTGCCATTATTAATACCGATAGCTCCGAACATCAAATTGCATTCTTTCATCCCGGTGCCGATTCACATGGGCAATGGCCAAATGATCTCAGTCCATCAGAAATTTCTTACGCCATCATCGGTGCACGCGATACGACAGCAATGGTTCAGGGTATGGAGTGGTGTTCGGAAAATAATGTTAAGACTTTTTTTGATCCCGGACAGCAGACAATCGCCTTTGGCGATGATGCATTCGAGAGGATGGTTCACATGAGCGCAGGAATTATAGTTAATGAATATGAGTGGGAGGTTACGCAGAAGAAGTTAGGGTGTGATGCAAATGGAGTTCTTAAGATTTTAAGTCAGGTAGGTCAGGTAGGTGGATTTATTATTGTTACACTTGGAGACAAAGGATGCTTGTTGATAACTCACGATGGATCTGAATTGGTTCCAGCTGTGAAATCCAAAAAAGTGATTAATCCGACTGGAGCAGGGGACGGTTTTAGAGCGGGATTTCTTGCGGGGCTTAATGAAGGTCAGGATCTGATCTCGGCGTGTAAAAAAGGATGTGAGATGGGAAAGAGGGCAGTGGAACAGGAGGGGACGTTGTTGGAGGATATTGATAGGCCTCACAAAATTGACAATGAACAATGAACAATTGACAATGCGCAAGCGAGAACAAATCTTGATTCTCTTTAGAATTGTCAATTGTCCATTTTCAATTGTCCATTAAAAACGCTCAGAACTGCAATATTTAGCACCAAAACGCCCATTGAAATCTAAGGTAAAGTTTGCTATACTATATATGTCATTGGTTTTATAGAGCTTGCTCTATTTTACTTCTGATCAAAACAAACACCGTCTTCCGATTATATTGGTTGGCGGTTTTGTTTTAATACGACAGTTTTTTATAAGGGTACAAAGGAATTAAAGGGTTCAAAAGAGTCAAAAGATTCCTTTGTCTCTTTTGTCTCCTTTATACCCTTTTAGTCGTGATAATTATTGCTCAAACCCAATATTCTGTTAGTCTATCGCTCCATGTCCTACGTAACAGACTCATCTTTGGCGGATCAAGGCAGACTCAATCTAGAGATCGCGGAGAAACGCATGGGTGCCTTAATGAAAGTCAGGGATCGACTAAGCAAGGAGAAGCCTTTCAAAGGTCTGACCATTGGTCTTGCTCTTCATGTAACTAAAGAGACTGGCGTTTTGATCAGAACTCTTAGAGACGGTGGAGCTAAAGTAGCAATTACAGGATGTAATCCTTTAAGTACACAGGATGATGTTGCGGCTGCTCTTGCCGAAGAGGATGGGGTTCTGGTTTGGGCATATAAAGGAGAGAGCAAGGAGGATTATTACAAGTTCCTAAATGCTGTTATTGATACGGAACCTAATATCACAATTGATGACGGATGCGATCTGGTCACAGAAATCCACACAAAGCATCCGGGTCTTATTCCAAATATAATTGGAGGATGCGAAGAGACAACAACCGGAATCATCAGACTTAGAGCTATGGAGGAAGAAGGAGTGCTCAAGTACCCGATGATCGCAGTCAACGACAACAAGACAAAGCATCTGTTTGATAACTATTACGGAACAGGCCAATCAACAATGGATGGCATCCTCAGATCAACAAACATTCTTTTCGCAGGAAAGACTGTGGTAGTCGGGGGTTATGGAAGCTGTGGAAAGGGATGCGCGCTCAGAGCTAAAGGTTTGGGAGCTAATGTAATTGTTACCGAAGTCAATGCGTTCAATGCGCTTCAGGCCGCGACCGACGGATACAGAGTTATGCCAATGAGCGAAGCCGCTGAACTTGGTGACATCTTTATAACAGTTACAGGCAACAAGCACATCTTCAGAATGGAGCACTTCGAAAAAATGAAGGACGGTGCGATACTGGCAAACTCTGGCCACTTCGATAACGAGATTGATATGGAAGCGTTAGAAAGAAATGCAAAGCGCAAGCGCAGAGTCAGACATTACTTAGATGAGTATCTTATGAAGTCAGGCAGAGTTATTTATGTTGCGGGGGAAGGAAGGCTTGTAAATCTAGCTTCTGCAGAAGGCCATCCTTCGGAAGTAATGAGCCTGAGTTTCTGCGGACAGACTTTGGCTTGCGAATACTTAGTCAAAAATAAAGGGAAGCTAGAATCGGAAGTGATTACTTTGCCTGCGGAGATTGATGACGAGATTGCGAGGATGCAACTTGATGCAATCGGCATTAAGTATGATGAAATGACGCCCGAGCAGGTTGCTTATCAGAATGAGTGGAGAGAGGGGACCTGACCCACCTGCTTGCCGACCTCATCCCCCGGCCCCTTCTCCTACCTACCCGCTTGCCTACAAGGAGAAGGGGAGCTTATGATGTTGGAGTTATTGAATGTTCGACTTTCTTGAGTACAGATTCCAAATCACTATTTACCTCTTCATTTGTAATGCGAAGGATTTTGAATCCATGATCTCTTAAATATTTATCTCTATGTACATCATGTTCTTTGCGTTTTTCATGAATTAATCCGTCTATCTCGATTATTAAATTGTGTCTCCAGCACAAAAAATCAGCTATGTAGGGTCCGATGTTAACTTGTCGTCTGAACTTAGTATCACTAAAGTTTCTATTCCTGAGCTCTTTCCACAAGATTTTTTCTTCCGGTGTCATCTTTCGCCTCAGTTTTTTCGTAAATTTACACTTACGTTTTTTATAAAACCGATATTTAGATTCTTCATCCATAGGACTCCAAATCCTATCCCCCCCTCTCCTGGTAGGCAAGCCACGGCAGTCGCGACAATCGTTTTGATGCGACAGCATGTCGAGTGTGAAGAGATGCCGGGCGATGGAAGACGCTACGCGTCCAGTTGCCACTTACCTGATCATGTCTCTGCTCGCTATTTGCAAGCCGTGGCCATTTGTCGGGCCGCGCACATCGACATGCGAAAGGTCGTAGACCTCCATCGAACCGGACACGACGTCCTGGCCATTCTTAGTGACAAGAGGAGAAGGCGTTACGCTTAGCTGACGAAGGCCTTAGGGGTCGCCCGCCGTTTTCGGTGGGCGCCCCCGGGCCGTTCGTTAAAAGAAGATAGATCAGTTTTTATCC
This sequence comes from Candidatus Peribacteraceae bacterium, assembly GCA_030750465.1. Lineage (GTDB taxonomy): Bacteria > Patescibacteriota > Gracilibacteria > Peribacterales > Peribacteraceae > UBA2144. Next base: position 15,654 of record JASMHZ010000003.1, read on the forward strand.
TCCACCCCCCAGCCCCTCCTCCATAGGAGGAGGGGAGTTCCCCCTCTCTTTTGGAGAGGGGGTTAGGGGGAGATGTGGGGTATAATGATTACATGGAGAACAATAGAGTCATTGCTGGTTTACTCAGTCAGATTGCAGCTTTGTTACAAGAGCAGGGAGTCGATTTTAAGCCCGCTGCATATAGGCGTGCGGCTCAGGTTATCGAGGAATTAGACAAAGATGTTTCCGAGATCGGAGACGAGAAAGAACTTAAGAAGCTGCCGGGAATAGGAGATGCAATTGCCGGCAAGATTGTTGAGTATTTAGAAACCGGTAAGATGACAGCTTTGGAGGATATGCGAATCACTCAGGATAATATTCCAGCTGAACTTATGGACATAGAAGGTCTCGGGCCTGCGCGCGTACGTCAAATACAATCAGAGTTTGGAGTTAAGACAGTTGCTGATCTGATTAAAGTTGCGGAAGAGGGGAAGCTGAGGTCTTTGCCCCGTTTTTCTGAACTTATGGAAAAGAAAGTTCTTGAAAATGCGAAGAGAGTTAAAGAAAGAATAAAAAGATTTCCGCGGGCAGAGATTAAGAATGATGTTGACAAGCTCCTTAAAAAAATAAAAGATCTAAAAGGAGTTGATCAGGTTGAGGTTGCGGGGTCATTTAGGCGAGAGAAAGAAACGGTGGGGGACATAGACATATTAGTTGTAACTTCAAAACCAAAAGAAGTTTCTGATGCTGTGGCTGAGCTAAAGGACGTCAGAAATGTTGTAGCCCATGGTGATAAGAAGCTTTCATTTGATTTAAAATCAGGATTACGTGTCGACGTGCGATTTGTGCGCAAAGATCAATGGGGTGTGGCACTTCTTTACTTCACAGGATCCAAAGAGCACAACATTGCGATGAGGAAAGTTGCGATTAAGAAAGGTTGGAAGCTAAATGAATATGGGCTTTTCAAAGGAGATGCTGTGATTGCAAGTAAGACGGAAGAGGAGATCTATAAGAAATTAGAATTAGATTATTGTGAGCCTAGGAACAGGGTAGGAAAGCTTTAAAAGTGTTTGATAGTTAATATTCTTTGTTATATAACATATTTGTCTCTGTCTTCATTAGAAACACCCAAAAGGAGGTGACATATGTCGGGTACTCGCCGGCACAACAAGCGAAGAAGACGCAATTGCTCGAAACCCCGGTCTCCCTGGAGAAGAAAGCCGAATGTTCTCCGGCAGAAGTCCGGAGGCGGAAGACAACCATGCTAAACTGACCAATTGGTTCAGTACGGCGAACGGCTCCGACCGACTTAGGGGCCGTTTTTTCTTTTCATAAACTCAATTCATTTGTAAAGTTATCTGTGGAGAGATCGCATAGTTGGTCTAGTGCGCCCGCTTGGAGTGCGGGTAGGCCCGCAAGGGTCTCGGGGGTTCGAATCCCCCTCTCTCCGCCAAGCATTACACTAATGGCACCACGAATGGTTTCGCTATGGAGAGTGGACTTTGGATCTTTTCGCTTATTAAGTCCTGTTTAAGCCTTAACATGCTTCAAAGGGTACTAATCCTGCTTACCTATGATTGCAGGGCACTAAGGGCGACTCGGGGTAGTTTGTACTTGTTGCCGCAAGTGAGTTGTATCCTCTCTGTAGCTCCTATAAGTAAATTTGGGTCACTGAAGTTTACGATCGCTACTCTAAATCGAATCAAACCTCCGTAAACTCATCAAGTGTCTTGCAGCTTCTTCGTTATTCATCTCGGAAGAAAGTTCCCGAAGTTTTCGCTGCGCGGCTACAGCCGAAGCCGACCAGGGAAGAGCGCCAGTAGTCGTCAGGATAGGCGGTAGTGTCAATCAAGACGAGCCTTATTCTGCCCCCTGTACACGGCGTAGCGGCTCCGGATCCGGTGCAGATTCTAGGGCTGCAATCATATCTGGTACCGATTTATCACGGTTCGCTTTTACCCACTCAGTAGCGGCAAACAGCCAATCTGGCACCTGAAAGCTGGGCGGGTTACCAACCGCATCAATTGACGTTGTAGCCTGCTCTTTAAGTGCTCTATCTGTTCCCTTTTCAAAGCCGAGCATATTTTTGGCTGCCGTACGCATCTCAGCAGTAATAGCATCCGTACCTTCTTCTGTAATACGTTCTAATTCTGGCTTGTTTGCCTGCATGTACAAAACGCGAACAGGTGTGAAGTCGCCACTTTGCAAGCAGGCTGCCAAGGTTTGTAGATATTTATCTCGGCTCACCCCCTGAGCAATAGTTGCCATCATGTTGCTGGCAACATTCATGGTTTGCATTGGCGTAGTGCTAGAAAGCACTGTAAATACATCTTTATTAGCCAATATATCGGCTTTGTACGGCATAAGGTCAGCAATGTCTGCTGTCTCTGGTGTGCCTTGGTCTGATTCAAATTTAATCATAATAACGGGGGTTAAGCTGCGTTTCTAAGAGTACCACGACCTTGGTCACGAAGTTGTTTAAGAAGTGCCTTAGCGTCATCAAGTTTGCCTGAGACAGAAAGTTGACCAATTTCTTCAAACACCTCACTGGCAGTTTGTGTAATTGATCCACGCCTTGGGGCAACTCGGGTTAAGGTATAAGTGTCATCAAATTTTCGAGCCACAGTGTTTATGACGTTGTTAAAGTCGTCAATGACGGTTACGCCTGCAAGGGCTGGCAGACTGGTTACGAAGGCGGCAAACGCTTTGTTGTAACTCGGGAAGCCAACTCGTTCGCAGTCGAACACCAAGACGACCCAACAGCTCTGGGGACTATCGTCATCGCGGTTTTCCGCGGTGAGCGACCCAAGTCGGTCCCGTCGCAAAAGCGTGGAGGAAAGGGTATTGGCACTGGCGTTGGCGAGGATTTCGACAATCTGCTTGCGGATTCAGATTTCCAAACCAGGCCTTATGCCTACTCACTCTATTACTTCCGCTACGCGACGCACAGACAGTTGGTCGAATGGGGAGTCAAACCCAAACATTCGGTGGCCGCTTCCGGCAACCGTCTGTTCCCGGGCGACAATCCATTCATCAGCCTCAACAAATGACACCCCATTCCGAAAATCAGGAAAAACAGGACGGCAGCTCGTAGCTGCCGTCTTTGTTATGCGGAAATTACTTCTCACAACTAGCCATGCAACATGCCATGCTCTTTATCCAGAGGTGGGATGTTATTGCGAATGCAATAATGGCAAGCGAAGCGCCTGTTGTTCCAAATGTAGCTCCTGCTCCTACAAAGTGGGTTTCATAGATACCTGCCAGGGAAGCAAGCATAGCGAGAAATGTTAATACGTTTATTACCCATCGGAGTGCTTGTATGGAAGAAGGGTTAGGTTTGCTCATGGTGTGTAAGGGGAACATCATTTGATAGGGTACCTTTTTTGGTTGTTTTAAACAATATCAGGGGGGTAATTGACAATTGAAAATGGACAATTGACAATTGACAATTGACAATTGACAATTCTAAAGAGAATTTGAGCTTGTTCTCGCTTGCGCATTGTCAATTGTCAATTGTTCATTGTCAATTTGTTAAACAAAACCAATATCATTCATGTATGCTTGGTGCATCATGAAGCTCTCTCTAAACTGGGTATCCGACTTTGTAGACCTCAAAGAGATCGATCCGCAGAAGATTGCCGATCGCCTAACCTCCTCTGTAGCAGAAGTGGAAGAAATTTCGGGACAAGGAGGTTTTTTGGATGGATGTTGTGTTGGAAAGGTACTTAAGCTCAGCGCACATCCTGATGCGGACAGGCTTCAGCTTTGCGATGTGGAAACGGATCGTGGAAAAGTACGAGTCGTCTGTGGGGGGACGAATCTCCGAGAAGGGATGAGGATTGCATTCGCGCATGTTGGGACGAAGGTCAAAGACCCAAAGAGTGGCGGAGAGTTTGAACTTAAGAAAGTTAAGATAAGAGGAGAAGATAGCAATGGAATGATCTGTGCAGCAGAAGAGTTGGAGCTTTCTATGCAATATCCGCCTAAGCCGGAAGAGGGCGAATGGCCTGTAATTGATTTTGGAAGCGGGGATAAAGATGTTGGAAAGGCGCTCAGCGAATTCATTGGAGGCGGAGATATTGTGTTTCACATTGATAACCATTCAATTGCACATCGTCCTGACCTATTTTCTCAAGTCGGCTTCGCGCGCGAGTTCGTTGCCTTGGGACTGGCTACTTGGAAGAAAGATCGCCCGAATTTTGCGGACCATAAGCTTCCTTCTGCAAAACTTCCCTTCAAAAACATTTTGGACTGTAAGGACAAGATTCCAAATTACCACGCATGCTTAATGGAGATTGATAATGTTGGTGAAACTCCGGATTGGATGAAGCAGAGGTTGGAAGCAGTAGGCTTCAGATCACTTTACCTTCCAATTGATATTACAAACTTCGTGATGGTTGAAGTTGGAATGCCTTTGCACAGCTTCGATGCTGGTGATTTTAAGGGAGATATTCGAACAAGGCTCAGTAAAAAAGGCGAGAAGATTACGACTTTGGATGAAAAAGAACGTGAGCTTCCCGAAGGAGCAATTGTACTAAGCGATGATGATGGAATCTTCGACCTTTTGGGCGTTATGGGGGGACTGCGAAGCTCTACAAAAGATTCAACAAAGCGAGTTTATCTTCACAGCGCCGGAGTTGAGCCTGCATCAATCAGAAAAACAATTATGGCAACAGGCCATAGGACAGATGCCGCGACTATTTATGAAAAAGGAGTTCCCAATGTGATTGTTAAGCAAGGATTCAATCGCGCACTGCAGCTATTTCTCGATCTGGTTCCCGGAGCAAAGGTAATATCTTCGCAGGACAGCTGGGGTGATGATGGAAAAGCGAAACCAATCAAATTATCAGCCAAGAGAGCTTCAGAATTCCTCGGCGCTGATATTCCTGCAAAGACCACAGCCAAAATCCTAAAAGATCTGGAGTTTAAAGTTGAAGGATCAGGAGATTCACTCACAGTCACTCCTCCTTTGCATCGCTTGAGTGATGTTTCTGGCCCGCACGATTTGATTGAGGAAGTGGGAAGGATATTTGGATACGATAACATTGAATCACAGATGCCGTGTGCATCTATCGAGCCTCCTCCGCGCGATGAGCGAGTTCATTTGGTCAGAGATTCGCTCAAAGAGTCGGGTTTTGTGGAAATTCTCCCGTTATCTTTGGTAGGCCCTGCGTTAATTGATAAGTGCGGAATGGATCCTGGTAATTGCATTGCAATAGAGAATTCACTTGGTGAAGAAACCTCTTTGATGCAGCCGCATTCGCTTCTAGGATTATTGGAACATGCTGAAAATAATTTATTGAATGTTGAATCTCAACTTTGCACCTTTCATTGGGGGCAGGTTTTCGATAAAGAAGGCAAGGATCAAATAGAACTTGGTGCGTTGGTTGCAAGCAGAGTTGAATCGGGAATAGATGATGATCCATTTTTGAAACTAAAATCTGCGATCAAGAATGCACTCAAGTCATCCGGATATCATATGAGAGTCGAGACTATGAAAAACTCGTCATCATTTATGCATCCTGGACGCAGAGCTCAGATAGTGGTTGGCAAGGACACAGTGGGGGAGATATTCGAAGTGCATCCCTTTGTTCGCAAGAACTTTGGCCTTCCAATGCGCACAGCGGGACTCAGGATCAACCTTTCAGTACTCTTTGATATTGTGCCATCCAAGAAGTATTCCAAGTCGGTACCTCAATTTCCTGCGATTACATATGACATCACTATCCCATTCTCGCAGGACAAGAGTGCTGGTGAATTGCTAAAGAAAATCAAGAAGACATCCAAACTCTTGGAGAGTGTTGAAGTTGCAAAGCTATACTCAAAAGACAAAATGCAGGACTACAATCTAACAATCAGATGTACATATAGAGCGTCTGATAGGACTTTGAAGGAGGAGGAGGCGAAGGAGGAGCATAAGGCGGTGTTGGCGTTGGTCGGTTGATCGGGTTCGGTTTTCGGGTTCGGGTGCGGTATGATTATTGTCCATTATGTCAGTTACAACTAGAACCGGCGATGGGGGATACTCACGTTTATTGACAGGGGAGCGTGTTTCAAAAGGTTGTTTCAGATTAGAAGCATACGGAACTGTTGATGAACTTAATGCTGTAATCGGAGTTGTGATGGCGGAAGATGGAAGCGATAAGTTTCCGTTGGGTGATCTTCAGAAGCTCTTATTCTTGATCGGATCTGATCTTGCGACTCCAGAAGATTCTCAAGTAAACATAAAGCGAGTGTCACCTGATGATGTAAAGATAATTGATGAATGGATAGCAGAATTAGAATCAGCTTTACCAGAACTTAAGAGGTTCATACTTCCAAGCGGTTCAAAATTAGGATCGTTTCTGCATTTAGCTCGCACCGTGTGCAGAAGAGCAGAGCGATGCACGGTCAGATTATCCGAAAAGGAAAAGATCAATGAGCAGATTCATATATTTTTAAATCGTCTAAGTGATTATCTGTTTCTTTGTGCGAGGCAGGCTAATAGAGTGGAAGGCTCAGAGACTGAAATATAATTGTATGTACAATGCCTGCCTGCCAGCAGGCAGGTACATACACCTCTAAATCATTGTTTCACCTTTAGGTAACCCGAGTACTTCCCAAAAATTCAAAACAACCAGGAATAGGAAGAAGATGATCAGAGGAATGGTAATTGCGAGTGCGAGAGCATTGGCCGGCTTTTCATTTGGATTAAGGCTTCTAAATAAACTCAAACCTCCATACATGATTGTGACGAATGCGAATGGCAGATCAGCTCGTTGCATCCACCATGCCGCGGCAGTCATCATCATTTCATTCTTTAAAAGGAAATAAGCTGCAAAGAAGCTTATGCCTAAAGCAAAGAATAGGAAAGCGGAGAGTTGATGTAAGTATTTGACCATCGAGTATTAGAATACTGGAATACAGGAATTCAGGAAATCCCAAGTGTTCTATTTCTTTTTCTGTACTGTTACCCTCTTTCTGCCCTTTCTTCTGCGCCTATTTAGCACCTCTCGTCCGTTTTTGGTCTTCATGCGGCTCATGAATCCATGTTTCCTTAAACGCCGGCGCCATTTGAGTTTTCCTAACATCGGCGGAAGATTATGGGGTTTTGAGTTAGCGGTCAATAAAGTTTAATAGTTTTTGGTTTCTGGTTAGATTCAGCTAAACTTCAATTCATGTTTAATACCTCAAAATTAGAATCGGGCCTAAAGGTCCTATCTGCCCCACTAGATGGGACAGCATCTGTAACAGTATTGGTATTTGCGGGCGCAGGATCGCGTTACGAAACAAATGAAGAACGCGGAATAAGCCATTTTTTGGAACATATGTTCTTTAAGGGTGGCAAGAAGTACAAGAATACCAAGGAGGTCAGTGCCGCTATAGACGGAGTTGGAGGAGACTTTAATGCGTTTACAGGCAAGGAATATGCCGGTTATTACGTCAAAGTAGCGGCCGAACACAAGGAATTGGCATGCGATGTACTTAGTGACATGCTTCTGAATGCGTCATTCCCTCCAGAGGATATTGAGCGTGAACGCGGAGTCATCATAGAAGAAGAAAGAATGTATCAAGATACTCCAATGTATCGCGCGGGTTGGGATTTCGAAGAACTTGTATTCGGAGATCATCCCTTAGGATGGGACACGATTGGAAAGATGGAAGTTATAAACTCAGTTGGGCAAAAAGATTTCCAGAAGCATAAAGATCTTCTATACACGCCAGATAACATTGTCGTCTCATTCTCAGGAAAAATTGATGAAGGTGAAGCAATGGAACTCTCCGACAAATATTTCACCGGTGTTTCCGGATCAAAAGACCGCGAGTTTAATAAGTTTGATAACTACGGATCGGATCGCGTCTTCCTCAGAAATAAAGAAACCGAACAAGCGCACCTAGTTCTGGGAGTCCCCGGTGCAAATTCGTTAGGCGATGATTACTTTACGCAAAAACTCCTCGCAATAATCCTTGGGGGCAACATGAGCTCGCGCATGTTCTTAAACATCCGTGAAGCCAAGGGTCTTTGTTATTACATTTCTACCGATGATGATGCTTACCTGGACGCAGGCTCATTTTCCACTCGTGCGGGAGTAGATCAAACAAGATTGCACGAGGCAATTGAATGTATCAGTCATGAATATGCTGTATGTGCCAAGAAGGGAGTTACTGATGAAGAGCTGAAAAGATCAAAAGACTTCCTTAAAGGAAAAATTACCCTAAGTCTGGAAGACTCGGAAGAAGTTGCGCATTTTTACGGCAAACAAGAGCTCTTGTATCCGAAAGTAAGAACGATCGAAGATTATTTTTCGGAGATAGAATCAGTTACGAAGGATAATGTGAATGAGTTAGCTCAAAAACTCCTCAAGCCGGAAGAGATGAGGTTGGTTGTGATCGGGAAAGAAAAAGATGAGGAAAAACTGAAAGGATTAATTAGTTGATGATACTATTCTGATAGATTTATTTACTCCAATATCATAATGCAACGAACATTAATCCTACTAAAACCTGACTGTATGCAGAAAAAAATCTGCGGAACAGTTCTCAAGCGTTTCGAAGAAGCAGGTTTCAAAATTATTGGATGCAAGATGATCAAGTTAGACTTAGAAACTCTCCGCGAACACTATGCGCACATAGCAGAGCTTCCTTTCTATCCGGAAGTTGAAAAGTTCATGAGTTTAACCCCTGTCATCGGAATTGTTTTGGAGGGCGATGACATAATAAACAAAATGCGGGAGCTGCTTGGAGTAACAGATTGCTTGGAAGCTGCCCCCGGTACCATTAGAGCTGAATTTGGAAGCAAAGAAGAAGGGGAGAACAAGATGAAAAATGTTGTTCATGCTTCGGACTCTCCGGAGACGGCGGAGAAAGAAATTGTCAGATTCTTTGGTGCTGATGAACTGTTTGATTACTAGTTGAAAGTTGTAAATGGTAAGTGGAAAATAATCTTTAATTTTCAACTTTCAACTTTCAACTTTCAATTTCATCAGGTCTTTCACCGTCAACAAGAAATTCAATTGCTGCATCCAGTTGAGGATCTACTTCATCAATAATCTGCTCGCGAGTTCTATCAACTTCGATATCCGGATAAACTCCTCCTTTACCAAGATCATTTCCGTCTGGAGTAAGCCATCTTGCTATTGTCATTCTGACTGACGCGTTACCGGGAAGATCAAATACTTCTTGCACAGTCCCTTTCCCAAAACTCTTCTTACCAACTATTGTTGCACGCTCGTGATCTTGCAATACACCTGCCAATATCTCTGAAGCACTTGCGGATCCTTCATTTATCATCACGACCATAGGAATATCCGGATCACTTGGCCTTCCTGATACATAGTGGTGAGTAGGATCTCCATTTCTTCTTTCAACTGTAACCACTTTGCCTTCATTTAGGAACATAGATGACATTTCTACAGATCCTTCCAGATATCCTCCTCCGTTAAACCTGAGGTCCAGTATGAGTCCGGCAAGATCCGCGCCTCTCATAATATCAAGTGCGGTTTTAATTTCATTTACGGAGTCCTCCCCAAATTGATTCAGGGCAATGTAGCCCACAGAACCTGTTTCAGTTTTCTTTATTTCATACTCAACACTCGGAACTTGGATACTTGTCCTTATTATCTGAATTTTTATCGGCTCAGGTGCATCAGTGCGTGCGATTGTGAGTTCAATCTTCGAGCCCTTGGGGCCTCTGATCAATTGCACTACTTGATGCAGAGTTTGGCCGGCAATATTTTTACTATTAACATGAGTAATCACGTCTTCGGGTTCCAGACCTGCTTTCGAAGCAGGCGACCCTTTAAGTGGAGCGACTACTACAACAAGGCTGTCTCTCATGGTTAGTTCAGCTCCTATTCCTTCCAATTTACCCTGCAGAGCTTTCTGGAAATCGCTGTTCTCCGAAGGTGTCATAAACGTTGTATAAGGATCTCCAACTGATCCAACCAGTCCTCCAACGGCTCCATAAACCATTTCAGGAGGATTTAACATGTCAGGGTCTATGTAATGCGCCAAGAGCAGTCTCCATACACCCCACAAAAGCGAAAGATCAACTTCACGTTCGGGATCTGCGAGCAATGCCCCGCTCATAGATTTTCCGGTATAAAGCAATTCCAGTTTTTCTGTCATTTCTACCACATGTCTTTGTTCATACCTGACTCCCAATTGCCAACCCAGGACTAGGGTTATAAGTGGAAGAATTATCAGTGTTGCGATGCGGAGGGGCTTGAGCATTGTGGGATGAGTATAGCGGATACTTAGAATATTCATAAAAAATATTGATAAACAATCGACAATCGACAATCAACACGTTCGCTACGCTCACTTTCAACAAGTTGATTGTTGATTGTTGACAGCCCGCGTAAGCGGGCGTGTCGATTGTTATTAGTTAGTGTAGGATATAGACGTGATTAAACTGTCTGCTAGGTTAGAACGGCGCCTAAAGGATGTCTTCTCCAGAGCGAAAGAAAGGGAAAAATTTGCTTCTGATATTATCGAGGAAGCATTAGACAAGAATCAATCGAAGTCGGAGGTTGAAATGGTTGGAGGAACCCTCCACTTATTTACGGATGGAGGTTCGCGCGGGAATCCAGGACAGGCCGCCATAGGATGTGTGATAGAAGACCCTGTTGAGGGAAAGATAATCAGAGAGCATGCCGAAAGAATTGGAATACAAACGAATAATGTTGCGGAGTATCGTGCGCTTATCGAGGGGTTAAAGATTGCGAGGCGCTATCATCCCAACAGGTTGGTTTGTTTTATGGACTCCGAGCTTATCGTTAAACAACTCAAGGGAGAATATCGCGTAAAGATGGATACACTCAGAGAATTTGTTGAGGAGATCAAAGAATTAGTGGAAGAATTCGCCTCTGTTGAATTCCATTACATTCCGAGAGCAGATAATTTTCGAGCGGATACACTTGTTAACAAGTCTTTAGACGAACATCCTTCTCCTAGTTATGAGAAGTCAGAATAATAAGTTATTGGTTTCAGGTTTAATTTTTAGTTTTTTAAGTGTGCCTGCAGTTTTGCATGCAGCTTCATATCCAATGACTTACAGATACAATCATCATTTGTTTGAGCTTCAGCCCTACGAATACTCTCATTGGAAAGGACAAAAGCAAGCTTGGTCTTCACATGGCGCGTCAATCAGACCTTTGGCGGAATTCAGAGTAGATGGAGATCTGATCCCGCCACTTCCTGCGGGGGTTGTCCGTCATACCATAATTGATTGGGATAAAAGAGCAATACGCGAAACACTTAAAGAAAAGATATCGCTAAAATTTGATCGCAAACCGGGCTCAGTAGTAATGAAAAAAACAGGGACAGGAGTTCTTTTCGAAGGAATTGGTATGCTTGGAAGAAAAATTGATTTAGATCTGGCAGTCGAACTTACAATTGAAGCTTTGGAGAATGAAGTCACTGACATTGTTTTACCAGTAATTGAAATTCAACCTCAAATGGAAATAGATATAACTTTAAGGAAAATGGGAATACGGGAAGTGATAACTGTAGGTGAGTCAGACTATTCCGGATCTCCTTACGCGCGGCGTCTTAATATTGCTAATGGTTTAAGTAAATTCAATGGAACGGTCATTGAAAAAGGAGAAATTTTTTCCTTTAACGAAACATTGGGTCCTGTTAACAGCACAACTGGGTATTATAAAGAGCTTGTAATACTGGGGGAGAGGACTTTACCGGAGTATGGGGGAGGACTATGCCAGGTAAGCACCACTGCATATAGGGGAATTTGGGAATATGGTTTTCCTATCGAAAAAAGGCGCAATCATAGCTTTGCTGTTCTGTATTATTCTCCGCAAGGAACCGATGCAACAATTTATCCTCCGCATACGGATATGAAGTTTGAAAACGATTCACCCGGAGCGCTTTTGATACAAACCTATAATGATGACGAGAACAGGCAAGCGTATTACATCTATTACGGAACAAACGATAACCGTGAGTCAGAAATAATAGGACCATATGTTTGGGGCAGAAGATCTGCACCGGCAGATAAGATTGAATACACGACAGCAATTGCACCAGGAACAACGCGCAAGGCCGGTGGGAGAGTTCCGGGATTAAAAGCTGTGTGGTATCGGGTTGTAAATAAGAGTGGGAAGGAAACAGTTGAACCTTTCTTTTCTTTTTACGAAGCTAGACCGAACTTAACTCAGATTGGCGTTAGTGATATGCCTGGCAATGAGCCTAGTTGGATAGGTGATTGACCCTTCTTTCTTTTGTCTTAATACAAAAGAAAGAAGCAAAGAAAAAATCAACGCCCGCCAATCCCCACCCACTAGCCCTCACCCCCCGTGGCGGGCGGCCCCTCCGTTTATTGCTATTAGAGACGCTATCTTTGATGCTTTTGGCGGTATATTAGAATGTTCAGAAATAATTTCATTGCAGAGAGCGTTTAGTTCAGATTCTGATTGGGGAAGTTCATTGTCAGATGGCAGGAGCCCGAGAGATCTTAGAACGTTTACTGTGAAATCAAGAACGGATTCGGGCTCTGGCTTGGAACATCGTCTTAGAAATTCCAAGGTCAGGTCAAATATTTCCGGCAAAGGTTCATCATCATGCAAAAGTGATATCAATAGCTCCACTCCTTGTTGGGCATTCAGGAAGGGTTTAGTTTCAGTAAGGTCAGGTGATGGAAGTTTTTGTGCGGAAGTTACGATGAAGCCGGCTTTTCCTTCGTGAAGTCCGATTGTTACATGATTGTAGGGCAGGAGGCTTCCTCCAAGTTTGCTTGTAAGCTTTCTGACAGCCTTGGCTCTTGCGCTCAGTCTTCCCCGCTCTCGAGTCAGCAAAATAAGAAATCTGTCAGCCTCTCCGACGTCATGGGCTTTGAGGATTATGCTATCGTAAAGTTTAGAGTGGGGCATGGAGTTATGATAAAGAAACAGAGGAAACAGAGGAAGCAGAAGAACCAGAGGATCAGTCTGTATGAAAATTAGTAAGCCATATTTAAATAGTATCCTCTGATTCTTCTGTTTCTTCTAACTCTTCTGTTTCCTTTCTTCAGGCCTTCAACTGTGGTCTTACCCCAAGCCAAGCCCCAATTGCTGCTACGATTGGAGCAACAAGTATTTCGATAGCTATCGTGATTGGAATGAATCCCTTAAGGTAATCAATATACGGCTCAGATAGAGTCTTTGCCAGATCGCCGTGGAATGCCGGCGAAACTGAGGGGAGTACGAAAAGAATTATAATCACCAATATCAAACTTAAAGATCCGGCCAGCCAAAGAAGGAAAGTAGCCTCGACTGCGAATGGAATGATTACGGTCGAGGGGTCAGCACCGACTAAATTCTCTATGAACACCTCTTCTTGTCGCACAGCAACTCTTTGCCTAACAAGTTCAGTTACAACAAGCATTAAAACTATTGCTGCAACTATAATAATCAGAGTAGCAAGCGTTCTTCCGGTTGCGATTATGCTCAAAAGTTCGGCAACTTGTCCTTTCTGTTCGGTGATTTCCGAAAGATGCGCAGGATTTACAACGTTTCCCCATCTTTCCTGCTGAACGAAGTTCGAAAATTCATTGGCGTCCTCAAATGACCTAAGTGATATTCCAACAGTATCCGAGAAAGGGTTTTTCATATTGTACTTCTCTAGAAATGCGACGAGTTGCGGATCATTTACTCTTGCACTTTCGTAGGCTTGTTCTTTGGTGATGAACACTGCATGGTCAATGACCGGTAGCTCATTAACCTTGTTCAAAAATTCATGACGCTGTTCATTTGTAGCCTGCGGAAGAATATCCAGTTTAATATTTGTACGGGACTTGAGGACGTTCTGCATCGTTTCTGCCCCTGCTAGACTCACAAGTAATATTTGAAGCATCAGAAAGACTCCAAACAGAGCTCCAAACGAAGTCAGCCATTGCCGCTCTCGGAAAACATTGCTTGCCCCTCTTCTAACAGATCGCCTGAGGATCACCGACATGTTGGGACCTATAAACATATTAGGGAGTATAGCGTATATTTGGTGATACATTGAGTAATTTTCAATTATCAATTTGCAATTTTCATTCAAGGCCCAATAACCAATTTTCAAGTTCTATAGAATGAATTATTGGATATTTAGAAATTGAAAACTGAATGTAAATTGAAAATTCTAAATTGAAAATTATTTATTACTAGCTACCTTCTCTAGTCGATCTACCGCCTCCCTGCACTCCTTTGCCCTAGCATTTTCCGGATCCAGATCTAGGGCTCTGGTAAACAACGCCTTTGCTTTACCGAAATTACGTACTTGAAGGTGTGTTACGCCAAGATCGCAAAGAGTAAGTGGGTTTTCACTATCCAAGTTCAATGCTCTTTCTAGTGTAACTATTCCCTGAGTTCTTTGTCCGCTGTTGAACAAGGCCCATCCCAGGCATCTGAGTATTTCTGGATTATTTGGCTTAAGATTGTTTGCTCTTTGCAAGTATTTTAAAGACTCGGTCCATTTTTCCTTTTGTGAATTTAGAAACCCAAGTATGTAATGTCCTGTGTAACTGTCATTGTCCAAATCTATTGCTTGCTTGGCAGCTTTGTGCGCTCGGGAGGTATGCTCCAATGCCAATTCGTTGTCAGCTATTTCCTCTAATGCAGAAACGTTCTCCGGCTCCTCTGTTAGCAATGTCTCCAATATTTCCAAGGCTTCTTTGTGCTGTCCGGCCATTTTTAATGCCTCAGCATTTTCCAGCTGTTCGAGCACTTTTGAAGATGGATCGATATTGGTCATCGGATTGAGTATAGCCGACGAACATGGGAGGCAAGGAAAAAATGTTTATTTTTTGTGTCAATAATTCGCATACACAAAATACATCACTGTATTCAGTATTACTCTAGCTCCACTAATAACTACTGCCCCGATAACTGCTCCGATCATCATGCCCTTACCAAAGCCGGATCTGGACTCCTGTCCCATTGAAATTATGAAAAAGAATGCTCCTGCGACAAAAATTGCGACACATACGTACCATCCGGTGGCCACCAGCATATTGGTAACATTGGCTATTGCTCCAGGAGCAGTCAAACCGGCAGCAGGGCCCCAAACACGGATCTGAGCAGACGCAGAAAATGGAATTAATATTAGAAGAACCGAGTACATGATGGTTATAGCTTTTCTCATTGCTCTATATCTTACCATATTTCAATTTGTTTCAAGTTTTTGGTTTCTAGTTTCTGTTGCATTGCTCTATACTCTCGCTCTACCTGCTATGTCTGCGAACGGATTTTCTTCACGTTCTGTGTTCGATGAACCGCGCCGAAAGCGTAGGAGGAAGAGCAGTAATCCGATCCCAGGGAAAGTTTATGGAGCATTGAAAATACTTCTGGGCAGAGGCAGTCCATCAAAAAATGAACGTAAAAAACTGGTCAAAAAAATCATAATTGGATTTGTATTATTCATATTGCTTTATTTTGCTTATCTTTGGATCACGCTTCCGGACATAGATGATCCTGCAAGTCTGATTGCTTCGCAAAGCTCAGTAATTACTGATCGGAATGGGGTTGAACTTTATAGATTATTCTCCGAAGAAGATCGAACATATATTACTGGCGAGCAAATACCAGATCATATGAAGCAGGCAATGATTGCGATAGAAGATGAGAGATATTACGAGAGGGGGTGTTTGGATATGAAGGCAATTATGCGTGCGGTTATTTTCTGGGGAAGAGCAGGGGGAGGTTCCACAATTACGAGACAACTTGCCAGAAATTCTCTGAATCTATTCCAGGACAATAAGTACAACAGAAAGCTGAAAGAAGTAGTACTTGGATGCCAGCTAGAAAGACGCTTTGATAAAGATGAACTGATTGAACTTTACTTAAACTGGATACCATTTGGGCAAAATGCATACGGAGTGGAACAGGCAAGTCAGATTTATTTTGGCGTTGAGGCAAAGGATCTTACTCTCGCACAGTCTGCTGTTCTTGCTTCACTTCCTCAGCGGCCTTCTTACTTCAATCCATATGGAAGGCATTTACATACGGAAGTAAGCGAAGATGTTCACAAAAAGGTTATTGAAGGAAACATCACCAAGTCTTCGCAAATTCCCAATAACAAAGTAATGATCGGGTTGCTTGGAGATTATGCAGGCACGGGATCTTCATTGCTTTACGTTGGGGGGCGAACGGATCAGGTGCTTCAAAATATGGAAGACCAGGAATTCATAAATGAACAGGAACGACTGACCGCAATTGAGGAATTAGAGAACATGGAATTTGAGCCTACCCGCGAGAACATACGAGCTCCTCACTTTGTTCTTTGGATCAAAGAGGAAATTGAGAATATGTTTTCTGCAACTTCGGAGGAAGGCTTGTTTGAGCAAGGAGGACTTACCATAGAAACAACGCTCGATTGGGATATGCAGGAGGCAGCGGAAGAGGTAATAGAGTTCCATCGTGAAGATATCCTTACCAGATTCGGTGCGTACAATATGGCGCTTGTTTCCATGGATCCGAAAACCCGCGAGATTCTGGCATACATTGGAAATATGGATTATTCCGATACAGAGCATGGAGGGAAAATTGATATGGTTCATGCTCCGCGCCAACCTGGATCCAGTTTCAAGCCGTTCATATACGCTTCAGCATTCCAGCATGGATACAGTCCTGCAACTCCCATTTGGGATGTTCCGACAAAAATTGGTGATAATAAACCGCAAAACTTTGATGGATTGTTCAAAGGTTTGATGACAATGAGGCAGGCTTTGGGTGCTAGTAGAAACATTCCTGCTGCAAAAACTTTCTTCCTGGCAGGCGGGGAGGAAAAAATCCTAAGACTGGTCAGAGACCTTGGTGCACCCACTCCATTGGTCAGGAAATCCGAACTTGCAATGGAGCGCGAGGACGGATTTGATTATGGTTGGCCTCTTGCTCTTGGAGCGGCAGAAACTCCTCTTATAGAAATGGTTCAAGCTTATGGGACTTTTGCTTCCGGGGGAGAGACAGCTGGGGTGGTACCAATCAAACGAATTACAGACAAGAAAGGAAACATTTTGTACGAGGCTCAGTCTCCTGTAAAAACGGATACTGTCTTGGATAATAGAATCGCGTATCAAATTACTTCCATACTCAGCGATGAATGGGCAAGGCCGGAAGAATATTGGAAGACACAGCTCACAATTCCCGGATATCAGACAGCTGCAAAAACCGGAACAAGTAACAAGTGTCTCGAATGGCAAGATGAAGACACATGCCTCCTTAGAAAACCGGATAATGCATGGCTTGTTGGTTACACACCCAACCTGATTTCGGGAGTTTGGGTTGGAAACGCAGACAGTAGCGCAATGTTCGAGAAAGCAGGAGGGCTAAACACCGCAAGTCCTATTTGGAGGGATTACATGATGCGTGCTCATAGAAAGATTGAATCGCCTAAATATATTTTCGAGTCACCGGAAGGAATAGTACAGCCGCAGATCTCTATGCTTTCCGGAGAATTCGCAACAGAATGTACGCCAGTTCATTTGCGACGTGCAGATGTGTTCCTCAAGGAAAATGCGCCATCCAAACAAGATCCGGCTTGCAAGGAGCTGACCGTCGACAAACTTACTCATCTTCTTGCCTCGGAAGAATGTCCCAAAGAGGCTCAAGAGGAAGGACAGTTCCTGGTTGCGCAAAGCTTGCTTCCAAAACGATGGCCCAAGTGGGAGGAAGGGGTTCAATCGTGGGTCAGTGCACAAATGGAGCTCTGGTACGCCGATGAAACACATTCTGGTGCCATTATTACACTTCCAATTGCTCCCACAGATGATTGCGAGCTTTCACTTACTCCCGGACGCTTGGAAAAACCAGAACTTACAATCAAGTTCCCGACCCAAGGAGGAGTCGCGTCGTATCCTGCATTCCATCCCAAGATTGATTACACAGTCGTTTCGGAAATTCGTGAAGTTGTTTACAAAGTTGATGGCAAGAGAGTTGCAAGACAGGAATCAAAACCATTCGATCGAACGATTCGCGTCCCACGCTCAGTTAAAAAGTCAGGATTGCATTCGCTCACAGTTATTCTTGTTGATGAGTACTACAACGAGATCACAAAATCAGTTTCATTCAGATTCGACGAAGATAAAAGGAATCCGACAGTCAGGTTTGTAAAACCCAAGGGCGATATCAACATTAAGTCAGAAAGCGAAGTGTTTATAAAAGCGGAAGCCAATGATCCTGATGGCGCAATCAAGTATGTTCAATTCTTCCTGGACGATACTTTGCTTTCAACAAAGCCCAATAAACCTTTTGAGCTTAAATACACAATCGGTTTGCCGGATGGAGTTTATACCCTTAAGGCTGTTGCGGAGGACCTCGCGAAAAATAAAGCGGAAGATTCAATTATTATCACGATTGGAAAAGGAGGATCAGATGCGCCATATGCTCCTTCAGTTCCACCTGAACCAAGCGGAGGGCCAAGTTTGATCAAGCCTGAAAATTCCTCAAGTACCGGTGTCGGAGAAGTAATCGACGTCCACGCGGACGTTCAGGGATTAGACGGGAACTTAAGAAGAGTTAGAGTTGTCGTTGAAGGCGGCGTTATATCCGGACAGGATGAACTTCTGAATTTGACCGAAGGAGAAGGCATTTATAAAAGAGTTTGGAAAGCAGATCGCGCGGGGGAGTTTGTGATCAGATTGCTTACTGAGGACTCAGTTGGAGTTGAGAAGGAATGGGCTATCAGGCAGATTAAGGTAGAATAGCCAAAATAGCTACAATATGATAAAATAAGAGTTGTGAAGGAAAACCAAAAACCAGAAGACTTATTAGGTTGTCCTGAGGATAGCGATTTGCATGGAGAAATAGGGAATGCCGGAGAAGTTGTAAGACCTGATAATGAGGCAATCAACCAACTTTTATGTCAGACAAAAGATACGGGAAGAAATGTTTCTCTGCCTAATGAAACAGAATCCGGAAAGTTGCAAGATGGACTGTCTGAAGGTAAGGCTTTTGTGACAAGAAGTGTTCCAAAGATAATTTATAAGATGTGTGCGAAGTACAACCTTCCTTTTGATAGTACAAAATTGCCTCGCATAGAATTTTCAAAGGACAAAAATCTTGATGGGACTTACGAGCCTGACACAAATACGCTTACTATTTCCGAGTATGTTTTGTCATCCGATTCCGAGTTGTTTGAGGCAATTGGAGAGGAGGTCGGACATTATTTGCGGTATCAACTGTGTTCTTCCAGTCGTGATCCAAGGGGGCGCCTGCAGGAGGAAACAACAGCTTCACACAGACCTGTAAGGCCTGTGAGCGATGCAAATGTAGATGAATTTTTTGGTTTTCTTGGAAGGAGAATGTTTAACCAGACATTTGAACATTGGAATCTGGAAGATCCGGTACCGCCTGATAGAGAGTGGTATGCAGAAAGGTTGTTAAAAGCCAGAAGAGCCGCTCATATGGGAAGAGAACTTATTGGCAAGTTGGAACAAAGATATCAGGATGAAAGAAGAAAATTAAGAAAAGGTGAAGATAGTCCTGATTTTGATGTTTTAACTTCGCATCATAGCATGGCGTCTTCGATTCGTGATAAGCAAAGACTAATCAGAAAAGAAGCACTGCACCTAGTCGAACATCGCAAAGGATACGAGGTTGCTGCGAGGTTGGATTTAGACAGCGTTGAAGATTGGGAAGCATTGTTCAGGATGCCGAACCATGAAGTTAGGGAACGGTATTTTGTTAATTACAATTGATTAGCAATTTCTTCAGTTATATCAGCATTAGTGTGCACTTCGGAAACATCTTCATCTGCTTCCAGTTCTTCAACAAAGTTCATGAGTTTTTTTGCCGACTCAACGTCAGAAATTTCGGCAGATTGCTTTGCGACATACTTCATTCCGGCTTCCTCCAATTCCATTCCGGCTGATTTAATTGCATCACGGACTTTTGGCCAATCTACTGCTCCTGTTGTAACAGTTACGGTTCCATCAGAAGCTTCAAAGTCTTCCGCGCCCGCATCAATCAATTCCAATTGAACTTCATCAGAAAGTTCACCGTCAGCTTTTGCAATTACAATCCCTTTTTTCTCGAACATCCACATAACAGATCCGCTCTCTGCCCATTTACCTCCGCGTTTTTCGATTGTTGATTTTACCGAGCTCAAAGTCCGGTTCTTATTATCAGTCAAACACTCGACAATCACAGCTGCTCCGCCGGGTCCGTAAGCTTCGTAAATTACTGCAACGGTTAGATTGCCCTTCAGTTCTCCGCTTCCTTTTTTAACTGCACGATCAATGTTCATATTTGGAACATTCTCGGCTTTTGCATTATCAATTGCAGCTTTCAAGCTTGGATTCATACTAGGATCGCCACTTCCTCCCTCCCTTGCTGAAATCTCGATTAGTTTTGCATGGCGTGTGAAAATCTTGCCCCTCTTTGCATCAGCAGCTCCTTTTTTGTGCTTAATGCTGGCCCATTTAGAGTGTCCGGACATGGGAGTGAGTGGTTAGTAAATTGGCTATTTTCTATATGCTAACATCCCCATAAACCTCGCTCTCTGTATCGCCGTTCGGAGCATCTTTTGGTGTTTCAGACAGATGCCGGTGTAATAGCGCTGTCGGATGTTTCCAAAGTAATCAGTAAAGGGCTTAAGGGTGGGATAGTCTTTGTAATCAATGTACCTGGTGCCCTTGTCACAAAATGGACATTTTTTTTGTCTGGGATCGCCGCGCCTGGATTGGGATGGTTGAAACATTATATTATGGTTATCGCCCTTCGACAGGGCTCAGGGTGACTAAATGTCAAGTTCATCGTCGGAAATAAGCTTCTCCAGTTCTTCTGAAAGTTTATCCTTTTCGATTACAGACTTCTCGGGAACAGTTGGTGGTCTTGCCTTCTTCTCTTCCTCAACTTTCTTGACTTGTCTCTTGGCTTTTTCTGCAACTTTGCGCTTTATCTCTGCCTCCTTCTCTTCCTCCTTTTGTTCGGAAACAGTTTTGCGTTCCTTGAGCCAGGTCTCGTACTCCTCGGAATATTTAGTAATCTGATATCCCTTTGGAGGTTTAATAAGCATATGCCTAAGGATGGTTGTTGAAATGTTTAATTGCTCATCTATTTCCTTGAGCCTCGAAGGATCCATCTCGTAGTGATAAACCACAAAAGTTCCTTCTTCACTACCTCCTATTGGGTATGCAAGACCTCTGCGTCCCCACGAATCTTTTGCCATCTGCCTGCCTCCGGCTTCTTCAAAATAGCCCTCAACCTCCTTCATAGCATCCTGTTCTTCCTTTTGGGAGAGTGGAAACGGCAAAAGCACGCAACACTCGTATACGCGATCGTCAGTCTCGTCGGCCGTAGCCTTGGCGGAGGCTGATACTATGGTGTCGTCAGAAGAAGTCATACGATTCGCGGGTAAAACCTGATTTAAGATTAAAATCAGGAAATCGTCGGGGAGAAGCCTATATGTTTGTAGATCGAAACGTCAAGGAGTTGTGAGATATTTTGTATTGCACCTTAAGAATTCGAGGTGTACGCTCGCCCTCCCATGGCTCGTGACGACGACAATCTAAATGGCTCATTCGATAACTTGACGAGCAAGGAAATGCTTAAATTGATAATGCAAAAAATTGTTGATGTCAGGAAAGAGTTAAAGGTGGATATTGCCTGTTTAGATAAAAAACTAAGTAAAAAAATGGATGAAGGTTTTAGGGGTGTTAACAAAAGAATTGATAATCTAAATTCTCAAGCCGATCAAAATTCTCTATGTTTTATGACCAATCTTGATTCAATTGATAAGCGAGTTACGAAACTTGAGGCAGTTTGCTGAAACCAATATCAAAAGCGCAGTCGGAAGAAGAAGTTGCCGGTCAAACGACTGGCCGTTTAGCAGATACTCGGCATTGGGGGTTAGGGTGTAGATTGCGAGGATTAGGATCAGTGATGCTAGTGGAAAAATGAGGGATCTTTTATTAGGAGACAAAAGAGTAAAAAGAGATAAAAGAATTACTGTTGGGAGGATTGGGCCGATGGAGCCGGATATGAAGATTACTTTTAGAGCTTCGGTTATTGCTCCTTCTTGAAGTCCAATACTTAAGTCAGAAGCACCGTGAGGGGAGAGGGGTATTCCTTTAAAGATTGCGAAGATGGGCCAGAGAGTAGAGAGAATAATCGCAATCAGGACGGCTTTCTTGCGTCCAACCATTATGATCCATGGAATCAAACATAGCAGTAGTCCTTCACTCTTTGTCCAAACGCATGCACTTATGAATATTGCAGAAAATATCATCCACATCTTTTCATCAGATTTTTTGAATTCCAGATACGAAGCAAATGAGAGAAGCGCGAACAGCGTTAGTGTAACATCCGCGTAACCGCCGCCAAGGTGCATTGCAAAAAGCGGAGTGGTAACTATCAGAACAATCACAAGAAGAGACTTTGTCATCAGAAGCAGAGCAATTAAAGCGCTTATGTTAAACAGGAAGTGAATAGTATTTGCGAATCGGTCATTCCACTCAGGTTGGAACTGATGAGTTGTGATCTGAAGAGAGTGATAAAGAAACGGGTAATGCGGTTTTTTAATTAATTCTTCTTGCGTATCAAAAACGATTTGTTTTTCGTAAAAAGATATTTGCGATCGCTGGTTCCAGTTGGTTGCGGAGTCGTAGTGGAAAGTGGGGAGTACGATTGAGTGAGCGAAGGCGTATATCAGAACTGGGATTATAACTAAGAGTAACATTGGATGTTTCGGTTTTCGGGTTCGGGTTCGGTTTTCGGTTTTCGGGTTCGGTATGAGAATTGATGTGATGATAATTAGCAGGTGAAGTGAGATGATGCTGATTGGGTTGAGCGATATTTTGAAAATAGTCAGAATGAAAATAATCAGAGTGCTTAGGAATGATGCAATTGGGAGCGCGAGTGCGAATCTCAACCATCCTTTATTAAGTCCGATTAGCCCTAGTACAAGCCAGCCCTCCGCGATTAGGAGGAGTGATATTCCTGTGAATGTCAGGATATTAATCATAGAGCTTAGAGCTTAGGGTTAAGTTGAAAGAGCTCTGAACTGTCAGAGAATTCTTTTAGCTTGATTGCTGGCTGGTTTATTTGACCGCAATTCAAGTTCCCATTCTCAAATGACCACTTGAATGCGTTGTGGACGAGAACAGAGTCAACTTCATTATTAATGCTGAGCGGATAGCTTGCGTACTTAAGGATTGTTGAGAAGTAAGTGTTTCCGTCTGAACAAAGTTGAATATCTTTGATTCCATTCGATTTGAAGTAATCAGCAATTTGGTAAACGGAACCTGCTGTTGAATATGTGTTGGAACTTAAGTTGTTTTTTGTGTATCTGAGCAAGTCTAGTGAAAAGCGGATGTTGAAAATTAGAATTAGAATAATTATAAGAGTTGTTACGCGATTTTTTCTTCTGAAGATTAGGGTTAGGGCTCCCACCTTCGCCAAGGCTACGGTGGGCAAGAGGGTTAGGGTTAGGAGGAGTGTGAACGAGATTCCGAAAAATCTGTATCCGCTTAGTCGGTGATAAGAAGATGGTGTGAATGGTTCCAATGCAAAAAACTGTTTGAGTCCATCCGTTAGGGACGGGCTTCCTTCCAATTTTAATTTGCTGATCGAAGGTTCGATGTGTTTCTCGGTGATAATATGTAGTTTGTATTTTCTTGTCTCCCAAGACCAACCTCGCATTTGCGAAATAGGAATTATAGATTCAACTTCTCCTTTAGGGAGTTGGACAGAAACTATGTCACGCGGGTTTACAGATCCATCCTCATTTAAAAACAGAATGTAAACAGACAGGGGAGTGGGTGAAGAGTAGTTGATGAGTAGATCTGCTCCTTTGCCAGTTAAATCGATTGATGCGTGGGAAACCTCCTCAGCCAGTTTTTGATTTAGCTGATTTAAGTCAGCGGGAACAGGATTTGCGGTTATCGTGGCCGCGAGGCACGTTTGGGCAAATAAAGCCAAAGCAATGATTGAGCGAAGCACGACAGTATTGTAGCATTCTCGAGTCAGCTAGCCGCCCTAGCTCCCACCTTCGCGCTTCGCGGCTTCGGTGGGCAGGCAGTGCAAGCCATCGCTTGGGATGGCGTGATAAAGAATTTACTCGGTTGAGAATCTGTTCACTTCATTATAGCTTGTTAACTACGCCGCCCTAGCTCAGTGGTAGAGCACCTCCATGGTAAGGAGGGGGTCACGAGTTCAAATCTCGTGGGCGGCTCCATTTTATGCCCACTGCTTACATAATCGTTCCTGCATTTAATGAAGAAGGGAACATCGGCAGATTGCTAACGGATCTTGTTGCGCTTGAAGTCCCAGCCAGCAAGAAAATTATTTTGGTTGATGACGGAAGTCGGGATAAAACTTTAGAAATAGCCAAGCAATATCAGGGCAAAATCGATATGGAGATCATAATCCATGAAGTTAATGCGGGGATTCCAAAGACTTTTTACGATGGTCTTAAGAAAGCAAGCGAACTTGCGTCAGAAGAAGATGTAATTGTGATTATAGAAGGAGATTGCACATCTGACTTAAAGCTAATGCCGCAAATGATAGAGATGATCAGCAATGGTTCAGATATTGTAGTGGCTTCAAGGTACATAGAAGGTGGAAAGTACAAGAACTTCCCATTTATAAGGACTCTGGGCTCCGGAGTTGTGAACACAATTCTCAAAGTATTCTTCCGCACAAAAGGAATTACAGATTATACGATTTTTTACCGCGGTTACTCAGCGAAGATAGTAAGGAAAGCTTTCGAAAAGTATCAGGAAGGGTTTATAACGCAGAAATCTTTTGCTGCCAACTTAGAAGTCCTTCTAAAGGTCAGAGAGTTTTCGAATAATAACAGCGAAGTACCTCTTGTTTACGATTACGGATTAAAAAAAGGTAAATCAAAAATGAAATTATTCAAAACCTTAGGTGAATATAGAAGTTTGATATTAAAGAGAATCTTCAAAAGATCTCTTTGGTAGCTTGTTGCTAAATACGATATGGTGCAACCACATGTAATTCAATAATCCGCCGAGCATAATCGCAACAAGGCGAGAAAATAAATACCAAAGGTTCATTGTTTCGGTTAGATATACAGTTAAGCCAACTCCTATAAAGAAGCTTACTGAATACAGGGCAATGAAATACGAATACTGTCTGAAAACCTTCTTTTCACCATTTTTAAAACTCCAATACTTGTTCATAAAGAAGGCCACGGTGAACCCAACAAGTGCTCCCAATGCTACGGATGGCCTGAGCGAAATTTTTGCAACCTCCATAAACAGTGTCAGACACCCAAGATCTATTATTGTCGTAACAGTGCCTGTGATGGTGAATTTGGAAAATTGCTTGGCGTGCAAGTGGACTGCAGACATTGGATGGCATTGTACATCGGTTAGTAACGAATCCAGTAATAAGTTCTCTTTTTTAATACCACCCCCTCACCCTACCCTCACCCTACCCTCTCCCCCCTTGAGGGGGGGGGAGACAAGGTAGATTTTTTATATAACCTTTTCTATCATCAGTTTATGAAGAAAAAATTGATCTGGCTTGCGATAGCAATTTTGGCTTTAGCTTCGATAAAAACCCTATGGATTTTGGCTTCGGTGCTCATTCTGGAAGGCCAGACGAGGCTCATGGGCGATGATGGGACATTCTTTACAGTCGCAAAGGGACTTATAAATGGCAAAGATCTGTACAGCGAATTCTTTGAAATGAAGCCTCCGGGGCTTTTGTTCCTCAATGCTATATCTCTTCTAATAGCCAATAACGAGATACCTCTGAATATATTTAAAATAGTCTGCTTTGCCCTGATTCCGATTTCATTTGTATGGTTTGCGATCAGAAATCTGAAGGAATCGTCAGTCTTTCTTAGGACAATCGGAGTTTGCACATCTCTAATATTCGGCGGAGCCATCTCCATTTACTCAATCGAAAGAATAGTAGGTTTGCAGGCTGAGTCATTTGGAGCGCCTTTTGCAATCATGTACGTTTTGGTCGTTGCGTGGGATACGAAGAAGATGACTCCACTTAGAATAATCCTCGCTTCCATATTCATCGCGGCTTCCATGGGAATGCGCGAACAGTTTTTGTTTCCACTCGTTGCAGTCAGCATGATTCTTTCGAAGGATATTAAGTTCTTCGTTAAATCATTCGTAATTCCATGTGCCATTGCATTCGCACTCGGTACTTTGATAATGCTTTTACTCGGTTTCCTCGGGTCGTACTTGAGTATTTACTTGCCTGATGCATTCTCTGTAAGAATTCAAACTAATCAACTTGGTTCTCTTTGGATGCGCGGACTTCATGGATGGATTTTGATGCTAGATTTAAGTTTATTGTTTCTTCTTCCCGTATTTGGAATTGCATTTGGAGCTTTGCTTGCATCAGTTCCTTTGCTGAAGTCAGAAATCTCTAAGTGGAAGGAATTTGCATCGGTGCTTGTATGCTCAGCAAGTGGAATGATTGTGTTTAATCTCACTTTCATTGCGTACATACTCAGTAAAACTGAACTTGAACATACGATCGCTCAATATTCAGATTACGTTTACGCGATATGTGCGGTTTCGTTGGTAGCTTTTGCTGCGAGCTTGTTGGAATTAGTTAGAATTAATAGAAAAGTCATAGCTCACATCTTCGTCGCCATACTTGCATTCTATCCCGTATCGCTTGCGGCAGGCGCTTCACACTTCAACATTTATCAACGCACTAATATCGCCCCTCTTTGTGCGGCTGTTTTCCTATTGTTCCTGATCGCACTTCCGAAAATAAAAAATTCTAAGATGCGGATTATCGCAGGAGTGTTAGTTGGACTCATTGCGCTTATTCCATTCATTATGCCGCCAATTAATTGGGAGGAGAGGAGTGCAAAGGTCACCAAAGAAAATGAAAACTACATTGCGAGCATGCAGAAAACTTCGGAATTAGATGCGATGATGGATAAGTGCGGATTTAATAATTATATTGGGATCGGTGCAGGCTTCTTGTTACCTGATCATCTACCACTCCAAATGGGCTGGTCCGCCTTCCGCTCATTTGGATCTAATCAGTCACAGCACTTCCGCGCGCAGACGTTTGGGAATATTAAAAAGTCAGAATTCCTCTTCATAGATCCAACTTGGGAGGATTTCACGTCAGATCAGAAGCTTACGAGTGTGCTTAATTCAGAGTTCACAACTAAGTTGCCCACATGTGCTTCCGATTATCAGGTTCCGGAGGGGTATGGGGGGTATTGGCGTAACTGACCTCACCCCCGGCCACTCTCAACTGACCTCACCCCCGGCTCCTCTCCGACCTCACCCCCGGCCCCTCTCCGACCTCACCCCAACCCCTCTCCTTTGTGAAGGAGAGGGGCTTTTTAAAAGGGAGAGGGGAGCTAATTAGTTGTTGTATATGAGTGAATGCTCTCAAGTGTAGTAGTGATAGATTTATTTAATTCTTCATTTGTTATTCTTAATATTTTATATCCAAGCTCTTCCAAATATTCATCACGGTTAATATCTCGCTCTCTTTGTTCAATCTTTTCGTGTATTTTTCCATCTAATTCGATAATAACGTGATGTTCTTTACAAAGAAAATCAGCAATGTAAGGTCCAATGTTTACCTGTCTTCTAAATTTAAGACCACCACATTTTCTATTTCTGAGCGCGTGCCACAATTTTTTTCTTCTG
This sequence comes from Candidatus Peribacteraceae bacterium, assembly GCA_030750465.1. Classification (GTDB taxonomy): domain Bacteria; phylum Patescibacteriota; class Gracilibacteria; order Peribacterales; family Peribacteraceae; genus UBA2144. The sequence continues at coordinate 43,201 of JASMHZ010000003.1, forward strand.
CTGTCATTGTTCTTCTTAGTTTCTTAGTAAAACGGCATTTTCGTTTTCTGCGCAATTTATCTTTAATTTCTTCGTTCATAGGACATCAGATCCTACACCAATAATAACAAATAACAAATTCCCCTTCTCCTCCGCAGAGGAGAGGGGGTTAGGGGGTGAGGTCAAACAGCGCATTCTTAAACCCCTCCAAACACAAAAAAGCACACTTAGACCTCCTCTTACTAATCGGAACCCCGAGCATTTCTCTAATATCATCCTCAGACATTTCAGTTGCATTCTTAACCTTCATCCCCTCCAGTTTTTCCCACAAGATCGACATTGCCCCCAGGCTAATTGCGCAACCCGAGCCTTCCCATGCAGCTTCCTTGATAGCTCCATCTTCAATTTTCAGATGAATCGTCAGTTTATCTCCGCATGCAAGGTTTACTTCCTCGTGCGAAACAGTTGGGTCCGCAAGCTCTCGCTTTCCGCGGGGGTTCTTGAAGTGATCCAGTATGTTCTCCGCATAAATGTTCATGTGTTGATTATACTTGCTACATTAAAGAGAAAAAGGAGATAAAGGAGATAAAAGAAATTCTTTTGACTCTTTTTACTCCTTTAACTCTTTTGTCTCTTTATTCGAAAACACGAATTGCTTCCTCAATTGCCGGTTTAACTTTGAGGATCTCCTCCTCAGTATTATAAATGCCGATGCTGAGTCTGGTTGATGCTTCGACATTAAATCTTTCATGCAGAGGCTGTGCGCAATGGTGACCTGCGCGCAGGCAAATTCCTTTTTCTCCAAGAATGTCGGTTAGATCATGTGGATGAACTCCATCGATGGTGAAACCAATGGAACTGGATCGGTTTTCGGTTTTCGGTTTTCGGTTTTCGGTTTTCGAGCAGAGGATCGTCAGGCTATTTATACTAGTTAGTTCTTTTATTGCTAGTTCAATTAGTTTTCCTTCATGTTCCTCGATATCTTTCCAATCAAATTGGCTAAGCCAATCAATCGCAGTTTTTAATCCAACGGCTTCGGCTACTGGGGGAGTGCCTGCTTCAAATTTTTCCGGAAGATCCGCGCATGTAAAACTCTCAGCCGATACAGATCGTATCATTCCTCCTCCGGTTTGGAATGGCGGCATGGATTCAAGAAGATCTTTCTTTCCATACAGAACTCCAATGCCCATTGGTCCGTAAACTTTGTGTCCGGAGAATGCGAGGAAGTCACAATCCAGTTTCTGTACGTCGATCTTGTGATGTGCGGCGAGTTGCGCGGCGTCGATAAGAACTTTAGCTCCCTTTGCATGTGCTTTCTTGATAATTTCTTCGATCGGCGGACGCACTCCGATCACATTACTCAGTCCCGTAACAGAAACTAAGCTAACATTCCCTTCATCAAGGATTGAATCCAGTTCATCCATTTTCAAATTCCCTTCATCATCAATATCAATCCAACTGACCTCAGCTCCAGTTCTGTTCTTAAGTTGCAACCATGGAGTGATGTTGCTGTGGTGTTCCAGCACTGTAAGAACAATCTTGTCTCCTTCTTTGAGTTCAGATTCCCCTAAACTTCTTGCTACAAGATTGATGCTCTCTGTCGTTCCGCTTGTGAAAATAATCTCCTCGGAATATTTAGAATTTATAAACTTACTGATTGCTTGCCTAGCATCCTCATAAGCCTCCGTAGCTTTCTCGGCCAGGGGATGAAGCCCGCGATGAACGTTTGCATTGCTGTCCTCATAAAAATCAGATACAGCATCTATGGCAATCTGGGGAGTTTGAGCTGTTGCAGCGTTGTCTAAATAGGCAAACTCAGAGAGGATGGGGAACTGAAGGCGAATTTTGGCTAAATCAAGTGACATAACGAAGGAAACAGAGGAGCCAGAAGAAACAGATGAAACATAGGACTTTATCAAAACAGAATATACAGCATTTCTCTTCTGCTTCCTCTGTTTCTTCTGTTTCTTCTGCTTCCATATTAATATTTTGTGTTAATCTAACCTCATGAATCGAAAAACTATTCAGATTTTATCCATAGCCTTTTTGGCAGCGTTAATAATTTGGGGTCTATACACGCTCTTCTATTATATGGGAGTGCCGTATCACGGGATTGTTCTGATGGAACGTCCCGTATTTGATGAACTTCTTAAGATCTGCAATGGTAATGCTCCCATTTGTAGGGGATTTCATAGTTTTTGGCCCATTCTTGAACGAACTTTTTCCAGGATGGCTCCAATAAAGTGGTATGCGGTAGTTTGTGTAGGTATATATGCTTTATGGCTTGGGTGGATTGCATTTACTACCGGAAAAATGAGATTTCGCTTCAAGATGAGGCCTTGGTATTTTGTTTTAGCATTTGTTGCATCACTTTGGTTAATCTTTGCAGTAGTAGTCAATTATCAACATGGAGATACGCCGCCCAGGAGAATGGTTGAACCTCTTCCTCAGGTTTATAAAAATACCGGAGAAGAAGGACTCGCTGTGCTTAAGGCAAACTTCGATAAATTAAACGAGAAAGGATGTCTGGATCTAGAAGGGCAGTACGATAATGGGGCCAGGTCGTACAAGCTCAAGCACAGATGCATACATATGTCCTTCTTTACAAAAGCTATGCCTCTTGTGGGTTTTATCTTGCTTCTATTGTTCGAGATGATGGTGCTTGGAAAGATGGCGATGGGTTGGATGAGGCTTAAACCCAAAAAGCTATACCTGGAATCCATGTTAAGCGTCAGCTTGGGAGCATGTTTTCTAATCGCGATTCTGTGGTTTATGGCAGTTATTAGTTTGCATACAAAGCTACCGCTTTATACGGCCCCTGCAGGATGGGGTTTACTTGTTGCCATTCCTTTGATCGGATTCAAGCATGCGCGATATTGGATAAAGAAATTCCTGTTTACCTCATGGCAGTTTGATAGGTCATGGAAAGATCCGGTTATTTTACTTTCATGGCTTTTGCTCACATACGTTGCCTTCAATTTCCTTTCGGTAATAAGACCGTTCCCGATTGGGTGGGATGATTTGGGAAGCTACTTAAATAGGCCGAGGCTTATGGTGAGTTACGGGCACTTCATATTCTCTATGGCTCCATTCTTTTGGGAGTATGTAACATCTCTTGGTTATCTACTATTCGGTTACAGTACAGCTTTGGGCGCATCGGTTTCTATGATGATCAACTGGAGTGCCGGACTTTTGGCAGTCTTTGCAATCTATACTTTTGCCCGTACCTATTTGGGCGAGGGCAAAGGGATACTTTCTGCATTAATGTATTACACATTGCCAATGGTGGGGCACTTCTCGTTTGCAGATATGAAGATTGATAACGCGGTCTTCTTTATGGGTACGCTTAGCGTACTTTGTGTATTTATTTATCTTTTCCCGCCGGAAGATGAGAATTCGGAAAGATCAAATTCGCTTTCCTGGCTTATTGCCGCCGGAATATTTTCCGGATTCGCATTCGCAATCAAATTTACTGCAGTCATGGTTTTTGTAGCCCTTGGCGCAGTGATGCTTGGAGTAATGCTTCACTGGTCTTCATTAATTGGAGTTGCATTCGTGTCAGTCGCCTTGCTTTTGAATATTGGAAGGACTTCAGAAAGAATATTCGGGGAAGGATTTCCTGTTTCCCAGGACGTTGTAAAAAACGTGAGTATCGTCATCGCCTTGATAATATTTGCTATACCATCATGGAAGTACAGGAAGCGATTCAAAAATGCATTTCTAGCTTCATTCGTATTCGGTGCGGCAATTATCCTTTCGGTGGCGCCTTGGATTCTGCATAACAATATTCTGCAGGGGAACATTATTCCGAGCTTTGAAATAAAAGCTCCCAACTACATTTCCCCGTATCTGGATCCTTACGGTACAAGTGACTTGAAAGAGCCGTATATAGTCAGAAAACTTTCACCGGAATTGGCTGTAGACATATCGCATCCTCTATGTAAACCAACCGGAGGAGTAGAAGAGTTGGATAGATATTGGGGATTCGAGAACGGATTGGGACATTACCTCACGCTTCCATGGAGGACTGTGATGAATTTGGATAGCACAGGTTATTACGTTACAACCACGTTTGTTCTGCTTCTTCTTCCATTGCTTCTTTTGCTCCCTTACTTTTGGATGAATAAAGGAAAATGGTTGCGATGGTTTACATTTGGCACGGCATTTATGCTTGTTGAGTGGATGTTTCTGGCAAACGGAATTCCGTGGTATGGGCTGGGAACTTTCTTGGGACTCATTGTTTTGGTCGAAGTTATGGTTGTTAAAGCGCCTGATAAAATCAGTAGATCAATACTTGGAGTATTTATTGGTATAGCACTGTTGATGATGTTCGGGTTTAGAACCTGGCAATACGAGACTCAGAAAAATCTTCTCGAATACCCTATGGGCAAAGCGTCCGCGGATGTTCTTACTGAGCGAACAGTCCCGCATTACAACGACGTTGCAAATGTTGTTTTGGAACGGGCAAAAGTTTTCCCGGACAGGCCGTACTTATACAGAATGGGAACGTTTATTCCGTACTTTATACCGCGCAATCTAGAGATCATCGGAATCCAGGATCATCAGCTTGATCTGTTCAATTGCATGTATCAGGAACGCGATGGCAAACTTCTTCTTGAACGCCTAAAGGCGCTCGGGTTCAACAGTATCGTGTTTGATACGAATACTGCAACCATCGAGAAAGATCCAAATGGAACACTTCATCAGAAAGTAGATACTTTCCTTAAGTGGGTGAATGATCCTGCTAATGGTTTGCAGGTTGTGCTTAGTGATTCCGGAGGAGGGATTGCGTTTATTCTGATACCTTAATAAGAAGCAGTTTATTGTTTTCAGGAGGGCAAATCTGCGATAACCTTGCTCTGATGAAAACAATTGCAGTCATTCCGGCTTACAATGAAGAGTCCCGCGTTGAGGTGGTTATCAATGACGTCAGCCAGTATGTGTCTGAGGTGATAGTGGTTGATGATGGTTCTTCTGATGCTACGGCTTTAAATGCGGAGAAGGCTGGGGCTAAACTCGTTCAACATGTAGAGAATTGCGGAGCAGGAGCTGCAACAATGACTGGCATTGACGCGGCGCGAGCAATGGGTGCGGAAATCATTGTTACTATTGATGCAGATGAACAGCATAATCCTAAAGACATTCCGGCACTTATTACTCCTTTGAAAGAAGGAAGGGCAGATGTTGTCTTTGCAAACAGGTTCGGACAAAAAAACCGTATTCCTTTTGTAAGAAGATTTGCGAACGGATGCGGCAACATCCTCACCTTCTTTACCACAGGAAAGTGGGTATCTGATAGCCAGTGTGGATTTAAAGCGTTCGGCCCCAAAGCGATTGAAGAAATTGATTTAAAAATGAGCGGATTTGAATTTTGTTCAGAAATTGTCCGTGAAACGGTACAGCACAGATGGAGGATGCAACAAATTCCAACTAAGGTACTATATTCCGAGTACACGCTTGCAAAAGGGCAATCGTTTGCGAATGGGATCAAGACGGCTCTTAAGGTTTTACTTCGTTCTTTTCTTAGATGATTTATTAGCTCATAGCTAATAGCTTTTAGCTTCATTAACTTTTCATATTTCTAGTTTAATAGTGGCACAAACAGAAGCTAACGAAGCTATAAGCTAAAAGCTAAAATACTAATTATTCTAATGTAACTGAAGAAATTTGACGGTATACTCTAGTAACCATGGACCTTACTTTCTACCAAATCATTGCTCCGGTTATTGCAGTCGTTGCAATTGTTTATGCATGGAGTTTGGTAGGTAGAAAAAAGAAAACTATGTGGGAGGGAATTTTGTGGACTTTATTCTGGGGGCTTGTGGCTTCGCTTGCCATGTTTCCGAACTTGATGAACTGGGTGTCCGCGGTTACCGGCATCAAAGATAGGGAAAACGCTGTCTTCATTACATTCTTTGGGGTTCTATTTTTCATTGTGTTCTATCTGGTTATGCGGCTTGAAGAGATGGAGCAGAGACAAACGAGAATCGTCAGGAAAATTGCTCTTAGGGATTCGGGATTGGATGAGGATGAAAAGGAGTAAAAGGGTTCAAAGGAGACAAAAGAGATAAAGGAGTTATTTTGTTTTATTTTACCTCTTTTACTTTAAGATATTGCAGATGAAGACGATTCTATTAATTAGTCCTTACTGGAAAGAGGAGCATCGATGGATGGTTAGCACGGTCAAACTTGCTGAGCTTTGGCAGAAGCTTGGATACAGGGTGATTGTCGCATGCATGGGAGGGAAAAGATCGAAAGAACGAAAGAACGAAAGCATGAAAGGTCAGAAAATCGAAGCTGAGGTTGTTTCTGATACTTTGAGTATTTACAGGAAGAAGGATTTGTTTATTCCTGACCCATGGAACTATGGAATTGCTTTTGGATTTACGGGATTCGTCAGACGTATTATCAAGAATGAAAGGCCGGATGTGATTGTTGTGAATAAGATTTTATTTTGGTCATCATTTTCTTTGATCTTACTCAGGCTAACCGGAAAGAAGGTCATTTTACTAACTGATGCACTGGTTGGAATTACATGGTGGCCTAGGAGTTTGATTCCAAAAGCGTGTGCAGCGATTTATGCATGGACTGCAGGGTGGTTGATACTTTTGTTTGCTTCGAAAGTTGTTACATTTCATCCTCAATCAGAAAAAATTCTGAAGATACTTAGAATTAATAAAAAAGTTGAAGTTATACCTACAGGTATTCAGTCAGAAAGTCGTAATGTCGTAAGGTCTGAAGGTCAGATGACAATTACTTATGTAGGAAGATTGGAATCCGTTAAAGGAGTTGATGATTTCTTGGCTTCATCAGTTGCAATCAAAAAAGAATATCCTGATATCAAGATTCAAGTTGTAGGTTGGTACAAAGAAGGGCATCCGCTAGTCAGAAAGTATCGTGATGAGGTTGTGTTTACAGGGCTTCGTGATGATGTATCAGAAATTCTTGGTAACTCAGAGATATTTGTCTTACCAAGTTATTCAGAAGGCTTAAGCAATGCGCTTATGGAAGCACTGTCAGCTGAGTGCGCATGTATTGCGACAGAAGTCGGTGGAAATCGTTATCTAATTCAGAACGGAGTTAGCGGATTGCTTTATCCTCCCGGAGACCGAGAAGTTCTTAAGTCCCATCTTAGGAAACTTATCGAAGATACTGCGAAGAGAAAGTCTTTGGGCGAGAACGCGCATAAAAGAATTGAGGAAACGTTTGATTGGAAGATCGTTGGCAAGCAATATCAGGAGCTATTTGAGTCATTTACCTCATGAAACCAAAAGTCGTCATCTACTCGGCATTCCTTACTCCCTTCCGAAGCGGGGCAGAGGCTTGCGCGGAGGAAGTGCCGCTCAGGCTCAAGCATGACTTTGATTTCACGATTATTACATCCAGACTAAGACGCAATCTTCCAAAGAAAGACATGCTTCAGGGGCATATACCTGTCATCAGGGTAGGGTTTGGTTCCAAGTTCGATAAGTGGCTGTTTCCATTCTTGGCCCCCTTGGCTGCCAGAAAACTTAAACCTGATATTATTCACGCAATTCTGGAGACATTTGCTGGGCAAGCACTAATGCATAGTTCAGTAATAGTTTTTAAAGCCAAAAGAATTCTAACGTTACAAACAACGAACAGGAGTTTTAAGAAAAAAGAAATTACAAAATCACCGCACAAAGTAACTGCAATCAGTTCTGCACTTGTTAATTATGCAAAATCAGTTGGAAGGAATGATGCTGTTCTTATTCCAAATGGGGTAAATTCAGAAGAAATAGAAAGTGCACTTGGATGGTATGAAAAGATTAAGGGAAGAATTCTATTTGTAGGAAGACTGGAACCTCAGAAGGGGGTTGATATTTTGTTGCAAGCGCTCGCTAAGTTTAAACAAGAAAATTGGGATTTGAATATTGTTGGTGATGGATCACAAAAAGAGATTCTTACAAAACTAAGTCAAGATCTTGGAATTACGGAGCGAGTTCACTTCAAGGGTTATGTTGCCCCGCCTGATGTCTATAAGGAGTACGCGCAGGCGGAAATTTTCTGCGGTCTTTCCAGATCAGAAGCTTTGGGAAATGTGTTCTTGGAAGCACAAGCTGCAGGATGTGCAGTCATAGGAACAAAAACCGGAGGAATTCCAGACATAGTCCAAAATGGAACAAATGGAATCTTAATTAAGCCCGATAATATTGATATGGCTGTTGAAGCTATTGGAAGACTCCTAAAAGATCCGTCACAACGATCTAAACTATCCTCAGCTGGCAAAAAGAATGCTCAAAAGTATGACTGGGGGAGGATTGCTAAAGAATATGCACAGGTATATATGGAAGCAATCAAAGATTGAATTAACTATTAACAATCGACACGCGCCTACGGCGCTTTCGACAATCAACAATCAACAATAAGTTGACTGTTGACAGTCTCGCTTTAACGAGACGTGTTGACTGTCGATTGTTTCAAGGCCTCATCTTTAGCTCCATCAACAATTAGTCTTTCTTTATTTCTAACCAAGGCCGAGGCCTTGAACAAACTTTCGAAAGTTCCTGCATCGACCCACTCATCGTTCAGGACCGTGTAACCAAGTTCGTTCTGATCTAAGTACCATCTCGTCACATCAGTAATCTCAAGTTCTCCACGAGGTGAAGGCTTCAAGTTTTTGATAACATCGAAGCATCTGTTGTCATAAAGATAACATCCCGTTTGTGCCAAATTGCTCTTTGGCTGCAGTGGCTTTTCCTCAACAGACTTAACTAAAGTTCCATCAACTTCAACAACGCCGAATCTTTCCGGATCAGGTACTTCTTTTAGGAACACATGTCCTCCGTTTTGGAAAGATTTGATAGAGGGGGATAGATCGTCGAAGAACACGTTATCGCCAAGAATGGCACAAACACTATCTCCAGCTGCGAATTCCTCTGCCATTCCAAGAGCTTGAGCAATACCCTTTGGATCCTCCTGAACCCTATATGTGCATCGGCATCCGTATCTGGATCCTGAGCCAAGGAATCGGGTGATTTGGTCGATATGCTCGGTTCCTGTAATCACGATAACCTGCTCTATTCCCGCTTTTTGCATGATTTCAAGCGGATATAAGATCAAAGGCCTGTGATACACCGGAAGCAGGCTTTTATTGAAGACGTTCGTCAGGGGACGAAGACGCGATCCTGTACCGCCGCAAATAAGAACTCCTTTCATTGGGCAGAGATTATTGGCTAATTTGTCGATTGGCAACTAAAATTAAGGAATAATAGAACCATGAATCTACTAATAACAGGAGCGGCAGGATTCATTGGTTCTCACTTCGCACTTAGACATGCGGAGCTGAAGCCTGAGGATAAGCTGGTGATTTTGGATAAGCTTACATATGCGGGGGACAGAAGTTACTTAGACTCAATCGCAGATAAGATCGAATTTGTTCACGGAGACATCGCAGATCAGCGTCTAGTAAATCAGCTTGTCGAAAATCATCAGATAGAAGTGATTGTAAACTTTGCGGCGGAGACCCATGTAGATAATTCAATCAAAGAAGCTTCGCCTTTCTTGCACACAAATGTAATTGGAACTCAAAGTCTAATCGAAGTTGTTAAGGCATATCCGGAAGTTCTGCTTCTGCACATTTCAACTGATGAAGTTTATGGAGGACTTGCAGACGGCCAGCCTCCTTGCACAACCGAAACTGCACTTAACCCATGCAATCCATATTCAGCATCCAAAGCTGCGGGAGATTATCTGGTACTTGCTGCTGTTCATACGTACGGAATACGCGCGCGCATCACGCGTTGCACAAATAACTACGGTCCGCATCAGGCAAGTGAAAAGTTTTTACCAGTTGTAATCGGGAGTGCATTAAAAGACCAGCCAATTCCTGTTTATGGAGAAGGGAAGCAGAAGCGCGATTGGCTTTATGTTACGGACCACACGGATGCAGTGGAGTTAGTCTTGGGCAATGGTCAGGATGGAAATATATATCTAATTAGCGCTGATTCAGAAAGAGAAAACATAGAAACTGCAAAGAAAGTTCTGGATGAACTTGGAAAACCTCATGATCTTATTGAATTTGTAACTGACCGTCCGGGACACGACTTCCGATATGCACTTGATTCAAGCTCAATAAAAGCACTCGGGTGGAGTCCTAAAGTAAATTTCGAGGAAGGACTGAAAAAAACAATCGAGTGGTACTCAAATCGTGTATCCTAATAAATATGAAAATCGTCTTAGCAACGGGAATATATCCTCCGGATATCGGAGGGCCGGCAACATACGTTAAACAATTGGCTGAGGAGTTACGTCAGGGTGGGAATGAGGTGGTGGTGGTTACATATGATAAAAAGAACGAAAGATCGGAAGATCGAAAGATCGAAAGAGTATCGATTGGGTTACCAGTTCTGCGGTGGTTTAAGTATGCGAAGGCATTGAAGAAAGTTGGATCTGATGCCGATATTGTTTATGCATTTTCATCAATCAGTTGTGGCATTCCTGTTAAGATCGCGAGACTCAAAAAGCCAAGAAAGATTCTAAGGTTAGGCGGTGATTTCTTTTGGGAACGGTATACAGCTTTAGGGGGAGGGTTAGGGTTAGGGGGATGGTATGGGAAACGATCTAAGGTTTTCGGTTGTCGGTTGTCGGTTGTCGGATGGATTCTTAAGAATTTTGATCATGTTGTTTTTTCAACCGAGTTTCAACAGAAATTATATCAAGAGAATTTCAAGAAGCTTCCTTCTCACTCAGTAATAGAAAATGCGGTGCCCGAAGGACATACTGAAATACATGTAAAGCGCGAACCCTTCAGCTTATTGTTCATGGGACGGTTAGTAGGATTTAAAAACTTAAAGTCTCTAGTTGAAGCGGTTAAACAAATGGCGAACGTAAGGCTTACATTGGTTGGAGATGGTCCAAAGAAAAAAGAACTAATGAAACTCGCCGGTTCCGCCGGAACCAGAATTATGTTTGTGTCTCCTGTGCACGGCGAAGAAAAGATAAAGGTATTTGCAGGGCATGATTTGATGGTTATTCCTTCAATAACAGAAATCAGCCCGAATGTTGCACTTGAGGCGCGAGCAAACGGACTTCCTGTTCTACTTACGGAAGAAACAGGACTTAGTCCTGCTCTAAGTGAAGCAATGGTACTCAGAAATCTTTCAACTCCCGAAGATATCATCAATGCAATCAAAGAAATGCAGGAGAATTATTCCGATATTGCGGATGTGACAGGCAACCTGACCCTCAAAAGAGGGTGGAAAGAGGTTGCAGAAGAACACATGAATCTTTTTAATGAGTCTTGAAGATGAAATTACTAATGATCTCAGGCGACCGATCCATTCTACAGCGCAAGCAAGGAGCTTTTTGGTACACGCTTCAGGAACTTAGAAAGCATTTTGATCAGATTGATGTAATTACGCCTCAGATCATTATTCCGCGGCTAAAAGGGGAATCTAAGTCAAAAGCTGGAGAATCGGCGCTTATTGGTGGATCCGTGTTTTTCCATCCATGCCCGAATCGTTTACTTAGGCAGCCAAGATGGATAGTTAAAAAAGGCAAGGAGCTTATCAAAGCATTCGGGCACGATGTCATGACGGTTCACGAATATCCTCCCTTTTACAATGGAATCGGAGCCAAGAAGTTGGCAAAGAAAATGAATATTCCTTATGCACTTGAGGTTCACCATATTGTGGGATATCCAAAAGCTGTAACTACGTCCGAAAGAATCGGAAAGATGACTTCCAAGTCGTATTTTCCGCGTGCAGCCAAAAGTGCGACTGCAATTAGAGTTGTGAACAAGGAGGTCGGAGGAAAGCTTCTTACATGGGGAGTGCCAAAGAGCAAGATTAATTTAGTCCCATCTTTCTATTTGGACGGAGATATTCTTACAACAGATCATGCTCCTCCCGTAATTTATGATGTTGTATTCTGCGGCCGATTGGTTCCAAATAAAGGATTGGAAAATTTGATTCTCGCAGTCAGCAAGTTGAGTAATGTGCGCTTGGCAGTTATTGGAAGCGGACCGGAACTGCTTAATCATGAAAAACTAGTGAGCAAACTAGGTCTGGACAATCTGGTCACTTTTCTAGGTTGGCTTCCAACACAAGAGACTGTTGTGGGGGCTTTATTAAGCTCAAGAATTTTCGTAATGCCTTCGCAAAGTGAGGGGGGACCAAGAAGTTTATTGGAAGCAATGGCGGTTGAGATGCCAGTGATTACAACTCCTGTAGGTGTTGTTCCGGAGATTATCGAGGATGGAGTAAACGGTATTATTACAAACGGAGAACCTGATGATATGGCTGAAAAAATAGAATCTTTGTTAGCGGACGAAAAGCTTAGAAAAAAGATGGGGAAGGAAGCCGGGAAAATAATGGATATTTATGAGAGAAAAAATCTTGTTAAGGCGTATGCTGATTTTCTTAAATCATTATGCGATTGATGATAATCACACAAAAGGTCGATAGATCCGATCCCATACTCGGATTCTTTCATGGTTGGCTTCTGGAATTTGCTTTACATTGCGATCAGATACATGTGATAGGGCAAATGAAGGGAGATTACGACTTGCCTGATAACATCAAGATCCACTCAATGGGAAAAGAGTCAGGAGCTTCAAAATTAAGTCAGATTCTAAAATTCTGGAAACTACAATGGTTACTCAGGCATGATTATGATTGTGTTTTGGTGCACATGACTCCGGTCTGGGTAGTTCTTGGATTTTTCAATTGGTTCATACTCAGAAAGAAAGTTTACCTTTGGTACGAGGCGCGCGGAGGAGGATGGACTCTGCCGATTTCGCTTCGATTAGTTAAAAAAGTATTCTCAGCTACCGAGTACGGACTTCCGCGCTCCTCAAAAAAAAGAGTAATCACGGGTCATGGGATTGATACGGAGTTTTTCAAACCCTCAGGTGTGACCCAAAAAGGTTTAGTTTCTAGTGTTGGGAGAATTACAAAAAGAAAACACTTCGAAGTTATTCTTAAGGCTTTTTCGGAACTTCCATCTGATTACAGATTGGAAATTGCAGGAGTTACGATAAGAAAAGATGATGAAGTGGAGTTAGAAAGCTTGAAGAAGCTTATGAATGAACTAGGAATTGCTGATCGAGTTAAAATAAAACAAATGACTCATGAGGAGGTCAGGAATCTTCTGCAAAGATCTGAGTTGATGTTGCATGCGTGCAGAGGAGGACTCGACAAAATTGTACTTGAAGCGATGTCAGTTGGATGTTTGACGATATCTTCATCCAAAGCTGCTGGCCATGTTCTTCCCACGGAAGGCTTAAGTATAGATGAAGAGATGGGGGAGAGGGCGAATGAGGTTTTAGGATTATCGAATGATGAAAGAGCGAAGTTGTCAGAGCAACTACGTCAGCAAGTTATTGAAGGCCACAGCCTCGGGAAATTGGTGGGGAGGTTGGTGGAGGAGATGAAGTAAAACTTCAATTTGTATAGTAAGCTAATCAATTGATTAGTTGACTAGTAACAGTGTGTCACTAAAGGAACCATTCGCGCGAATGGTAGAATGTTGAAAGAAGGTATGTGCGCACATACCTACATAGTTGTTGACAGGATTAGATTGCTTCCCTCAGCCTCCTGCTTGTCTCCTCAACCTCCTCAATCGTCTGATCCTCGCGCATATGTGGCCTTTTTTCCTCATATAGCTTCATTAGTTCATCTCTACTTGGAAGAGCCCTGAGGGGATAAGGATTTCCTTTGATCTTTGTATAAAGCTCCTGAATAGTGCATATAGAAATCATTCCAGAAAGAACGCCAAAGAGCATATTACTGCTCCATTTTTCATTTGGAGGTTCGGTAAAGTACGAGAGGGTCTGCTCCGGTTTCTTAAAGTAATTCAGTAGCATCACGGGGCCACTGAGGCCGGAGAAGCCTGCCCAATATTTCTTCTGTTCCCCTTCCGGAACTATGTAGCATCGATAACCTTTTTTAAGAAGTTCTTCATTGGCCTTATCAAAAGTATCGTATCTGGTTGGATTCTTGGATATGCCTGAATGTGTGTTTCCATCACATGGACCTAAGTGTAAATTCTCTTTTTCGAAAACGAGTTCACGGTTGAAAGCAATGCAGTAACTTGAACTTGGTGGAATCCTTTTCCCATCAATATCAAATTCCCACCATTTGCGGTGGCGGAAGCTGACTGTTGCAGTACTGGGGTCAGCAAACTCCTTTTCAACAACATCAACTGCTTCACCACTGAGCAAAAACATATCATCATCGCAAATCCATCCTATCTTTCTATTTTTAGCAATGTGCCTGAGGAATTCTTCTGACTTGGTTGCGGCATAGAAATTCAAAAACTTATGCAATCGCGCTTTGGGGAATTCTTTTGGATTTAATTTGCCGGATGAATCAAAAATAGTTATATCAACTCGGTCACCCAGATACTTAGTTGCCAAGTGATACCACACTGTCATCATCGGTGGAAGAATGTTCATTGTGAAGAGTGCGGGCTTTCCCGACTCAGGCAAAGGCTTCCTCCTCATGTAATAAAAGGCGGTTGGTACACCGGTTCTAATAGCCTTAACGATACAAAAGCGCTTGAATGCACGGGGGAGTATGGTGACGTATCGGTAGGCCATGAGGAAATGATAGAGTGTGTAGTGAGTAGTTGGTAGTGAGTAGTTGATTTTTTTAATCCTACTCACTACACACTACACACTCGAAATATAGAACCCACTTTGTCCGTCAGTTTCAGTCCCATACTTCAATTTATCGATTGTGAATCCGTAACCTTTAAGTAACTTTTTGAAGAACTTCTTTTCATATCGCACACAATGCAGAGCTCCTTTCCAATCCTGTTTATAATTTGGAGGGTTTTCTTCCATCTCAGGCACGTTATCTTCGGTGAATGCAGTCAGGAATACTTTTCCTGTGGTTTTAAGAAGCCTTTTGAACTCGGTTAAATAAGCTTGAATATCAGGCGTCTTCATATGTGAAAATACCGAGTACAAGTAAATCACATCAAAACTTGCGTCAGGAAACGGAAGCCCGACCGAACTGGAACCAGATGGATTATATCTCTCGTTCTTAATATCCATATGAGTAAACTGAAAAGTTGGATGTTCCTTTTCTATGTACTTAGAGCACCACTCAATCGGAGTCTGGCTTACATCCACTCCACGGTACGCACGTATTTCTCCTATCTCGCTCAGGATACCAATTGGAAGACGGCCCGGCCCGCAACCAAGATCAAGCAAAGCCATATTTCTGCTCAGGCCGAATGAGCTTTGCAGACGCTGGGCTTCTTGCTCTCCGGAAGACAAAAATGCTTCATCATCGATAAAATTTGATCCTCCGAAGCGCAAATGCTTTGCGGGGATAGTCATTCCTCTGTGAGTAATAGCCTCTGATTTAACGAAACTTTTAAGTTTCTTAGCGGTTTTTTGGATGGCGGGCATTGGAGAGGCATTGTACCAGATAAAGAAGCAGAAGAAGCAGAAGAAGCAGAAGATTCAGAGGATTTTCTTTTGTTTCTTCTGAATCCTCTGATTCCTCTGATTCCTTAAATGATGTATATTCTTGGAGGATGCTCAAAGCTCATTGCGATCTTCTGCCCGGCCTTCCTCACATCCCTCTCCTGTATCCAAATCTAGGAAGACCAGAGAATGAGGGGCGAATGGGGTTTTTGAATGAGGCATTCGATGACCTGAAAGATCCTTTTGTAGAGATTGTGCAGGATCCGACTCAGGCGGATATAATTCTATGTCCTCACAATTTTCCTCAGATAAAAATGAAGGGGACATATTTGCAAAAGCTCTCTGACTTATCTCAGGATTTGAATAAGAAAGTCATAGTCTTTTGGCATGGGGATGATACAGATGAAGTGGATATACCAAATTCAATCATCTTTCGTACGTCGCAATACAGGCATCTTAAGTTAGACAACGAGATTATCATGCCGCCTTATACGCCTGATTTGATGAAAGGGCGGGAACTCGTAATCAGGCACAAGGCAAAAACTCCTGTCGTTGGTTTCTGCGGTTGGGCAAGATATAAGAATCACAAAAATAGGTTTGGAACTTTAGCTAAAAATTTATTGATCGACTTCAAGCGTCTTGCACTAATAAGATCTCATCTTGCAGTTCACAAAAAGGGACTCACTTTCAGGCAAAAGGCGTGCAGAGCTCTTAAAGATACTCCTCTTATTGAAGCAAACTTTATTTTGCGAAAAAGTTATTCCGGCAGTCCGCATACAATCAAGATTGCTCCAAAGGAGGGAAGGGAAGAGTACATACAAAATATAATCGATTCTGATTTCCCATTAGCTGTTAAGGGAGATGGTAACTATTCATACAGATTTTATGAGGCTCTTAGCTTGGGGCGTCCTCCGGTTTTCATAGATACTGATTGTGTTTTACCTCTTGAAGACAAAATCAATTATGATGAGTTCATAATCAGAGTCAGTTACAAAGATGCTTCCAAAATCGACAGCATTGTAAGTTCATTCTACGAAAAATTGGATGAGGAAACGTTCGTTAGTATGCAAAAGAAGGCACGGGAGGCATTCGAAAACTATTTGAGTGTTGGAAGTTTCCTTAGGACTGCAACTGAGCGGTTGATTTGATTTTCATCGCAAGATCTTCAGCATCCCCGGCATTACAAAGTATGACTCTTTCGTCATTTTCATATATTTCGAGTATTCCGGGGGTTCTGGCCGTCACCACCTTCTTCCCGCAAGCTAAATAGTCCAATACTTTGTGTGGAATAACCCGTTGAGTCTTTTCCGAAACTCCGAAAATACCCAAACAAAGGTCAGAATTATTAATAGACCTAGGAAGTTCTTTCATTGGCGCGAAAGGTTTGAATGTCACGTTCTTTAGGCTCAGTTCTCCCGCAAGTTTTTTCATTTCCGGTTCGGTTTGTCCTCCTCCAAGTATTGTGAAGCGGAGGTTAGGATCAGATTCCAGAATTTTAGCTGCTCTTAAAATTACATCGATTCCTTGTAGTGGGATAAAGGAGCCGTAGAAGAAGATTTCGAAGTGCGGGTGCGGGTTCGGGTTCGGGTTCGGGTTCGGTTTGAAAATATCAGTTATGGCTTCGAGGTAAACCACTCTCACTCGCTTTGGGTGGAGTTTGAATTTCTTTATGAAGTATTCGCGGTGAGTTTTTGTATCAATCAATACCTCGTCTGCCAAATGGCAACTTACAAAATCTACAAACCAATAAAACCAGGATTTCGGACTCCATTTAGCGACAAGCTTGCGATCTGCAACCAGCGTATCGTAAACAGAAATAAACGCATCGAATGAAAGTTTCTTTTTTGAAAATAAAGTCAGGGTCCACGCAAGCGGCATCAAGTGATGGCCGGGGAAGAGGACCAGAACTTCATCGACTTCTTTCTTAAGCTTCCTATACTGCCTGATAAGATCTGCGCATTTTCGAAAGAATCCTTTCTTGGTTGTATGACATTCAAGTATTTTGAATCCTTCTTTCTCGTACTCACGCTTCAGCGTCCACGTGCGGGGGGACGCAGGATCATAGAAGCCGAAGAAGAGAATCGAGCTCATTTAGGAGTATGTTAGAGAAAAATTGACAATTGATAATCTAAAATTAACAATTAATTGTTAGGTTTATGTTATTCAATGATTAATTAATCAGATATTCTTAGCAAGAAATGAGGATTACTTACGTCGTTCATGCACGTTTCCCGGCAGAAAAGGCATATGGCTTGCAGATTGCAGCAGTGTGCAAGGCTATGGCGCAAATAGGACATGATGTGACTATTGTTGCTCCATATACGAAGAATTACATCAATCAGCCGATTCATGAGTATTACGGACTTCCCGGTTCTGTTAAATTCGTTAGGCTGAAGAATTTTGATGCTTTGGGAAAGAAGTGGATTCCGGGTCCTCTTTGGATGGTAATTACAATGTTTTTTTATAGGAGGGAACTTAAGAAATTCTTACAAAATCATCAGGCTGAAATCTTGTATGTCAGATCTCCCCTTATTCTTAAGCCTCTGATTACAAGTGGCATTTCGGTGGTCTTGGAGTTGCATACAATTCCGAAGAAATTTAAGAAGAAGTTCGTCAGCATGTGCAATAAATGCAAGAAGGTTGTTGCTTTGACTTCGCCGATGCGCGACGAGGTCAGGAAGTTAGGCGTCGATGAATCCAAGCTTATTGTGGAGGGGGATGGTGTGGACTTTGATGAATTCCAGAATCTTCAGGAAGTTTCCAATGAAGTTCCGGTAATCGGTTACGTGGGATCGCTTGCAACTCAGGATAAAATTGAAAAAGGAGTTCCGGAACTACTCAGGGCATTCAAAGAATTAAAAGATCGAGGTACAAAGGTTGCAGGATGGATAGTCGGGGGGCCTGATGACTGGAAGAAGTCATATTCTGAACTTGCGGATACATTGGGCTTATCAGAAAATGTAAGATTTGAAGGAAGAATCGAGAGATCAGAAGTGCCATCAGCGATTTCCAAGTGCGATGTGTGCGTCTATCCCGCTCCCGCGACAGATCATCCATTCATAATGCGTGATACATCACCTCTTAAGCTTGTTGAGTACTTGGCGGCAGGAAAGCCAATTGTATGTGCGGATATTCCTCCTGCTAGAGATATAGTTGATGAGTCAGTTGTAGAATTTTGTGTGCCAGGGGATTCGAAATCTATGGCTGATGCGATTGAAAAGGCGATTAATGAGCCAGGTTCAAAAACTCAGACAGCAAAAGAAATTGCCAGGAAGCTTGATTGGAAGGAGAGGATGGGTAGAGTTCTTTCTTTTTAACCAAAAGGATTCCTCTTTCTTTTGTCTTAATACAAAAGAAAGAAGCAAAGAAAAAATCAAGGCAAACACAGCTCACTCGTCGCGCATGTGCACAATCAGATGTTGGCTCGCAGAGACGAGTCGAGTCTGAGGACTCGCTCGCCATCTGATCGTGCTATTCAACAAATGACCACTGGCTCCTCGCTCGGGTGTGTG